>JADLHW010000150.1 GCA_020848615.1 Thermoleophilia bacterium
CCTGTACGTCACGCACGACCAGGTCGAGGCGATGACGATGGGGACCCGGGTGGCGGTGATGAAGAACGGGCGGCTGCAGCAGGTCGCGGCGCCCCAGGAGCTGTACGACGAGCCCGCGAACGTGTTCGTGGCGGGGTTCATCGGCAGCCCCAAGATGAACCTCTTCCACTCCGTGCTGCGGCAGGGCGAGGACGGGGGGCTGGCATTCTCGTTCGGCGACCGGGTCATCGCGATCCCGGCGGAGGTCGTGGCCCGGCGGCCGGGGCTCGCCGAGCACGTGGGGCAGCCCGTGACGGTGGGCATCCGGCCGGAGGGCTTCGTGCGCGCCGAGGAGGCGGGCCCGGAGACCCTGGAGGTCACCGCCGAGGTCGTCGAGATGCTGGGGTCCGAGACCCTCGTGTTCTTCGTCGCACCGGTGGAGCAGGCCTCCGACGCGGACGTCCGGGACCGCGCCCAGGCCTCCGACGAGGAGGAGAGCATCCTCGCCGAGGAGGGCAAGTCGGTGATGTGCGCCCGGCTGGTCCCGCCGGTGCGGCTGGAGGCGGGCAGCGGCATCCGGCTGCGCATCGACCCGTCCCGGCTGTACCTGTTCGACGCCGAGGGCGACGCCATCGGCTGACGGTTCGCCGGCACCCCCGCACGGCCGCGGCGGCAGCCCCTTCGCCGCGGGCCGGAAGCCTGCCGGGGTGCCGGCGAAGACCCCGGGCCCTCCCCCCTTCCGGGCCCGGGCGCGGCCCCGGATCCACCCGCCGGCTCCGTGGCCGTACCCCCGCGCCCGCGGTCCGCCGCGGCGCCCCGTGGGACGGGGCGCCGCGCGGCCGCTCCCGTTACGGCAGCTCGGTGATGCGGTCCGTGGGGGCCGGCGCCACCGGGCTGTTCGCCGCCAGGTGGGCGACGAACTCGTCCAGGTCCTGGCCGCCGCCGGTGCGGTCCGTGCCGTTCTTCAGCTCCAGGAAGCCGTCGCCGCCGTCGGCGAGGAACGAGTTCACCGTGACCCGGTACGTCGCGGCCGGGTCGACGGGCGTGCCGTCCAGCCGGATGTCGGTGATGCGGTTGCCGGGGGTGCCCGGGAACAGCGGCGTGGCCGCGCTCGTCCCGGCCGAGTACCCGGCCATGCTGAACGTGAGGCCCTTCGAGACGCCCAGGGTGAGGCGTGACTCGACGGGGCTGTTCGTCGTGCGCAGCGCGTACTGCTGCTCCAGCACCGTCTTCAGCTGGGCCCCGGTGAGGGTCATCGTGACCAGGGTGTTGCCGAACGGCTGCACCGCGAACATCTCGCCGTAGGTCACCACGCCGTCGGCCCCGCCGGTGGGGCTGCCGGCGAACACCAGGTCGGCGCGCACGACGCCCGGGTTCATGAGGGCGATCTGCGCGCCGTTCACCGTGGTCTGCGCGAGCTGCGCGTCGGCGATGAGGTTGGCGAGGCTGCCCTCCAGGTCCCGGCCGGCGGCCCGCGTGATGTCCGCCGTGACGCGCGCGACCTCACGGCCGGCGATGGGGGCCGCGAGGGCCTGCCACTTGGTGACGATGCCGGCCACCACCGGGTCGGCGGCGGTGCGCGTGACCGGCACGTTCCGGGAGGTCACCGACGTGCGGATCACGTCCTTGGTGCGGCGGTCGAGCTTCAGGTTCGTCTCGGTCACCAGGCGTCCGAACGCGTAGGCGCTGGTCACCGTGCGCGGGTTCCCGGCGGGGTCCGGGATGTCGCACACGTACGGCTGGTGGGTGTGCCCGGAGATGACCATGTCGATCGACGGGTCCAGGCCCTGGGCGATGGCCACGATGGGGCCGGAGATCGCGGCGGGGCTGCCGGGCACGTTGCACTGATAGTCGTACGCGGCGCCGGACGGCGGCAGGCCGCCCTCGTGGATGAGCACGACGATCGCACGGACGCCGCGCTGCTTCAGGTCCCGGGCCGCGCGATTCGCCGAGGTCACCTCGTCCGCGAAGTCCAGGTCCTTGATGCCGGCCTGCGCCACCAGCGTCGGCGTGTCCCGCAGGGTCATGCCGATGAACCCGACCCTGATGCCCTGGACCTGCTTCACCCAGGTGGGCGGCAGGACGGTGCGCCCCGTGCGCGCCGTGAACCACGAGCCGTAGCCCTTGACGGGCCTGGGGGTGAGCACGCCGGGCTTCCAGGTGACGTTCGCGGCGAGCCACGGGAACGACGCCCCGGAGTAGCCGTCGGCATCGAAGCAGCCGCCGTCCGGGCTGCAGCCGCCGTACTGCATGCGCAGCAGCTCGGTGATGCCCTCGTCGAACTCGTGGTTGCCGACGCTGGACACGTCCAGGCGCATCGCGTTGAGCGTCTCGATGCTCGGCTCGTCCTTGAACAGGCCCGACACGATCGGGCTGGCGCCGATGAGGTCGCCGGCGGCGACCGTGAGCGTGTTCGCCTTCCCGGCGCGCAGCCCCGTGAGGGTCTGCGACAGGTACGCGGCGCCGCCGTGGAGCTCGGTGGCGGGGAGGCCGGGAAGCGTGGCGTTGCCCCCGGTGGGGGGCTCGATGTTCCCGTGGTAGTCGTTGAACGACAGGATCTGCAGGTTCACGGACTTCGGCGTGGCCAAGGCGGACGCCGCCAGCGGTCCGGCGGCCAGCGTGGTTGCCGCCACGACGCCGAGCGCGGCGCGGCGTCGGAGACGAGGTCCCATGAGGTTCTCCCCCGGTCGGTCTCTGGGCACGGCGGTGTGGACCGCCTGGGGGTCAGGCTACGCGGAGGCCGGGCGATGCCGCCACCCCCGTCGCGCAACCTGCGTGCAACGGCTCCGGGCCGGGCCGGGTCAGCCCGCGGCGGTCGTGCGGAACCAGCTCACGGCGACCGGCGTCGCCGCCGTCACCAGGCGGCCGTGGGACCGGCGGCGCACGCTCACCGTCCACACGTAGCGGCTGCCGGCGGCGAGCCTGGCCCGCGGCACCGTGATCGCCCGGCCCCGGGTGTCCAGGGTGGCGACGGCCACGCGGCGCGTGCCGGCCAGCCGGTGGACGCGGATGCGGTACCCCGCGGCGCCCCGGATCGCGAACCAGCGCAGCTTCGCGGCGGCCGGCCGCACGCGCACGCCGGCGTGCGGCGTGAGCCGTCCGGCGTTCCGGGTCTTCGGCGTCGTCTCCGGCGGGGTGGTCCCCCCGCCGCCGCCGCCACCGCCGCCACCGCCGCCACCGGGGGGAGGCGTCTCGACGGTGAACGGGGCGGACGTCCAGGCGCCCGGCGTCCCGAGCTCGTCCTGCTGCCGCACCCGGAACGTGTAGCTGCCGGGCGCCAGCGCGGCCGGCAGCTGCACCGACGTGGCCGATGCGTCGGAGGGACCCTGCACCGACTGCCCGGCACCGCCGAGCACCTCCCACGTGTACGCCGGCGTGATCCCGGCGTCGCCGGTCCATCCGAAGGTCGGCCGGGCCTCCGCCGAGGGCGCGGGCACGGAGGTGAGCCGAGGTGCCGCCGGGATGCCCGCGGCGACCGAGAAGCGGGCGGTGGTCCACGTGCCGAGCTCCCCGCCGGCCGTCCTCTGACGCACCTCCAGGAGCCATGGCCCGTTGGCGAGGGCGGTGGTGGTGATGGACGCGCCGGGCGATCCGGTGTCGGGACCGGCCGTCCCGGTCACGGCGTTGCGGACCCTCCAGACGAAGGTGGACCCGGACCCGCCGGCGACCGTGAACGTGGGCGTGCGGTCGGCGGTGGAGGCGCCCTCGGTGGGCCCGCCCACGATGCGCGGCGGCGGGGGGAGGGGCGTCCCGGACGCGGGGACGGCGCCGGGGATGCGGCGCACCAGGAAGTGCCCGGGGTCGAGGGCCGGGTCGCCGCCGCCCAGGCCCGACCCGGAGATGTAGAGGTCGCCGTTCGGGGCGATGTTCACGCCGTGCGGCTCCGAGATGTCGGAGGATCCCGCCAGCGTGCCGATGAGGCCGTCGGGGGCCACCAGCCGCACCGCGTTGTTGGAGCTGTCGGCGATGGTGAACGAGCCGTCGGCGGCCTCGTCGACGTCGCGGGGGGTGTTCAGCGCGACGCTGGTCGCGGGCCGGCCCGCGGTGGGCGACCCGGGCGTCCCGACGCCCGCGACCGTGGTGATGACGGTGTCGGGCCACACCCGCCGGATCCGGTGGTTCAGCGAGTCGGCGATGTAGTACCCGCCGTCCGCGGCGACCGCGACGCCCCGCGGGTTGTCGAGCTGCGCGTTCAGGGCCGGCCCGCCGTCCCCGGCGTAGCCGGCGCCGCCCGCTCCCGCCACGGTGGTGATCGCGCCGCCGGACACCCGGTGCACCAGCCCGCAGGACTCGTCGAGGATGAGGTAGTCCCCGTTCGGGTACATGGCGAGGCTGCGCGGCCAGGCGAGCACCGCCGAGGTCGCGCTCGCGCCGGCCAGGGGCCCCACGTAGCGGGTGCAGCCCTCGCCGTTCCCGCCGGCGACGGTGGTGATGGACCCGCCCGAGCTCACCCGGCGCACGCGGTGGTTGAACTCGTCGGCCACGAGGAGGGCGCCGCCCCCGCCGGGGACCACGGCGATGTCGGTCGCGCCGTCGAACTCCCCGGTGCCCGCGCGGGTGGTGATGACGCCGCCCGGGGCGATGCTGCGGACGCGGCCGCCGGAGATGTTCGTCTCGCCGGGGTTGACGCTGCCGAACTCCACGACCAGCACGTCGGCCCCCGAGAACGCGACGCGACGCGGGCGCAGGAGCAGGGCGTTCGTCGCCTGCCCGCCGTCGCCGAGCTGCGTGCCGCCGCCGGCGAACGTGGCGATGGGGCCC
>JADLHW010000151.1 GCA_020848615.1 Thermoleophilia bacterium
CGATGGTGGCGGCGAGGGTCTGCAGGAGCTCCTCCTGGGTGGCGGGCGTCGCCAGGCGCGCCTCCTGGACCACCGTGAGGTCGTCGCCGGCCAGCACCGCCGCGATCTTGGTCCCGCCGATGTCGATCCCGATGTACACGCGCGCTCCCGTCCCGGCTGACGGGCCAGGATACGCCCTCAGGGGGTGGTGCCGGACGCCTCCTCGGCGATCCGGAGCAGCATCCCATCTTCCTCGCCACCCGCGCATGCACCCGGGTCACGAGGCCCAGCCACAGGCTGGGGAGCCGTGGGCTCAGCATCCGCACGCGCAGCACCCGGTGGGCGAGGCCGCGCTGCCGGGCGTACTCGGCCATGATCTCGCCGTGGGAGAGCCGGTCGGGTCCGCATCGCGTCCGCGAGCCCGCCGGCGTCAGCACGTCGGCGGCGACCACCTCGGTGCCCGGCCCGGTGGGGCGCGTGAGGGTCTCGGGGCGCCGGGTGAGGCACCGCGCCGTCATCCCCGGGCCTCGATCCCGGCGAGGAGGCGCCCGCCGACGTCGCCGGTGGGCCCGGTGAGCAGGATGCATCCGGGCATCCCGCCGAGGATGTCCGCCGGTCGCCGCACCTTCGAGGTGGATCCGTCAGCCCAGGCGGGCGGCGAGGGCGCGCAGGCGCGGTGACGGCGGCGCGAACCGGTCGTCGGTGATCCACAGGCCGCCGATCGACAGCCCGGCGCCCAGCAGGGCGGCGATGAACGAGAACGGGTTGGGCCGGTCGAGCTGGAAGAACGACGCGGCCGGCGACCAGCTGAGCGCCAGGGCGTACCCCAGCAGCATCACCCCGCACAGCAGCGACACCCACCGCACGCGCCGCGCCGACGCGCCCTGCCCCTCCAGGATCAGCACGAAGTAGAGGCCGATGAGGATGAGGGTGGTCACCGCGACGGTGCGGGCCTCCTCCAGCCCGGTCTCCAGCACGTTCAGCGCGATGAGGAACCCGGCGACGACCCCCAGGCCGGCCGCGACCCCCGCGGGGACCGCGAACCGGGCGATGTCGCGCATGAAGCGGTCGCTGCGCCACGGGCCGGAGGACGGCGCGAGCGCGAGCACGAACGCCGGGATGCCGATGGTGAGGGCGCTCGCGAGCGTGAGGTGACGGGGCAGGAAGGGATAGGTGGTGGGGCTGAGGCCGATCGTGAGGATGAGGAACGCCGCGATCACGGACTTCGCGACGAACAGCTTCGCGACGCGCTGCAGGTTGCGCAGCACGGTGCGTCCCTCGCCGATCATGGGCGGCACGGACTCGAACCCGCCGCGCACGAGCACCAGGTCCGCCACGGTGCGGGCCATGTCGGCCGCGGAGGCGGGGGTGAGGGCCACGCGCGCGGCCTTCAGGGCCGGCACGTCGTTCACGCCGTCACCCATCATCGCCACCGCGTGGCCGTCCTGGCCCAGGGCCTCCACGATCCGCCGCTTCTCCTCCGGCGGGGTCCGGCCCACCACGCCCGCCTCCATCACCGCGGCGCGCAGCTCGTACGCCCCCTCCGGGAGCTCCCGGCCGTCCAGCGGGACATCGCCCACGGCGATGCCGGAGTCACGGGCGATGGCGCGCACGGTGGCCGGGTCGTCACCGGAGATCACCACGGGGCGCACGCCCTCCTCGCGCAGGAACGCGATGGCCTCGGGCACGGATGCCCGCAGGCGCTCGGCGATGACCAGCAGGCCCAGCGGCTCGGCGCCGGCCGGCGGGCGGCCGTCGGGCCCCGGGTCGGACAGCGGCCCGGCGGCCTCGGCGAGGGCGAGCACCCGGCGGCCCTCCGCGGCCTGCTCACCCGCCCGGGCGCGCAGCGCGTGGGCGTGCTCGGGCAGGACGACGTCGGGGGCGCCCAGCAGGAGGGTGCGTCCCGCCACCCGCAGGCCGCTCCACATGCGGCGCGAGGAGAACGCCACGACGTGCTCGGGCGCCATGGGGTCGGCGGGGACCGCCTCGCCCACGGCGACCACCACCGGGTCCGCGTCGCCCGAGGAGGCCGCGTAGCGGCCGGCCGCCGCCTCGAGGGCCTCGGGGGCGACGCCGTCCGCCGGCACCGTCCCCACGAGGCGCAGGGCGTCCTCGGTGAGGGTGCCGGTCTTGTCCAGGCACAGCACGTCGGCGGAGCTCAGGGACTCGATCGCCGACAGCTGCTGGGCGAGGGCCCCGCGCCGGGCCATGCGCAGCGTCGAGATCGCGTAGGCCAGGCTGGTGAGGAGGATGAGTCCCTCGGGCACCAGGGTGATGACCCCGGCGGTGGCCTCGGCCACGGATTCCCCGAAGGGCAGGTCCTGCCGCACCAGGGCCACCGCGAAGGCCAGGCCCAGCGGCACCATCACCGCCACCAGCACCACCAGCAGCCGGTTCACCTGGGCCTGCAGGGGGGAGAGGGGGTGGCGGAACTCGCGGGCCTCGCCGGCCACGCGCTGGGCGTAGCTGTCCGCGCCGACGGCCTCGGCGACGTACATGCCGGACCCCTCGGACACGAAGCACCCGGCGAGGATCCGGTCACCGGTGCCGCGGGGCACGGGCAGCGACTCCCCGGTGAGCGCCGACTCGTCCAGCGCCAGGCCGTCGGTCGCCTGGACCGTGCCGTCGGCGACGATCTGGTCGCCGGCCGCGACGGCCAGCAGGTCGCCGGGCACCACGCCGCCCACGGCGATGCGGCGCCGGACGCCGTCGCGCACCACGGCGGCCTCGGGGGTCACGAGGGCGGCCAGGCGGTCCAGGGCGCGCTTGGAGCGCAGCTCCTGCAGGATGCCGATGCCCGAGTTGCCCACGAGGATCGCCAGGAACAGGGCGTCCCGCCAGTCCCCGGCGATGAGGGTGAGCGTGCCGAACACCACCAGCACCCCGTTGAACAGGGTGAGGGTGTTGGCCCGGACGATGCTGCGGGTGCTGCGGCTGGTGGCCGGCGGCTCGGGGGGGCCGCCGCGCTCGGCGAGGCGCCGGGCGGCCTCCTGCTCGGTGAGCCCGTGGGGCTGTGGGAGCGTGGTCGCCACCCGGCGATCGTCGCACGCCGGGCCGGACGGCGGCCCCCGTACGGGTCACCGGAGGAAAAGCGACGAATTGTGCGGAGCCGTGCGCCCGCGGCGTGAGCATCTTCGGGAGGTGTGAAAGGGTCCCGCTCGCCGCGGACGGGGATGTCCGCGGGGGCGGCCGGGGCCGTCCAGCCGGGGAAGGAGAGGGATGACCGTGTCCGATGGACGGACTCCGCACGGCCCAGCGGCGATGGCCGTGCCGGTGGCGCCCGCGCCCGGCGCCGCGTGGACGGCGCTGCGGCGGGCGGCGGAACGCGCCCCCGCGTACCGGGACCTGCTCGCCCGGGCCGGGGTGGACCCCGCGGCGGCGGGGGACTGGGGCGCCGTACCCGTGGTGTCCCGGCGGGACGTGTTCGTCGCCGCGGACGGCTGGATCGCGCGGGAATCCCTCACCGCGGCGGCGGAGATCGTGTGCTCCAGCGGCCAGTCCGGACCGCCGTTCGCCCTGGGGCTCTCGGGGCGCGGGGCCGACGCGGCGATGCGTGCCCGCGTCGACGGGCTGCTGTCGGCGCTGGGCGCACGGCCGGACAGCCCGTCGCTGCTGGTGAACGCCCTTCCGATGGGGATCGCGGTGCCCAGCGACCTGGCGACGTGCGCGACCCCGTCGGTGCATCCGGAGATGGCGCTGCACGTGCTCACCGAGGTCGCGCCGGCGTTCGACCGGGTGCTGCTGGTGGCGGAGCCCCTGTTCCTCGCCGAGCTCGCCCGGCGCTGGAGGGCCGCGGGGCGGGTGCACCCGGAGACGTGGATGGTGACGGGCGGGGAGCCCGTGGCCGAGGCCTGGCGCGGGTACCTGTGCGGGATCCTGGGGCTCGACCGGCACCGGGTGATGATCTCGATGGGCGCGGCGGAGCTGGGGCTGCACCTGCTGCACGAGGTGCCGGAGCTCGCCGCCGCGCGGGCCGTGGCGGCCGCGGACCCGGTGGCGGCCGCGGACGGCACGTGGGGGGCGCTGTGCGGCGGGGCGTACGCGCCGGCGCTGCTCACGTTCGACCCGGAGCGTCTGCACGTGGAGACCCCGGAGGGCCCCGACGGGCCGCGGCTGGTGATGACCGTGCTGGACGACGTGCCGCTGCCGCTGGTGCGGTACGACCTGGGGGATGCGGCGCTGCTGCTGGACGACGATGCCGTCGGGGTGCTGGAGGAGCGGTGCGGGCTGCCGCTGCCGCGGCCCGTGGTCGCCCTCGCGGGGCGCGCGGCCCGGGTCCGTTCGGCGGCGGGGCGGCCGGTGCGGCCGGAGGCGGTGCGCGAGCTGCTGTTCGCCGACCCCGCCCTCGCGGACGGCCTCACCGGGCGGTTCCGCCTGCGGGCGCCGGACGGCGGGGCGGTGCTGGAGTGCCACCTGGAGGCCCGTGACCGGGGCGCACCGGACGTCTCGGCCGAGGCGGCGCTGCGGAAGCTGGAGGACGCCCTGCGGCGGCTGGGCGGCGTGCCCACCCGGGTGGTCCGCCACGCGTCCGGCGCCTACCCGTTCCATGCGGAGGGGGACTGGACCCACAAGCCGCGCTACACCGACCCGGCCGGGGGTGGCGCGTGACCGGGCTCACGGTGACCCTGTCGGATCAGCTGGCCGAGATCGACGCGGCGATGGTGCTGGTGCACGACGGGTTCGTGGAGTCCGGGTTCATGGACCCCGAGCCGTCCGGCCGGCGGGTGATCCCGCATTACCTCACGCCCGGGACGTTCTTCGCCCTGACCCACCTGGACGGCGTGCCGATCGGGGCGATGTCGGTGATCCCCGACGGTCCATGGGGCCTCCCGTCCGCCCACGCCTTCGGAGACGCGATGGCCGCCGCGGCGGAGCTGGGCCCGGTGGTGGAGGTGGGGTCGCTGGTGGTCGCCGCCGAGCACCGCTCGCTCACGCGGCAGGTGGTCATGCACCAGGTGGCGGGCGTGATCCGGGTGCTGCACGCCCGGGGCGACGACCCCGTGCCGTTCATCACGGTGGCGCCCGAGCAGGCGCGCTTCCACACGGCGCTGTTCGGCCTGGAGCGCTTCGGTGCCGAACGCCCGCTCTACGGCGTGCCGGCCGTGGGCCTCGCGAACCGCATCAGCCAGGTCGCGGAGCACGTGTTCCTCGGCGGCACGATGGCCCGCCGCACCGTGGCCGGGCTGGTCTCGGAGCCGCAGCCGCGCTGGTTGCGCAACCGCCTCGCGGACCGCGCTCCGCTCCCCGTGCCAGAGCCGGTGGGCGACCCGGGTGCGGAGGACCGCCGGGACCTGGTGTCAGGCGCCTCCGGGGCCGCCTGAGGCGGCACGCAGCGGGGTCGTGCCGTTCCGCGTGTCCGGCTCCGGGACGGCCGGGCGGATGCGCGGGACCAGCCCGGGCGCGACGGCGGCGAGGTGCCCGGTCATCTCGGCGGCCGGGCGCCGGAACAGGTAGCCCTGCCCGAGCTCCACGCCGATGTCGCGCAGCACCTCCAGCTCGGCGAGCGTCTCGACGCCCTCGGACACCAGCACCGTGTCCATCTCCCGGCCGAACGCCACCATCGATCGCACCAGCGCCTGCTTGGCCGGGTCCGCGTCGATCTCCTGCACGATCGAGCGGTCGAGCTTGGCGTAGTCGGGCCGCAGCCGCATGAGGTGGCGCAGCGTCGAGTGCCCGGCGCCCAGGTCGTCCACCGCGACCCGCGCGCCGCGGCTGCGCAGGTTCCCGAGGCGGTCGGCGAGCTGGCCGTAGTCCTGCACCTGCTCGTGCTCGGTGATCTCGATGAGGAGCCAGTCCAGGCGGCCCGCCGGCATCAGCTGGTCGAGCTGCCCGCTGAGGATGAGCTGCGGGCTGGCGTTCAGCGACAGGTAGGTCGACCCGGGGATCTCGTCGCGGCGGGCGACGGCGCGCCGCAGGCACTCCGCCTCGAGCTCCAGTCCCAGGCCCACCTGGTGGGCCTCGCCGATCCACTGGTCCGGGCCGCGGCGCGGCTCCAGCTCGAACCGCGACAGCGCCTCGTGCCCCATGACCTTCAGGGTGTCCATCCGGACGATGGGCTGGAACACCGGCCGCAGGGCCGCAGGGTCGCCGATGACCTGCGCGATCCGCTCCCGGCGGCTGCGGAACGACGCCGAGTAGGAGCCCTCGGCCGCCGCGCCGTCCAGCAGGCCGCGGTCGAACGCGACCACGTCCCGGTCGTTGAGGGACGCGGCCTCCAGCGCCTCCGCGATCGCCGCCTCCACGTTCGCGGCGGTCGCGGCGTCGGCGGGGCTCATCACCACCGCCCCGCGGGCGCCCAGGCCGGCGGTGTTGCGGGCCGCGGCCGCCACGACGGCCTCCGCCGATGCACGGGCCTGGGCGGCGTCGGCGACCCGGCCGACCCAGCAGAAGCGGTCCGGGCCGATGCGGCCCCACACGCCGGGCCCGATGGCCGAGCGCGCGCAGGTCTCGGCGACCTCGGCCAGCAGGGCGTCCCCGGCGGAGAACCCGTGGGCGGCGTTCCACGCCCCGAACCCGTTGAGGTCGACGGCGATCACCCCCACCGGCTCGCGGGCGCTGGCACCCGCCACCATGCCCGACAGGTGCCGGTGCATCGCGCGGGCGTCGTGCAGGCCGGTGATGAGGTCCTCGTCGGTGCGGCCCTGGCGTCGCAGCAGCGCGTGGACCCGCCATGCCAGCGCCCCGCCCAGCAGCCACAGCATGGGGGCGGCGGCCTGCGGCACAAGGGTCGACGCGGGTGCCGCGACCGCGAGGCCGATGCTGGCCACCGCACCGCCCACCCGCTCACCGGCGAGGGCGACCTCGCGGGCCAGGAGGGGCCGGCCGGCCGACAGCGCCAGCAGGCCGAACACCACGCAGTAGAGCGACAGGCCGATGGGGGTGAGGGCCGTGTGGTCGCGGGCCACCAGCGCGCTCACCGTCGCGTCGCCCGCCGCCAGGGTGAGGAAGGCGCCGGCCAGCCACGGGTACGCGGAGGCGCGCTCCAGCGAGGCGCGGCGCACCGCGTTGTACGCGGCGGCGACGAGCAGCAGGTCCAGCGCCACCGGGACGAGCAGGGCGGAGTTCTGCGCCGCCCCGAGCGGCCGGTACCACATCACGCCCAGCACCAGCGTCCCGATCACCGCGAACGCGGCGGCCTCCATCGCCAGGGTCTCGAGCTTGCGCCACCGCGACTCGGCGACGACGGGCTGGCGCAGGAGCCACAGGGCGTGGAACCAGGGGATGTAGGCGAGCACGAAGCCGGCCTGGGACCAGGCCGGCGGCTCCGTGAGGCTGCCGCCGCCGGCCAGGAACGCCAGGTACGGCACGGCGCCGAGGGCCCACACGGTGCAGCCGCGGGCGAAGCACGTCCAGACGCGGCGCTGACGGCCCTCCAGCCGGCGGGCGGCGCGGATCTGCAGGGCGGCGGCGAGGGCCGCGGCGGCGGCGTTCAGCACCACCACTGCGGCGGCGCCGGCGCGCATGGAGATGACGCCGGCGTGCTGCAGCGCCGCCGTGGCGAGCACCGCGGCGACACCCACGAGCATGAGCCAGGCCACGAGTCGCGGCCGTCCCTGAGAGGATGCCTGCACAAGTCTGGTGTCGACGGTCACGGCCGCCCGCTTGAGGCGGCGGATCCCAGTGGCCAACGGGGATTCGCATAGCGATGAAAACACCGGTGGGCGATCCGGGGGGCGACGGGGGCGAGGCCCCCGAGGAGGTCGCGCGCGGCGCATCGCGGGGGGCGCCCGAAACGGTGTGGCGCGAGGCTCCGGTGGGTGCGTGCGAGCTCGACAACCACGGCCGCTGCCGGGCCGTGAACCCCGCATGGTCGGGCATGACGGGCATCGCGGCGGACCGCGCGACCGGGGACGGGTGGATGCGCTGCGTCCATCCCGACGACCGGGCGGCGGCTCGCGCGCGGGTGGCGCAGGCCGCCGCCGGGGGGAGCCCGGCCGCGGTGCCGGTGCGGGTGGTCCCGAGGACCGGCGGAGGCCGCTGGGCGGAGCTCACCGTCCGCCCAACCGGACACGGCGCGGGGGTGGTGGCCATGTTCGTGGACACGACCGACCGCGTGCGCCGCGAGCAGGAGCTCGCGGCGATCGCCGAGCACTCCCCTGACGCCGTCCTGCGCCTCGACGCGAACCGCCGCATCGTGTTCGCGAACGCGGCGCAGGCGCGCCTGGCGGGCTTCTCGCCGTCCGCGCACGCGGGCCGCACGGTGTGGGAGCTGGGCCTGCCCGAGGACCTGGTGGTGGCGCTGGACGCCGCCGTGGGGCGGGCCCTGCGCACCGGGCGGCGTGAGGACCTGGAGTTCCCCGTCCCGGTGGGCGCCGACAGCGTGTGGCTGCACGCCCGGGTCGTACCGGAGCCCGATGAGGAGGGCACGGTGCGCCACGTGCTGCTGGTGTCGCGGGACGTCACCGAGCGCCGCGAGGCCGAGGACGCCCTGCGTGCGCGGGACGCCATGCAATCCCTGCTGGTGCGGGGCGTCTCACATGAGTTCCGGGCCCCGCTGGCGGCGATCTCCGCCGCCGCGGACGCCCTCGAGCGGGTGCCGCAGGAGGAGCGCCGTGCGGAGCTGCTGGGGGCGATCACCGAGGAGACCGCCCGCCTGGAGCGCCTGGTGGCGAACCTGCTGGACCTCTCCCGGCTGGAGGGCGGCGCGCTGGTGCCGCGCCTGGACTGGTGCGCGGTGGACGAACTGGTGACCGGTGCGCGCCGGGCGTCGGGCGTGGCGTTCCGGCCGGGGGAGCTGGAGGTGTCGCTCGACCCCGAGCACCCGCTGGTGCGGGCCGACCAGGTGCTCACCGAGCGGATCCTGTCGAACCTGCTGCGCAACGCGGCGATCCACGGCGCCCCGCCCGTGCGCGTGACCTCGGCGGAGGGGGACGGGGTGCTGCAGCTGGCCGTGGAGGACTCCGGCGCCGGGCTGCCGGAGGAGCTGCGGTCCACCGCGTTCGCGCCGTTCGTGCAGGGGGCGGGGCGTCCGGGCATCGGGGTGGGCCTGGCCCTGGCGCGCGGTCTGGCGGAGGCGCAGGGCGGGACCCTGGTGGCCGCTCCGAGCCCCGGCGGCGGGGCGCGCCTGGTGCTGTCCCTGCCGCTGGTCCCGATGCCGGAGGTGCCCGAGTGACCAGCGTGCCGCAGCGGGTGCTGGTGGTGGACGACGAGCCGCACATCCTGCGGGGCCTGTCGGCGAGCCTGAACGCCGCGGGGTACCAGGTCACCGGCGCGGCGACCGCCGAGGAGGCCCTGCGGGCGGCGGCGATGCGGACGCCGGACGTGGTGGTGCTGGACCTGGCCCTGCCGGACGCCTCGGGCCTGGAGGTGTGCCGTCGCCTGCGGGAGTGGTCGCAGGTCCCGGTGATCATCGTGTCGGCGCACGACACGGAGGCGGACAAGATCGCGGCCCTCGATGCGGGCGCGGACGATTACGTCACCAAGCCGTACGCCACCGGGGAGCTGCTGGCGCGGGTGCGGGCCGTCACGCGCCGGGCGGCGACCGCCGCCCCGGGCGCCGCGCCCCAGGTCGTGTTCGGCGGGGTCGTGGTGGACCTCGCGCTGCGGTCGGTCACCCGTGACGGCGCCCCCGTGCGCCTCACGCCCCGCGAGTACGA
This sequence comes from Thermoleophilia bacterium, assembly GCA_020848615.1. Lineage (GTDB taxonomy): Bacteria > Actinomycetota > Thermoleophilia > Miltoncostaeales > Miltoncostaeaceae. The sequence goes on from JADLHW010000151.1 coordinate 9,576, forward strand.
CCTCCTGGCGGAGCTCGCCCGGCATGCCGGCCGGGTCATCACCCATCCCGCGCTGCTGCGCGCCGCGTGGGGCCCGGGCTACGAACGCGAGACCCACTACCTGCGCGTCTACATGGCGCGCCTGCGCGGCAAGCTCGAGGACGACGCCTCGGACCCCCGGCACCTGGTCACGGAGGCGGGCGTCGGGTACCGGCTCCAGCTGTGATGGCCGCTCACTGGCCGGGGCGGCGGTGAAACGCCCCGCGGCGGTCAGTTGTCGCGCCACCTCCCGGTGCACACGAAGTTCCCGTAGAGGCGTTTGCACATGGGGTGTGCGAGGCCGTCCGCCTCCAGCTCATGTCCGGGTCGTGTGGGGTGCAGCGGACCGGCGGTGTCACCCGACCGTCTCGCGTTGAGGACCCCGCGGATCCACGAGTTGGCATAGGTGGGGAACCGGCCCGCGCAGTACCCGTGGCCGTTGAACGCATTGTCCTTCATGCTGGACACGCCGAAGAACCCGCCGGTGGTGCGGATCTTGGCGTTGAGCCGCCTGGAGGCCACCCCCCACCACCTCCAGGTCCCCGTGTTCCACCGGAACACCGACGCGGCGAAGTTCACGGTGGAGCAGGCCTTGCCGTTCTCATCCGTGGAGAAATCCGGGTAGGTGGTGATGAACACCTTGCCGGGGGCGACCCCGAGACTCCCGGGGGTGCGCGGGTCCATGGGTGTCGTCAGGGCGGTGCTGAGCGCGGCGTACCTGGCGGGGAGCCGGTTCGCGAACCGCTGGACCCATTGGGCGATCGTCGGGTCCTTCCGGCCGCCCTTCACGAACGTGTACTCGTTCGTCGTGACGTTGCCGCTGTGCTTGACGTGCATGTTCTGGCACTGGACCTTCGGGGACCGCGGCGTGGCCGGGTGGAACGCGCACCACTTCGCCACCGCCCCGAACGACAGGTCGTTGACGCCGATGGAGAGCATGACCATGTCCACCTTGCGGGGCGTGGACCCGTCCGGCCGGATGAGGATGGCCTGGACCTGGTCCACCTGCGGGGGGAGGGCGGGTGTCGCGGGGCGGGTCCCCGGATACCGGACGCTGGTGAGGTGGTGTGTCCGCGCCCCGGAACACGACGTCCAGATGAGCGTGACGCTGGAGCGTTTGTCCTGGGTCTCCAGGTACCGGGCGGTCTTGAACTGGTGGGACGCCTCGGACCGGTTGCACCGCGGGTAGAAGAACGGCGGGTTGCCCTCCCCGGAGCCGTTGGAGTCGCCGATGGCGGCGACCACCCAGTCCTTGGCCTCCACCTTGCCGCTGATCATGACCCGCGAGTACGTCCACGGTGCGGAGGGGCCGCTGCGCGAGTAGCGCTTCGCGACGACGTCGTACACCCCGAGGGCGCGGACGTCCATGCCGGGTGCGCATCCCGGGCTCGGGGCGTTCAGGACCTTCGCGGACGGACCGACCGTCCACCGCCACTGGACCAGCGCCCCGGGGCTCGTGTCGCATTCGCTCCGGTCCACGACCCTGTTCGCGCCGTCCTTGAGGAACAGGTCCAGGTGCCATGACGCGGGGTACACGTAGGTCGCGCGGGCGGACCCGAACGGCCCTTGGGAGAAGGCGGCGGATCCCGGCTTGAGCCGGTCCGGCATGGTCCAGTCGATTCCCGTGGGGCCGCAGCCCCCGGCGAACTGCTGGGTGGCGAGTGCCCCCGTGGCCCCGACCAGGGGGGATGCCACCGACAGCGCGTCGGACCTGATGGAGCACGACCCGAGGTCCAGGAGGAAATAGCGGGACGCGCCGTTGAGCGTGCCGCGTCCGAAGATCTTCCCGGAGGTGGTGATCTGCAGGGGGGTCGTGAGGGACCACCCGGACCCGGACGGCGCGAGCTCATCGAGCAGCGCCGGGGTCCCGTCCTGCCAGATCAGACCGCGCGTGACGCCGGAGACCTGGGCGCTGCCGACCACCTCCCCGTTGTCGTTCGCGGCGAGGTTCGCGTACGTCGTCGCCCCGGGGTAGCCGGCGAGCGGCGCGCTGACGCCCTCATGCAGGCGCATGGGCTGGGAGGTGCCGGTGGTGTACACCACATCCCCGGCGGCATCCACCGCCCTGGTGCCGTACGACCCGGCGGGCAGGTCCGTGCGGGTCCCGTTGACGATGAGGTACTGCTGCGCGAGGTTCCCCCGGCAGATCACATGTCCGGCGCTGCTCACCGCGGACA
>JADLHW010000152.1 GCA_020848615.1 Thermoleophilia bacterium
AGCGCACCGCTGGCGACCTCCATCGCCGGGTACCGCCAGTGCACCCGCTCGCCGCAGCCCCGGCACCGGCCGCCCTGGACGAGCCAGGACAGCACGGGGACGAGCTCCAGCGCCCCGAGCGTGCGATCGCACGACCCGCAGTGGGAGCGCGGGGTCACCAGGGACTCCTCACGCGGCCACCGCCAGGCGACCACCGTCGAGAACGACCCGAAGGCGAGGCCCACGAGGGCCGCCACGGCGACCCAGTACGCCAGCGGCGCCATGTCGAGCGGGGCGGTCACGGTTAGCGCACCACGTACCGGTCGTAGACGTACAGCTTGCGCTTGCCCGAGGCGGTCTCCTCCAGCTTGCGGTCGTCCCCGGCGGGGACGTACAGGCGCAGCTGCTGGCCGCCCGGCTCGAGCTTGGCCCGCACCTTCACGCGGAAGCGCTGGGACGTGCCCGGCACGGCGGCGAGGTTCGTCCATCCGCTGCTCTCACGGACCTGGACGTACGCCTTGGTGGCCGGGTACACGGACCCGCGCACCGTGACGGTGCGGTTGCGCTCCACACGCGAGGACGACAGCACGAACGAGACGCGCGGGACGACGCGCACCGCGAACGGCGCGAGGCCCTCCGGGTGGTCGGCCGTCTGGGCCCAGCGGATGCGCCAGGCGGCGGTGCGCCGCTGACGGAGGCTGAACGCGAACCGGCCGGCGGCGTCGCCGGTGACCGTGCCGTACGCCGAGTACCCGGACTCGCCGGGCAGGCGGCGCTCCACGATGAGCTTGGGGTTCCGCACGGCCCGTCCGTTGTGGACGAGCTTGCCGGCGACCACCAGCCGCGAGCCGAACTTCGCGGTGGTGCCGATCTTGTTGAGGTTGAACTGCGGCGGCCGGACGCTGCGGAACTTCCTGGCGGGCGTCCACGGGCCGTAGTCGCTGTCGCAGAAGTCCGCCCGCACCCGCCAGTACCAGGTGCCCGGCTTGGAGATGACGTCACCGGACGGCACCAGCGCCACCTGGGGGGTGGACACCGCGCCCTCGGGCGCAGGGGAGTCGGTGGTGGGCGCCCCGGGGGTGAGGTTCGCGTCCGGGGTCTCCACGGTCGGCGCGTCGGACGCGCCCTGGAACGACGGGTTGTCGGCGAACTGCACCTGGTAGGCGCAGGCGGCGTTCACGGTCGCCCACCGCAGCAGCGGCGAGCCCACGACCACCTCGTTGTCCGCCGGCTCGGCGACCTCGGGCCGCGGCGGGTTGAGCGTGAAGCTCTGCACCGGGCTCCAGGTGAGCCCGTTGCCGGCGGCGTCGATGGCCCGCACCCGCCAGTACCACGTGCCGGACGGCAGGCGCTTGCCCTGGTCCTTCGCCCATTCGGTGCCCGTCGCCCACACGGTGAGGCTCTGGGTGCGGGCGCCGTCGAACTCCTCGTCACGCGACAGCTGGAGCTCGAACTTCGCGGCGCCCGGGACCTCCGACCAGGTGAACAGCGGCGGCTCGGTGATGACGCCGGTCGCCGCGGAGCCGAGGGTCACCCGGGTCTGCTTGCTGAACGACAGGCTGGGGGCCGTGTTCTCGGCGTACCTCCAACGGGGATCGTCGGACGACGCACCGGTGCCCGCCACCACACGCCAGTAGTAGCCCTCGTTGACCTGGTTGTCGCGGAGCGGGACGCGCGGCACCCAGCCCGAGCCGTCGGTGATCACGCTCTCGACGACGTTGTTGAACTGGAAGTCCGTCGCGATGTCGAGGCGGTAGATCGTGGCGCCCGCGGACGGGGTCCACAGCAGGTGCGGCATGAGGGCGGTGTCGCTGTTGCCGCTGGGCGTGAGCACCGGCGGCCCGGACACGCCGGACGCCGCCACGAGGGTGAAGCTCTGCTGCTCCGACCACGTGCCGTAGACCTCCGCGACGACGGGCCGCACCCGCCAGTGGTAGACGCCCGCGCCCATGGACTGGGCCCGGACCTCCTCCATGGTGGGCATGAAGGCGTTGTTGGCGGTCCAGGTGTTCACCGCCAGGTCGGCGGAGGTGTAGTTGTTCTCCCGCCGGGTGACCTGCACCAGGTACTTCTCGGCGCCCGGCACCGGGTCCCACTTGAGGAGGAACCGGTCGGTGGTGGCGCCGTTGGCGGGGCTCACCGGCTCCGGGGCGACCCAGGCCTTGGTGAACTGCGGCATGGTGACCCACGGCCCCGGGTTCTTCGCGGGGTCCGTTGCCCGCACCCGCCACTGGTAGGCGTCGTCGGGCAGCACGCCGGTCTCGGCCGGGCTCATGGCGGTGACCGGGAAGTTGACGCTGGTGAACGACGGCGTGGCGAACTGGTCGGCCGGCGCGATCTGGGTGTCGTACGACCGGGCGCCCGCCACCTTGCTCCACCGCAGGTACGGCGTGATGCGGATGAGGCTGGTCGCCGCGCCGCCGGGGGTGGCGGACAGCACGCCGCCGGTGATGCGGCTGGGCCAGTTCTTCGCGAACGTCGCGACCTCGCTGGTGATGCCCTTGGTGCCCGCCGCGTCGACGGCGGTGACCCGCCACCAGTACGTGCCGTCCGGCAGGAGCGTCTGCGGCGCGACCTTCCACTGGTCGGTGGTCGCGCGCCACACCACGCGGGTGAAGCCGGGGCTGGTGGCGATCTCCACCACGTAGCTCACGGCCCCCGGGACGGGCGACCACTCCAGCACGACCGGCTCGTCCGGGTACGTGAAGGGGTCGGCGACCTGGTCGGGGGCGAGCCCCAGCGGTTCGCTGGAGTCACGGTCCGCGGTGAACGGGGACTTCGCGTTCACCGTGGCCGGGATGGGCGGCGCCTTGTCCGCGGCGGCGGCGAACGGGACGACCGTCGCGAGGGCCGCGGCCGAGAGGATCGCGATGCCGGGGATGCGCATGCCGCTGGACGCTAGGGCCGCGTCGCGCACGCGTTCCGCGCGATTCGTGACGAGCTTGCATCGCATCCGTGCCGATGCGCGTGAACGTCGAGGGGTTGGCACTTCGGGCGCTTCCTTGCGTTCGGAGGTGGGGCGACGGCATCCGGGCCGTTGCCAGCGATATCGGCCGGAGGCCGTACCTATCTGAGCGTTGTCACCACGTGCAGCCGGCGCCGCACGTGCGGGCGACCGCCGGTGACCCCGAGAGGTCCTTCGTGAGCGTGAACGTGGTGCCGCCCTGGCTCACCGAGGTGATCGTGTAGCCGCTCAAGGTGAACGACACCGACACCTGGTCCTGCCCGGCGTCGTTCGCGGTCGCGTCGAAGTCGATGCCCGGCTCCACGGCCTGCACGAGGGCGGGCGTGAGGCTGACGTAGTCGCCGTTGGTCGCGGCGGCCTCGATCGAGCTCGCGGCGCTGCGGATGAGCGACTTCGCGGCCGCGTCGTACGCGCGCTTGCGATGGCCCAGGAACACGGGCACCGCGATCGCGGCCAGCAGGCCGATGATGATCACGACGACCAGCAGCTCGATGAGGGTGAAGCCACGGCCGGGGCCGCGGCGCTTGGGAGGCATGAGCATGTGTCGGGTCCTCGCCGGGACGGGCACCCGGCACCCCGCCACGGGCGGGGCGCCGGGGCGGGTCGCTGCTACCAGGTGCAGGTGCCGCCACACGTCCGCGTGACCGGCGGGGTGTTCGCGGTGTTCTTCTGCAGCTGGAACACCTTGCCGCTCTTGCTGGCCGACGTGATGGTGTAGCCGGCGGCGACGAAGGTCACCGCGACCTGGTCGGACGCCGCGGCGTTGTTGGTGGCGTGGAACGTGATGGACGGCTCGATCGCCTGAACCTTGGCGACGTCCAGCGCGGCGTAGTCCTGCGTGTCCGCGTACGCGGCCTCGACGGCACTGGCGGCGTTGCGGACCAGGGACTTGGCGGCCGCATCATTCGCGCGGTCACGCTGGCCCAGGAAGGTCGGGATCGCGATCGCGGCCAGAAGGCCGATGATGATCACGACCACGAGAAGCTCGATGAGGGTGAAACCCTGCCGGCGCTCGGCGCGGTCACGCAGCCGGTTGATCATGTTGGGACTCCATCCGAGGGGGAGAGAAACGCGCCGGGCCCGCGATCGCGGGCCCGGCGGGTCAAGCGGGTGATGCCGGTGCTACCAGGTGCAGGTGCCGCCACAGGTGCGGGTGATCGGCGGGGTGTTCGCGGTGTTCTTCTGCAGCTGGAACACCTTGCCGCTCTTGCTGGCCGACGTGATGGTGTAGCCGGCGGCGACGAAGGTCACCGCGACCTGGTCGGACGCCGCGGCGTTGTTCGTGGCGTGGAACGTGATGGACGGCTCGATCGCCTGAACCTTGGCGACGTCCAGCGAGGCGTAGGACTGCGTGTCCGCGTAAGCGGCCTCGATGGCGCTGGCGGCGTTGCGGACCAGGGACTTGGCGGCCGCGTCGTTGGCGCGGTCACGCTGGCCCAGGAAGGTCGGGATCGCGATCGCGGCCAGAAGGCCGATGATGATCACGACCACGAGGAGCTCGATCAGGGTGAAACCCTGCTGGCGCTCGGCCCGGTTACGAAGCCGGTTGATCATGAGGTTGTCTCCTCCATGAGAACGGTTGCCGCCCGCGAGCCTGCTGGGGCCGAACGACCCCGGCTCGGCAGGGGCGTTTCCTCGCGGACACCTCATTGATCGAACG
>JADLHW010000153.1 GCA_020848615.1 Thermoleophilia bacterium
CGGCCTGCGGTGCGGCCTGATTCTCCGGCGCAGGGGCCTGCTTGGTGTTCGCCTTCGCCTTCCCCTCGTACTGCCTCCGCACCGCCTTAAGCTCCCGCACGACCTGCTGGGCGTCCCGGTGCCTCACGCCGGCAGACTTCAGCACCTCCGCCGCGCTGCTGCTCCCAGTCCCGCCCAGCGCCCCGCCCCGGTCGGCCAGCCAGTCGGCCAGCAGGCCGCATGTGGACAGGCCCCACCGGCCGAGGACCTGGGCGGCGGCCGGGGACGGGCTGAGGGCGTCGGTCCGGACGGCCCGCCAGGTCGCCGGGGCGGCGGAGGGGTCAGGTCGAGGGGCGGCGGGGGGTGATGCGGCGTGCGTCCCGTTCTGCGCCGCCGCAGCGGCAGGCGGCCGAGCGGCGGGCGGCGCAGCCGCCGCCGCGGGCGCCTGCCGCTGCGGCTCCTCCCGCTCCAGCTTCAGCCGCTCGCCCTCGGCCTCGGCCTCGGCGGTCGCCAGCCGCACCGCGGCCCGGTCGTCGTCACTCATTACCGCCTCAGGCGCCCGCTCGGCGGCGGGGATTGGGGTCTGGAACAGTGGCGTGTTCATTGATCGCTCTCCTCCTGGTTGTTTCTACGCAAACAGCGTATCCGCAAATTGCGTACATTGCGTACATTGCAAGGGCAGTTGCCGGTTCACCCCCTCACCCCTTCCGCGACCCCGACCCTGACCGCGACCGCGACCCCGACCACGACCAGGACCGCGACCCCAATCCCGACCCCGACCAGGACCGCGACCCCGACCACGACCCCGACCACGACCGCGACCCCGACCACGACCCAATCAACCACGGCTGTGCCAGCATGTCACTTCACCTTTCTGGGTAGCGCGTGATTCCACATCCACCCGTTGGTTATGTGGCTCGTGTTGAGGACCAGACTTTCCCCGTCCGGTCCCGGCTCAACCTCGTTCAGCTTCCCGGTCGCCAGGGCCTCCGACAGTCGCCCGGTGTCCGGGATCCACGCCGGGTCTTCCAGGACCGTCCGGCCCGGCGTGGATTCCACCACCTTGCCCGTGTAGTAGTGGGTGAGCGTCATGACCAGATACGTCTTTCCGACCTCCAGCAGCATCGCCTCGCCCCTTTCCTCCAGGTAGTCCGCCAGCACCAACGCCGCCTCCGGGTCGAGCCAGCGGGACAGGGCCAGCTGCTCGTACAACTGCATCCCCTCACCCCTTCCCCTGCCTGGCCCGGAGTCGCCGCAGCTCCTCCGCGAGCCGGGCCTTGACCGCCTCGGCGTCGTCGCGCCGGGCCTCGGCCTGGTCGAGCGCGTGCCGGAGCCGCAGGTTCTCCGCGCCGAGCCTCTCGGCCGCCGCGCGTGTCTGTGCGACCGTGTCCCGGTGCGCCGCCCGGCTCGCCGCCAGCATCAGCTCCGCGCGGCGGGCGCGGGCAATCCACGCCTCCAGCAGCGTGACCCTCGACCCGGGCGGGCGCGGCGGGTCGGTGTGGTGCAGGTCGTTCACGTCATGTCCTCCGTGCTCGCCTCCACCTTCACCCACGTCGGCACCACCTTCGCCGTGCCGTCCTTGCCCCAGCTGGTCTTCAGCCAGCGCGCCGCCGCGTCTTCCGCCGCCTCGCGCGTCGGGAACACCTCGGCGCGGGCACGCGCCGGGTGCAGCGGGTCGCGCCGGAGGATGCGCCCGGCCGTCGCGATGGCCCGCGGCGTCCCGTCGGCCGCGCGCTCGACGCGCACCCCGGTGGTCGCCCCGAACCGGGCGTGTTCCCGGTTTGCCGCCGCCGCCGCCAAGCCTTTCAGGCACGCAGGTATCAGCACCAGTCACCTCCTTAATGCTCCAGCCCACGGAACCACACATCCCACGCGGCGAACGTCGCCAGCAGCGGCACCCAGAACGCCAGCAGCGCGGCTATCGCCGTGATGAGGAGCAGTTCGCAGAGAGTGTCCCGCACCATCGGTCAGTTCCTTTCCGTCCACGACACCTCGCGGCGCTGGTCGTACACCGACCGCGCCCCGTACACCCGGCGCCCCGCCCGCTTTCGCAGCCCCCTGCCCAGCGGCAGCGGCGGCCGGCGCAGCAGCCGGGCCACGGCGCACACGGCCAGGTCGGCGGCCAGCCAGGCGGCCAGGGCGAGGGTCGAGCAGACGAGCAGGGTCACGCCGCGGCCCTCCCCTCGTCCTCTTCGTCGTCGTCCTCGTCCTCTTTGTCGCCGTCCAGCCAGCCGAGCGGGTCCGGCAGCAGCAGGAGCGCCGCCAGCCCGGCCGCGCACCCGGCGCAGGCCAGCCCGACCAGCCACGTCGGGGCGGTGCTGCCGAGCCACCAGCCGGCGAGGGCGGCGCCGGTGAGTATCAGTGCCCGAATCATGCCGCCACCTCCCCCTCGCGCCCCAGCGGCGGGCGCCCCCTGCCGCCGGGGCGCCACGGCTGGCACCCCTGCAGCCGCCGGTTGCGCAGCCGGCTCTTGACCCGGTTCTCCAGCAGGTGCCGCTCGCAAAACACCGTTGACCCGGGGCACCGGGCGGCGCCGCAGTGGACGCACAGCCCGAGCGAGCGGTAGCGCTGCGATGTCGTCGATCTCATCCGTGAGACTCCTCAACCGGCCCTCTCCTCGTGGTAGTTCCCACACTCGCTCTCCCCGGCGCGGATCACCGCGTCCAGGGCAAGGCCCTCGTCCAGCTCACACCCGACGAGCCGGGACACCTCGGCGTGCGCCGCCAGCGCCTGCGCCCGCCAGCGCAGTAGCCGTGCCCGCGTCCGCCGGTGCAACTCGCGCTCGCGGGCGTGCCGGATGGCGGCGGGCAACCAACCCACCACCCATCCGGCCGTGATAAAGCACAGGGCCGACGTCAGCTCGGCCGCCA
>JADLHW010000154.1 GCA_020848615.1 Thermoleophilia bacterium
AGATCCGTCACAGGGCCGCCGAAGCCTGCATGGAACTCCCGTTCGAGGCGTTCGAGGACCAGGTGCGCCCGTTCCTGGACCCTCCGGTCGCGGCCCTCTACGACGAGGCCGCCTGGTCGCAGATGCAGGAACACGTCGTGACGGAGCTCGTTCGATGACCGGCTCGCAGGCATACGGCCGGCTCAGAGCGTTCGGCCGACCGGTGATCGAGACTCGGGAGGCCGCGACACTCCTTCAGATCTCTCCGAGCAATGCCTCGCATCTGCTGAGATCGTTGGGTGCGGCGGGGCTCGTCCGCAGGATCCGTCACGGCCTGTGGGCGATCGACACCGCCACCGACCCCTTCGTGATCGCTCCCTACCTGACGGTGCCCTATCCGGCCTATGTGTCGCTTTGGTCCGCCCTCGCCGCGCACGACATGATCGAGCAGATCCCGGCCCGGGTCTTCATCGTCTCGCTGGGCCGCTCGCGCAGAATCGACACCGGGTTCGGGCACTACTCGGTCCACCATTTGGCGCCCGAGGTCTTCGGCGGGTTCGAGGGTGACGCGGAGCACGGTTACCTGGCGACCCCTGAGAAGGCGCTCTTCGACACGCTCTATGTCCGTGCACCTCGTGGCGGCAGGGCGTACCTCCCCGAGCTCACCCTGCCGAACGGCTTCGACGCTGGAGAGCTGGTGCGGTGGCGTGACCTCATCCCGATTCCGAAGCTGCGCACGATCGTCGGCCGAGGCATTGACCGTGTCCTCACCGGGCAGGTGGACTCGGGCCGCAGCGTGGAGTCCGGCGCGTCACCGCTGGCCTCGGCAGGCACGGCGAGAAGGTCACCTGGCGGATCGTCGCCAACCGGGTAGCGGCCCTCGCCCCATCTCATCAGCGCCGTCTCTTGGCCGGCGCCCGTCAAGCATCTGGACGACACATGTCGTCTCGTCAGTCGTCGCGGCCGGTGAGGGCCAGCTTCACGCCGAGCGCCATCACGGCGAACGCCCCCGCGCCGCCCACGTGCACGAGGCGCTGCGGGCGCCGCGCGAACCACCGCTGGGCGGTGCCCGCCGCGACGCCCCAGGCGCCGTCCGACACCATCGCGATGGCTGCGAACACCAGGCTCAGGAGGCCCATCTGCAGCCACACGGGCGCGCCGTCCCGGTCGACGAACTGGGGCAGCACCGCGCCGAAGAACACCACCACCTTGGGGTTGGTGACGCCGACGACGAAGCCGTCTCGCACGATGCGGCGGGTGGGGATGCGCTCCACCCCGCCCGCGAGCGCCGCGGGCAGGTCGCCACGGTGCCGCCACATCTGGACGCCCAGGAACACCAGGTACGCCGCACCGGCGAGCTTCACGATCGTGAACGCGGTGAGGCTCGTCGCGATGATCCCGCCGAGCCCGGCGGACACCAGCCACGCCAGCAGCAACGCCCCCGCGGTGTTCCCGGCCGTCGTCGCGAGCGCCGCTCGCGGTCCCAGGGCCACCCCGCGGCTCACGGCGAACAGCACCGACGGTCCCGGCACCACGATGATCACCAGTGCCGCCAGGGCGAACCCGATGATCTGGTGGGCGGACATCCCATGATCCTAGGCGCCCCAGGCCCTCCGGGGCACCTCCCAACGCCCCGTGCGTCACGCGACCGTGCCCGATGACGTCCCCAATCGGGGCGTCCGTCCGAGGGCACAGACACCGTGCCGGAACCGTGCCGACGCGCGACCGGCTCACGCACGTCCGCCCCCCTCCCGGCTGCCCGGGAAGTGTGCAATTGCACACCGGGACGTGCAATTGCACACGCTGCGCACGCGCCCCACGCCCAAGGCCATGCGGTTCACGCCGCCGGTCGGGCCCCGAAGCGGCTCCTCGGGAGTGGCGGCGCTGGATCGGCAACCCGAGCCGCTGACCCGCCACCGCCCGCCCCACGATCCGTCCCGGCCGTCGCAGCGGCCGGGACGTCTCGTGATCGCCCGGGCTACCGCTTCTTCTTCTTGGGGAGGCGCCGGGTGGGGGGCGGGGTGGGGACCGACCGCAGGGCCCCCTCGGCGATCTGGGCGACCAGGCCGACGCCGATGGCGGCGGGGATGCCGGCCAGACCGACGACGTCCTGCACGGCGGCCTGCTCGGCGGTCGTGATGCCGGCGATGACGCCGTCGGTGTCCTTGAAGACGCGCATGATCACGCGGAACGCGTGCACCTGGGCGGCGTCCTCGCACACGCCCATGCCGACGTGCTGGATGCCGTGGGCCTCCGCCAGGCCCTCGCGGGACAGCCCGGGGGCGCCGCCGCCGTGGGCGACGACCTCGTGCAGGGCACCGAAGCCCGCGGCACGGCCGAACAGGGACCCGGCGTCACGGGCGATGCGGAGCGCCATCTGCGGCTCCCACGCGTCGCCCTGCTCCGGGTGGCGCTCCAGCAGGGCGGGCAGCAGCTGCTCGGGGTCATGGTGCCCGTGCTCGTCGGCCTCGTCGGCGGCATCCTCCTCGGCCTTCATGGCGAGCCACTCGGTGCACACCGCGCAGTCGCCGTCCACGCCCAGGGCCTCATGGGCCAGCGCGACGAGCTTGGGGGTGGGGTCGTCCTCCGCGTCGTCGTCCTCGCGCTGCGACTGCGCCTGCAGGTATGCGTCGGCCTTCGCGCGGTCGAAGCGGCCGTCCTCGCCCACGCCCTCGGTGAGCAGCTCGGTGACGGCTGGGGCCAGGTCCAGGGGCAGGGTCGCGGCCAGGCCGACGGTCTCGGCGTCGCTGCCGCGCATGCCGCGCAGGATGGCCGGCGGCGTGCGGGCCATGCGCTCCACCAGGTCCCCCTGGGGCACCAGCCCGGTCTCCTCCATCAGCCGGTTCAACAGGATCTGGGTGAGCGAGTACTGCTCCATTTACATGGTCCTTTCCCCGGCGACCCCGGAGGCGACGGCCCGGCGGCGCGGCGCACCGTCCAGGACCTCGCGGTAGATGTCCTCGACCTGACGGGCCACGATGGGCCACGCATAGCGCTCCTCGGCGACCGCCCGGCCGCGCGCGCCCCAGTCGCGGCGCAGGGCCGCGTCCGTGAGCACCTCCGCCAGCCCGGCGGCGAGCGCCACCGGGTCGTCGCACGGGACGAAGCGCCCCGGTGCGCCGTCGCGGATGACCTGCCGGAACCCGACGTTGTCCGCGCACACGACGGGGATGCCGGACGCGAGGGCCTCCAGCAGCACCACCCCGAACGAGGCGAGGGTGCACGGCGCGGCGAGCACCGTCGCATGCCGGTACATCTCGGGCCGCTCGTCCTTCAGCAGGCCCTCCCAGCGGATGCGGTCCCACACGCCGAGGCGCCTGGCGGTGCGCTCGTAGTACGGCCGCATGGGGCCGTCCCCGATGACCTGCACCTCGAAGTCGTGCCCCTGGTCCTGCAGGATCTTCGCGGCGTCCAGGAGGGTGTGCAGGCCGTTGCGCGGGTCGAAACGGCCCACGAACAGGATGCGCGGGGGCCCGGCGTGGCGTGGCTCGCCGGCCTCCAGCGGCCGGAACAGGGTGGTGTCGATGCCGTTGGGCACCACGTCCCACGGGCCGGGGAAGTACTGGTCCAGGCTCATCACGCACGCCTGCGACACCACGATCTTGCGGTCCAGGTTCCGCAGGGCGGCGCTCACGTACGGGTGGCCCAGCCGGTAGCCCCAGTGCCCGCCGTCGAAGTACGTGTGGAACGTCCCCACCGTGCACGCGGCCCGTGAGATCTTCGTGCCGAGCAGCGACAGCACCGGCGGGGCGAGGCCCTGGGTGTGCACCACGTCGGCGTGCGCCATCGCCCGGGCGAGGCGGCGCTTGAGGCCCGGGCCGACGGTGATGCGGGCGATCGACCCGTTGCTCACCACGGGGACCGACCGGCCCACGCGCACCGTCCGGTACCCGTGCAGCTCCCGGTTCTCGGCATCCAGCGCCTGCGCGGCGGCCCGTTCGTGGCGGCTCGTGTTGCTGGTGATCACCGTGACGTCGTGTCCCAGTGCCGCGAGCTCGGCCGACAGGAAGTGCACGTGCTCGGAGATGCCGCCCAGCACCGGGTACGCGTACTCGGTGACCATCGCGACCCGTAGCGGCCGGCTCACCGGGCGCCCGCCCCGCTGAGCACCGGCACCGGCGCGGGGTCCGCGCCGCCGTCGCCGTCACGCCCGTACCGCCAGGGCCGCGGGATGTCCCGGGCGCTCACCAGGTGCACCAGGCCGAGGGCCAGCAGCACGCACGTCGCGCCGCCGACGCCGTCGAGCCAGTAGTGGTTCGCCGTGGCGATCGTGACCCACGTCATCCACGCGGGGATGAGCCACACCAGGTACCGCCACCGCCCCGCGGGGCGCAGCAGCCAGGTGAGCAGCAGGGCGTAGAAGAACGAGTAGCCGATGTGCAGGGACGGCATCGCCGCGAACTCGTTGCGGAACGGCTGGAACCAGTCGAGGGCGCCGCCCAGCTTGAGCGCCTCCTTCGTGGTGTCCTCCAGGCCCAGGTCCAGGAACCTGGGCGGGGCCAGGGGGAACAGCCAGAACACCAGCACCGCGAAGATGTGCGTTCCCCAGAACCAGTTGCGCACGAACGCGTACTGCGGCCTGCGCATGAGCCAGATGAGGGTGAAGAACGCGATGAACCCGGGGGTGTGGGCGAGCGTGTAGTACCACTTCACCACGGCCTCGCCACCGGCGATGGCGTGGGTGATGTCCTGGATGTTGCCCTCGATGTGCATGCCCAGGGCCGACTCGACATCCACCACCGAATCGGCGTTGCGCATCGCCCGCGCGATGTCGGCGCGGGTCTCCGGGGCCACCAGGTCCCGCGCCGCCTCGTAGGCGAACGAGAGGACGAAGAACAGCAGCACCTCGAAGCCCCCGTGCCACCGGGCCCGCCAGATCCGTGAAACACCCACGGCGGAGGACCCTACCAATGCGCGCCGGTGGCGAGCCGCCCCAGCAGCGCCGCCGCGACCGCCGCCCGGGCGGCCACCGAACCGGTGTCGGCCCACTCGTCCGGGCCGTGCAGCCCGCCGCCCACGACGCCCAGCCCGTCGATGACCGCGAGGCCGGCGCCCGCCAGGTGGTTCGCGTCGGACACCCCGCCCACCGAGACCGCCGCGGGCGCGAGATGCCGGGCGCGTGCCTCCTCGATGTACAGGTCCGCCAGGCGTGCGGCGCCGGGGGTCACCGGCATCGCCGGGCAGCCCACCACCTCGGTCACCGTGGCGCGCACGTCCCGGCGCGCGGCGATCCGGGAACAGGCCCGCTCCAGGCCGGCCCGCGCCTCCGGCAGGGCCGTGCCGGCGGTGACCCGCACGTCCACCTCGGCCACCGCCGCGTCGGGCACCACGTTCACGGCGGCACCGCCGCGGATGATCCCCACCGTCACGTCGGTGCCGTCCCCGGGGGCCGCGAGGGCCTCCGCGGCCAGCACCATCTCGGCCAGGGCCGTCACGGCGTTGCGGCCCTCGGCGGGGTTGCGGCCGGCGTGCGCCGCCCGGCCCGCGACCTCCACGCGCAGGACGGACCGCCCGCGGCGGCCCACCACCACGTCGCCGGCGCCGGCGGCGGGCTCGAACACCAGGCCGGCGTCCGCGGCGGCCGCCGCGGCGTGCAGCAGCGGCAGGCTGTGCGGCGCGCCGAGCTCCTCGTCGGGGGTGATGAGCAGCTCCCAGCCCAGGGCGCCGGCGTGGGACGCGGCCTCGAACCCGGCCAGTGCGGCGATCATCACCAGGATCCCGCCCTTCATGTCCGCGACCCCGGGCCCGGTGATCACCCCGTCGGCGCCGAGGGCGACCGGCGGCCCCGGGAGGTCCGGGCCGTGGACGGTGTCGTAGTGCCCCACCAGCACCACGCGGCGCGGGGCCTCCGGCCGCACGACCATCCGCAGGGCGGCCGCGCCGCCGTCCAGCGGGATGTCCTCGAGGGTGCCGGGCAGGCGGGCCGCGCGTTCCCGGATGAGGGCGGCCATCGCCGCCAGGCCCGGCAGGTCGTGCGAGCCGGAGGGCTGGCCCGCCCACCGCGCCAGCACGGGGCCGGCGTCGGCGATCACGTCCGGGCTCACGGCTCGTCGCCGGTGCGGGTGCGCCGGCACCGCAGGGCCGGCTCCTCCACGTTGGTCACCGCCGCGCCGTCGCGCACCACCACGCAGTACGGCCAGATGTGCGGCTCCCCGAAGTTCACGTTGCAGCGGAAGATCGGCTCGCCGCGCCGGGAGCGCACGTCCGTGGCCGCGCACTTCACGTAGTGCATGGACAGGGACCTCGCCTCCAGGCGGGCCCGCAGGGCACCCTCCGCGCCGGTCACCGACACCGGGAAGGCGTCGGGGGTGGCCGGCCGGGCGGGGGACGAGGGGGAGCCGTCCCCGCCGCAGCCGGCGACCAGTGCCGCGATCACCAGCACCGCGGCGAACCGGGTGGTCATGCGGGCTGCTCGACCTCCACCAGGAACCCGTCGGGGTCACGCAGGAAGAACCGGTGGCCGCCCCACGGCGGCGAGAACGGCGGGGCCAGCATGTCCGCCCCCGCGGCGAGCAGGTCCGCGTGGACGGCCAGGCAGTCCGCCACCTCCAGCACCAGCACCGCGGCCGCAGAGGAGGGGTCCGGGGGCGCGACCATGAGCACCCCCGGCCGGTCGTCCGCCGGATGGCCCTGCTCGGCCAGCGACAGGCGCATCCCCGCCCGCACCAGGCTCGCGTACGGCGGGTCGTCGTACACGGCCTCCACCTCGAACCCGAGCATGTCGCGGTAGAACGCGACGGACCGGTCCACGTCGGCGACGGCCAGGATCACCCCTGCCCGGGTGACGGGGAACGCGGGCATCAGTTGTGCGACATTCCGGCGTCGGCGACCAGCAGCTGCCCGGTCACCCAGCCGGCCTCCTCGGAGGCGAGGAACGCCACCGACGGGGCGATGTCGGCCGCCACGCCGCGCCGCGGGATGCACTGCAGCATCTGCACGAACTCGAACGACTCGGCGTGCGGGCTGGCCATCGTGCCCTCGGTCTCGGTGAGGCCCGGCGCCACCGCGTTCACGGTGATGCCGTGCTTGCCGATCTCGCGGGCCAGGGCCCGGGTGAAGCCCAGCACGCCGCCCTTGCTCGCCACGTAGTGCGCGAGGTTGGGGGTGCCGGCGAGCACCACGTTGCTGCACAGGTTCACGATGCGGCCGTACCCGGCGTCCCGCATGGGCCTGCTGCCGTGGTGGCAGCACAGGAACAGGCCGTCGAGGTTGACGGCCATGATGCGCTTCCACTCCGCGAAGTCCAGGTCGTCCCAGGCCACGAACGGCACGATCGCCGCGTCGTTCACCAGGGCGTCCAGCCGCCCGTAGTGCGCCACGGTGTCGGCCACCATGCGCTTCACGTCGTCCTCGGAGGAGACGTCCACCTTCATGCCCAGGCCGCCCTCCGGGGCCGCCGCCTCGGCGCCCGCCCCGTTGAGGTCCGCCACGACGACCCTGGCGCCCTCGGCCGCCAGCTTGTCGGCGATCGCCCTGCCGATGCCCTGCGCGGCGCCGGTGACGATGGCCACGCGTCCGTCCATCTTGCCCATGCTCACACCTCGTAGAAGTCGGGTGCGTGGCGGTAGGAGCCCCACGCGTCCATGTCATGCGTGAAGAAGACCTGCGCGTCGTGCTGCTCGGCCAGGGCCTTCACCCGGCGGATGGCCCGCACCCCGGCGACCGGGTCGATGTGGAAGCCGGGCTGCAGGCCCCGGTCCCACGCGTCCTGGGTGTAGGTCACGTCGAACGGGAACAGCATGGCCTTCGCGCCCTCGGGCGCCACCAGCAGCGAGTAGTGGCCCAGGGTGTGCCCGGGGGTCTCGTACAGGTGCAGGCCCTTGGCGATCTCCTGGTCACCGCTGATGGGCACCAGCCGCGCGTCGGGGTGGTCCCAGCCGTGGTCGGAGTACCCGAAGTGCTCGAACGGCTCGCAGTTGCGGGCCTGCGCGATCTCCCTGGCGTGCACCAGGACCCGGGCGCCCGGCACCAGCTTGTTGCCGCCCACGTGGTCGAAGTGCAGGTGCGACATCACCAGCGTGTCCACATCGGACGGCTGGAAGCCGCACAGCGCCAGCTGCGCCGGGATCGTCTGCTCCGGGGTCTGCTCCGGCAGCTCGAACGGCAGCACGGCCTTCACGTGCTCCAGGTCGTAGCCGGAGTCGAACAGGAACAGCCCCTCCTCGTGCTGGATCAGCACCGAGTAGACGGGGAACCGCACCGGGTTCCCGCAGCCGATGTTCCAGGTGATGTGCGCCTGGTCGATCACCAGGCTCCCGGAGTCCAACAGCCAGATCTTCACGGCTCAGCCCGCCTTCGCCTCGGAGGCCTCGATGGCCTTGCGGACGGTCACGAACGCCGCGGCCCGCTGCTTGCGCAGCTCGTCGATCTGCTCGGGGGTGTAGTCGAACAGGCCGCCGCCGGTCTTCATGCCCAGGCGGCCCTGCTCGATGAGGCCCTGGATGGTGGAGGACACGTCGTCGCGGTTGCACAGGTCCTTGTTCAGATAGGACCCGACGGCGTTGTAGATGTCCATGCCCGCCATGTCGAGCAGGGCCATGGGGCCGATCACCGCGAGCTTGTAGCCGATGCCCCAGCGCACGTTGAGGTCGAGGGCCTCGGGGCTCACGATGCCCCGGTCCACCAGGTCCAGGCACTCCCGCATGATCGCGTAGAGCACGCGGTTCTCGACGAAGCCGGGGACCTCCTTCTCGATCACCGGGTGGTAGCCGATCTCCCGCACCAGGGCGCAGGTGCGGTCCAGGACCTCCTGGCTGGTCTTCTCACCGGGGATCACCTCGATCATGGGGATGAGGTGCGGCGGGTTGGACCAGTGCTGGCCGATCACCCGCTCGGGGTGCTCGCACACCTCGGCGATCGCGGTGATCGGGATGCCCGAGGTGTTGGACGCCAGCACCGTGGTGGGGGAGCAGTGCTGCTCGAACTGCTTGAAGATCTCGTGCTTGAGCTCCAGCCGCTCCGGGATGGCCTCCAGCACCATGTCGCAGCCCTCGAGCGCCGAGGCCAGGTCGGTGTGGTAGCTCACCGAGCCGCCGGGCGCCGACGGCGCCTCGAGCCGGTCGAGGATTCCCTCGGCCATGGCGACCATGCCCTTGGCCCGCTCGAGCGCGTCCGCGCTGACGTCGTACATGGTCACGGTCACGCCGATCCGGGCGAGCGTGGCGCCCATTCCCGGACCCATCGTGCCGGTGCCGATCACGGCGATCCGGTTGAACTCCGCCACCTCACACCTCCGAGCGTTTGTCGTTGCGCGACTGGATTGCCCGCCACACGCGCTCCGGCGTGAGCGGCAGCTGGTTCACGGGGACCCCGGCGTCGGCGACCGCGGTCGCCAGCGCGGCGGCCACGGCGGCCAGCGCGCCCTCGCCGCAGCCCTTGGCGCCGAACGGGCCCGGCCCGTCGGCGTTCTCGACGATCACGCAGGACATCTCGCGCGGGATGTCCCGTGTGGTCGGCACGCGGTACTCCAGGAGCGTCTCGGTGGACAGGTGCCCGCCGTCGAACAGCACCTCCTCGAACAGGCCGGTGCCGAGGCCCTGGATGCCGCCGCCCTCGTCCTGGCGCTCCACGAAGGCCGGGTTGATGGCCCGCCCGACGTCCGCGATGGTCGCGGTGCGCAGTGCCCGCACCACGCCGGTGTCGGGATCGACCTCCACCTCCGCGGCGCCCACGGCGACCTCCCAGAACACGGGGCCCTCCGCGTACGAGCCGGAGCCCTCCGGATGAACGTCGGCGCGGCCGATGAGCTCACCGCCGGCGAACCCGAAGTGCCCGCGCATGAGGTTCAGGTACTCGGCGGGGTCCGCCTCGCCGCCCGCCATGTCCTCCAGCTGGCGGCGCAGGTCCTCTGCGGCGCGCTGCACCGCGAGGCCGGCCACGGTGGTGGACCGGCTGGCGCCCGTGGAGCGGTCATACGGCGTGAAGCGGGTGTCGGTGCCGCCCATCCGGACGCGGTCGACCGGCAGGCCCAGGACCTCCGCGGCGATCTGCGGCATCACGGTGCGGGCGCCCTGGCCCACCTCGGTGGTCCCGCAGTTCACGGTGATGAGGCCGTCGGCCTCCATCCGCACCGTCGCGCAGCTCACGGGGTGCGCGCCGGCGGCGAGCACGCCCACCGACAGGCCGCGGCCCACCCATTCGGTGCGCGGGCGGTCCCAGCCGAGGGCGGCGGCGGCCTTCTCCACGTCGCCGATGAGGTCCCCGTCCAGCGGCTTGCCGCCCGGCCGGACGTCCTCGCCGTGGCGCAGCAGGTTCCTGCGGCGGATCTCCAGCGGGTCGATGCCGAGCTTCCGGGCGATCTCGTCCACCTGGAGCTCACCGGCCCACTGCTGGTGCACGGCGCCGAACGCGCGGTAGGAGCCGGCGGGGGAGACGTTGGTGTACACGCAGTCGGCGACCACCGACACCGCCTCCCACCGGTACGGGCCGGGGGCGGCGTCGCCGGCGGTCGCGACCACGCGGGGACCGTTGTCCGCGTACGCGCCCGTGTCGAACAGGCAGACGGCCTGGCGCGCGACCAGGGTGCCGTCGTTGCGCGCCGCGGTGCGCAGGTGGATGCGGCAGCTGTGCTGGCGGCTGGTGAGGATCGCCTCGTCCACGCGGGCGACGACCCGCACGGGCCGGCGGGCCTTGCGGGCCACCGCGATGGTGAGGGGCTCCAGGCGCGTGTAGCTCTTGCTGCCGAACCCGCCGCCCAGGAACGGCACGATGATGCGGACGTTGGACAGCGGCACGCCGAACACCGAGGCCATCTCCGCCCGCACCAGGAACGGGTGCTGGCAGTTGGCCCACATCGTGATCTCGTCGCCGTCCACCTGCGCGATGCACGCGTGGGTCTCCATCGAGTACTGGTAGGCGGACCCGAACTCGAACGTGCCCTCCACCACCACGTCGGCGGCGGCGAACGCGGCGTCGAGGTCGCCCCAGTCGAGCTCGTAGCGGTAGCAGACGTTCCCCAGCCGCTCGGGCAGGTTCCCCAGGCCGTGGAACGCGCCGCCGCGGGCCGGCTCCTCGTGCACCAGGGGCGCGCCGGGCCCGGTGGCGCCGTCCAGGTCGGTGGCGGCGGGGGTGGGCTCGTAGTCCACGCGGATGGCGCGCACCGCGGCCTCCGCCTGCTCCTCGGTCTCGGCGGCCACCACGGCGACCGGCTCGCCCGCGAAGCGCACCCGGTCGATCGCGATGATCGGGCGGTCGCGGATCGCGTGGCCGTAGTACGGATCGATGTCCAGCAGGTCGGTGCCCACCAGGACGCACACCACGCCGGGCATGGCCTCGGCGGCGGAGGCGTCGATCGAGCGGATGCGGCCCGCGGGGATCTCGCTGCGCAGGACCTTGCCGTGCAGCATCCCGGGGACCTCGGTGTCACCGACGTACTTCACCTGGCCCCGGATCTTCTGGGCGGAGTCCTTGCGGGGCACCGAGTGGCCCAGCGCGCTGCCGGTCTCCAGGTGCTGCTGCGGGGTGGGGGTGGTGGTCATCGGGCGAGCTCCCGCGCCGCGTCGATGATCGCCCGGTAGCCGGTGCAGCGGCACACGTTGCCGGACAGGGCCTCGCGCACCACGTCCTCGTCGTCGGCGAGCTCCCCGGCCTCCAGCAGGGACGTGATGGTGAGCGCCATCCCGCTGGTGCAGTAGCCGCACTGCAGCGCGTTGTGGTGCTCGAACACCTCCTCCAGGCGCGCGAAGCCCGGGGTCTCGGCGAGGCCCTCGATGGTCATCACCCTGCGCCCGCGCGCCTCGTGGGCGAGGGTGGTGCAGGCGCTCACCGGCACGCCGTCCAGCAGCACGGTGCAGGTGCCGCACACCTGGACGTCGCAGGACCGCTTGGCCCCGGTGAGGCCCAGGCGGTCACGCAGGACGTCGAGCAGCAGGTCGCTGGGCGCGACCTCCAGCGTCCGCGGCACACCGTTCACGGTCGTCTCGATCAGCATGCCGCCGCCTCCCAGCTCATGCCGCCCGGCGCAGCCAGGCGTCCCAGTACTCGCGCACGAACCCGTCCCGGTACTTCTCGGGGGCCAGGCGCCGCGCGTCCTCGTCGCTCATGGGGGACAGGGCCCCGCCGAGCGTCCCCGCGACCGACTGGATGCGGGCCGCCCGCTCCAGCGTCGCCGCGGTCACCACCACCCACGGGATGTCCGCGCCCACCACCAGCACCCCGTGGTTGCGCATGAGCACCGCGCGGCAGTCCCCGAGGGCCTCCGCCACCGCGGCGCCCTCGCCGGCCGACACCACCAGGTCGGGGCTCGCGTCGTAGCGCGGCAGCCCGTCGGCGAACAGCACGGCGTCGTGGCTCAGCATCTCCAGCCGGGCCCCGGTGGCCGCGAGCGCGGTGGCGTGCAGGGGGTGGCCGTGCACCACGGCGCCCACGTCCGGCCGCACCCGGTACACCTCGGTGTGCAGCGCCGTCTCCAGGTGCAGCTCGGCGCCGTCCTCCAGCGGCCGGCCGTCCAGGTCCACCATCACCACGTCGTCCGCGGTGACCTCCTCCAGTGCGATGCCCTTGCGCTTGATCAGCGCGGCGTCGCGGCCCGGCACCCGGGCGCTCACATGGCCCAGCGTGAGGTCCGAGTACCCCTCGGAGGCCAGCACCCGGCAGGCCGCGGCGACGTCGTCCCGCAGGCCGCGGAGCTCGTCGGCCACGCGGCCGCCCTCGCTGGCCGTGGTGGCGCTCACCGCCGGTCCGTGGGCGGGTAGTCCGGGTGGGGGAACCCGAACACCATCACCACGTCCTCGTCGCCGGTGTTCGCCACGGCGTGCCACACCCCCGCGGGGATGTGCAGGGCGTCGCCCGTGGTGAACGGCACGGCACCGTCGTCGAGCCGCAGCTCCCCGGAGCCGGAGACCACGTAGGCGAACTCCTCGGTCTCGTGCCGCACGGCGCCCAGGATCGTCCCCGGTGTGAAGACCGACGCACCCAGGGACCCCACCGCGCCGGGGACGCTGGACCCGGTGACCAGCATCCGGCTCCAGCTGTCCCCGGGCAGGGGGATGGGGTCGACGTCCGCCAGCGAGACGACCGAGACGCCGCTCACAGCACCCACTTGCCGTCCTTGAGGATGTGGGTGTCGTCGTCCTCGATGCGCATGGTGGCGTTCAGGAACACGCCGTCCAGGTGCAGGGCGCAGACGTTCTGCCCGCCCGGGTACGCGTTGTGGTTGTCGCCGAGCGCCATGTGCACCGTCCCGACGCGGCCCTTCTCGGACGGCGTGCCGAACGGCGCCTTGTCGCTCACCCCGAAGGCGAACTCGCCGAGCACGGTGGCGTTCTCGACGCCGTCGATCGCCTTGCGCAGCCGCTCGGCCTCGTCGCCGCCCTCGATCCTGACGGCCTTGCCGCCCTCCATCGTCCAGGTGATGGGCTCCTTCACCTGGCCCTCCAGGCCGATGCCCAGCATCACGCCGTCCACCACGGCGATGCCGTGCGTGTAGTCCTCGACGGCGGCGAAGGCGACCTCCGCCCACAGCGGCACCGGGCCCATCATCTGCCCGCGATGCTTGATGGGCGTGACCTCGAGCGACGGCCGCCCCTCGATGGACACGTGGAAGTCGCAGCCGGCGGGGGTGGTCACGTGGACGTGCTTCTTGCCCTCCAGCACCGACATCGCGTGCTTGGCGCGCGCGATCGCCATGTGGAGGTCCTCCACGGTGAGGCCCCAGGAGCCCATCCCGGGCTCCACCGAGGCGATCTTGCCGTTCGCCGCGCAGGTCTCCTTCACCGCGTTGACGTGCGCGAAGCGGTTCGCCCACTCCAGGTTGGTGATGATGATGACCTCGTCGCTGGCGATCATCGCCTGGTGCAGGTTGCGGGGCGGCGCCATGGGGAAGCGCACGTCCGCGCGGCCGCGGCGCACCTGCTGCTCGTTGTTCATCACCACCGGCCAGCCGCCGCGCTCCACGACGATCTGGGCGACGGCCTCGGCCTGCTCGCGGTTCTCGTCGTCGCAGATGATCGTGACGACGTCGTCCGGCTCGACGGACATGCAGACGTCCACGACCAGCGCGGCGTCCTGCAGCAGCTCCACACGGGCCATCTCGCTACCTCACTCTCTCGGCCGCGAACCGCGGCAGGACCTCGCTCGCGAAGCGCTCGACCTGGCCGAACTGGTCGATCGCCCCGAAGCGGCAGACGAAGTGGTCGACCCCGGCCTCGGCGAACCTCCGGAGCCACTCGGTGATCTGGTCCGGCGTGCCCACCGGCCCCCAGTTGCCCAGGTCCATGGCCTGGGACAGCTCGGGGTAGTACTTGCCGATGTACTCGCCGAAGGCGGCGCGGGCCTCGTCCTCCGAGTCGCCCACGTTCATGGTCACCTGGTAACAGATCTTCAGCCGGTCGAAGTCGGCGCCCTCGTCGTCGGCCACCCTGCGGATCCAGGCGAGCTGCTCCTCGAGCTCCTCGGGGTGCTCCGCCCGGCAGCAGGTCATCCAGCCGTCGCCGTAGCGCACGATGCGACGACACGCGGCGATGATCCGCCGCTCCATGGTCTCCTGGGACGCCTTGCCCACGAGGCGCGGATTGGAGACCACCCAGATCGGCGGGGGGCTCTGCACCGGCATCAGCGGGCCGAGCTCGGTGCCGGAGTAGAACGCCACGTCGTCGTAGGTGAAGTGCTCGCCCTGGAGGTTCACCTTCCCGGTGGTCCAGAGCTGGCGGATGGCGTCCAGGCCCTCCTCGAAGATCGCCGTGCGCTTCGTGAAGTCCCAGCCGAGGGCCGCGAACTCGCGCCGCACGCCCTCCTCGGGGTTCCCGGCGCCGGTGCCGAGGATCGTCCGCCCGTTGGAGAGGTGGTCGAGGGTCGCCCACTCCAGCGCCAGGTACAGGGGGTTGCGGGTGGAGGACACCATGCAGGAGGTCCCCAGGCGCACCCGCTCGGTGCGCTGGGAGATCGCCGACAGCAGGGAGATGGGCTCGTACCGCGGCTTGGAGAACAGGCTGTCGCCCACCCACACCGAGTCGAAGCCCAGCTGCTCGGCCCGCTCCGCGAGGGACAGGAGCATGGGCAGGTCGTACTCCGGGGCGATCAGCGGCTCCCGGTTGTTGAGGTTCACCCCGAATTCCAGACTCATCGCTTGAGCACGACCTCCTCGTGGCTCGCGGCCTCGAGCGTTCGCTGTGGCACGCGGATGTGGTTTCTCAGCAGCCGTTCGGCCCGGCCGGCGTCGCGGGCGCGGCATGCGCGGGCGATCGCCCGGTGCTCGGCCACCGACCGGCGCACCGTGCCCCGGAGGGCGACGGAGCGCATCTGGTAGCGGCCCATGTGGCCGATGAGCTGCCGGTACATGTCCTGGAGCGTCGTGTTCCGCGACACGTCGACGAACAGCTGGTGGAACGAGCTGTTCAGGACGAAGAAGCCGTCGATGTCATCGCGCCCGAGGGCCAGGACCTGGCGGTCGACGATGGCGTCGATGCGGTCGACGTCGTCGTCGGTGAGGTTGGGGACCGCCAGCCGGATGGCCAGCGTCTCCAGGGCCTCCCGGACCTGGTAGGCCTGCATGAACTCCTCGTGGGTGAGCGCCGAGACCACGGCGCCCCTGCGGGGCCGCACCGTGACCAGGCCCTCGGCGGCGAGCCGCCCCAGGGCCTCGCGGATGGGCCCGCGGCTCACGCCCAGCGACGCGGCGAGGGGGACCTCCGACAGCACCGTCCCGGGGGGGAGGGTGTTGTCGAGGATCTGCTCGCGCAGGTGCGTGTAGACCCGCTCCCACAGCGTGACGTTCTCGACGGGAGCGAGCGCGGCCGTATCCCTGCGGGCGGCCATCAGGAAGCGGATTCCGTGTTTGGCCGCCGAGCCATTGACTCGTGCTTCATGCCTGGGATAAGAACTCGTCGAATGTCTGTTGTCAACAGTTGGCGATGGACTCCCGCGACACCCCGTCAGGGGCCCCCGGGGGCCGTCCCAACGACCGAACCGCCGCCGGGGGCACGAGCCCGGATCGCGATCCGCAGAAAGGACTAGGGGGGAAATTGAGACGTTCCTTCAAGCACGCGGCGCTCGCCGTGATCGTCGCGGGGGCAGTGGCCCTCACCGGCTGTGGCAGTGACAGCGGCAGCGGTGACGACACCAGCGGAGGCTCGACCAGCGCTCCGGCGGTCTCGATCGCCAAGATCGGCATCGCCGCGCCCGAGAAGGGCAACGACTACGGCTGGAACCAGCAGGGCGTCGACGGCGCGAAGGCCGCCGCGGCGAACCTGGGGGCCGAGATCGAGGTGGCCGACGGCGTCGGCTACGACAACGTGGAGCCGGTGCTCCGGCGCCTCGCCCAGCAGGACAGCAAGCTCATCATCGCCCAGGCCTCCGGGTACAACACGGTGGCCCCGAAGGTCGCGGCCCAGTTCAAGGTGCCGACCCTCGTCTACGACTCGCCGTCGGCCACCAAGGCCGGCGAGGTCGCCGACGTGGAGACCTCCAGCCAGCAGGGCGCGTACCTCGCCGGCATCCTCGCGGCGAAGACCACCAAGACCGGCACGCTCGGCATCGTGGTCTCCGCGGCCGACACGAACTGGTTCAAGATGGCCGGCGGCTTCGCGGCCGGCGCGAAGAGCGTCAAGGCGGACGTGAAGTTCAAGATGGCCCAGGTCGGCCAGGCCGCGTACGCGGACTCCGCCGGCGGCAAGCGCGTGACCGCCCAGGTCATCGCGGCCGGCGCCGACATCGTGTTCGGCATGGGTGACGGCGCGTCCTTCGGGATGCTGCAGGCCGTCGAGACCGCGAAGGCCCCCGCGGGAGCCGACAAGGTCTACTTCATCGACGTGATCGGCGACAAGTCGCCCATCGACAAGAAGGACGTCCTGCTGTCCTCGGTCCTGTGGGACTTCACGAAGGTGTTCGAGCAGGCCGCCGCGGACATCGGCGCCGGCACGTTCGGCAGCACCGGCTACGAGATCAACGTCACGAACGGGATCTCGCTGCTGAAGACCGATCTGGCCCCCGAGGACGTGTGGGCCGAGGTCGACGACGCCCAGGCGAAGATCGCCTCGGGCGAGATCGAGGTCCCGCTGACGCCGGACCAGGCCGCCGTCGACGCGCTGATCAAGTAACCCCCGACCGGGCGGCGGCGTGACGGCGCCGCCGCCCGCGCATCCTCTGGAGTGAGTTGACCGGCACCACCGACACCGCAGGCCACGACGCGGCCGCCGCTCCGGCGGCCGTCGAGTTGCGCGGCATCACCAAGGCATTCCCGGGCGTCCTCGCCAACGATCACATCGACCTGGCGCTGCGCCCCGGCGAGGTCCACTGCCTGCTCGGCGAGAACGGGGCGGGCAAGTCGACGCTCATGAGCATCCTGTCGGGCATGGTCCAGCCCGACGAGGGCGACATCCTCATGGACGGCGCGCCCGTCCGCATCGACTCGCCCAAGCGGGCGATCGAGATGGGCATCGGCATGGTCTACCAGCACACCACGCTGGTCCCCACGCTGTCCGTCCTCGACAACCTCATGATGGGCAGCTCCCGCGCGTTCCGCCTGGACGAGGCCGGCTCGCGCGAGCGCCTCGCCGAGGTGGCGGCCATGCTGGGGGTGGACGTCGACCCCGACGCCGAGACCCAGTCGCTGGCCCTCGGCCAGCAGCAGCAGGTCGAGATCATCAAGGCGCTGTGGCGCGGGTCGAAGGTGCTGATCCTCGACGAGCCCACCTCGATGCTCACCCCGCAGGGCGTGGTGGAGCTCGCCAAGGCCGTCGAGCGCCTGAAGGGCCACGGCCTGGGCGTCGTGCTCATCACCCACAAGCTCCACGAGGCCACATCCATGGGCGACCGCGTGACGGTCCTCAAGCAGGGCCGCGTGGTGGGGCGCCTCGCCCCGCATGAGCTCGCGGGACGCTCCCACCAGGAGCTGCAGGACGTGATCGTCGGGATGATGTTCGGCGAGCAGGTGGCACCCGCCCCCGAGCTGGTTGAGCTGCAGGAGCACGTGGAGCCCGCGCGGGCCCGGCGCGACCTGCCCGAGGAGCCGCTGCTCACGGTGGACGCCCTGGAGGTGGGCGCCAAGGGCGGCGAGATGGGCCTGCGCGGCGTGAGCCTCGCGGTGCGGCCGGGGGAGATCCTCGGCATCGCCGGCGTGGACGGCAACGGTCAGCGCGAGCTCGCCGAGGCCATCGCCGGCCAGCGGCCCGCGACGGCTGGCGACATCCGCTTCCGGGGCGTGTCGATCGCCCGCCTGTCGGTGTGGCAGCGCGAGCGCCTGGGCCTGCGGTACGTCAGCGACGACCGCATGGGAGAGGGCACCGTGGCCGCGCTGCCCGTGGGCCTCAACCTCGTGCTGAAGCGCATCGGCCAGGCGCCGTTCTGGCGCCGCGGCAGCATCCGGCACGCCGAGGTGGAGCGCAACGCCCGCGAGAAGATCGCCGAGTTCGCGATCCGCACGCCGGGCTCCGGCACGCGGGTCGGGACGCTCTCCGGCGGGAACATCCAGAAGGTCGTCCTCGCGCGGGAGCTCTCGAACGACCCGAAGCTGGTGGTCTACAACAAGCCCACCTACGGGCTGGACATCGTCACGACCCGCATGGTCCGCGAACGCATCGAGGCGCTCGCGGCGGAGGGGGTGAGCGCCCTGGTCATCTCCACGGACCTGGACGAGCTGGTGGCGCTGTGCGACCGGATCGCGGTGATCAGCCGCGGCCGCATCGCCGGCGTCATCGAGAACGGGGCGGGCGCGGAGCAGCGCGTGGGAGAGCTGATGGTCGGCGGGCACGCGGAGGTCGTCCGATGAGCAGCGACGCGACGGCCCCCGCCACCGCCGCCCAGGCGCCGCCCGGCCCCGCGGAGACCGCGCCGCCCGCGGCCATCGGCCGCATGGCCGAGATCGTGGTGCGCTCGCTGGTGCCCGTGCTGCTGGCCCTGGTGGCCGGCGGGCTGGTGCTGCTCGCGCTCGGCGCGAACCCCATCCAGTTCTACGCGGACGTGTGGTCCGGCGGCATGGACTTCGGCGCCTGGCAGGACACGGTCATGCGCATGGCCCCGCTCGCGCTCATCGCCTGCGGCCTCATCTACGTGTTCAAGGCGGGCATCTGGAACCTGGGGATCGACGGCCAGTTCCTGCTGGCCGGCGGGGTCATCGCCGGCCTCGCGCCCGAGCTGTACGGCAACATGCCCGACGCCCTGATGTTCCTGATCCTGTTCATCGTGGCGGGCGTCGTGGCCTCGGTGTGGACGATCGTCCCGGCCCTCCTGCGCGCCCACTACGGCGTGAACGAGATCATCACCTCGCTGATGACGAGCTTCATCGGCATCAACCTCGCGAACATCCTCATCAAGGGCCCGTTCCAGGACACCGCCTCGAACGTGCCGCAGACCGAGGCCATCCCGTTCACCAACCTGCTGCCCACCATCCCGGGCACGCGCATCCACGTGGGCGTCATCGTGGCCGCGGTGCTGGCGATCGCCACGTGGTACGCGATGTCGCGGACCTCGTTCGGGCTGCGGCTCGCCATCCTGGGCGCCAACGCCCGGGCGGCCGCGCACGTGGGCATCTCGGTGCCGCGGCTCATCCTGGTGGCGTTCATGACCAGCGGCGCCTTCATCGGCCTGGCCGCCGCCGCGGAGATCATGGGCATCTGGGGCTACGTGCGGGCCGACTGGAACCCGGCGTTCGGGTTGCTGGTGGTTCCGCTGGTGTTCCTCGCCCGGTTCAACGCGCTCGCCACGATCCCGTTCGTGGCGGCGCTCGCCCTCATGACGATCGGCGGCGACCTCGCCACGCAGAACGCGGGCGTCTCGAACGAGTTCACGCTCCTGCTGGTGGGCCTGGTCCTGCTGTTCATGGGGGTCACCGAGCTGCTCGGGCGGCGCCGGAGCCTCGGGCAGAGCTACCTGCAGGGCATCAAGCGGCGGAAGGGCTGACGTGTCCGAGATCTTCACCACCGACGTCCTCACCGCGCTGCTGGCCGGCGGCATCCTCGCCGGGGTGCCGCTGCTGTTCGCCGCCCTGGGCGAGATGGTCGCCGAGCGCGCCGGCGTCCTGAACATCGGGCTCGAGGGCTACATGCTCATGGGCGCGTACGTGGGGTTCGTCACCGCCTACCACACCAACACGTTCCTGGGCTTCCTGGGCGGCGCCGCCGCGGGGGCCGCCGTGAGCCTCATCATGGTGGTCCTGTGCATCCGCCTCGGCCTCGACCAGATCGTGGTGGGCATCGCCATCACGCTGGCCGCAGAGGGGGCGACGGCGCTCATCTTCGACTCCCAGTTCGCCGAGAGCCGGCCCACCCTGGGGGCGACCGAGCGCATCGACATCCCCGGGCTGTCGCAGATCCCGGTGGTGGGCGGCGGGGACACCAGCGACGGCAGCGTCTTCAGCCAGCCGCCCATCGTCTACATCGGCCTGGCCATCGTGGTCGGCACGGCCTGGACCATGCGGCGCACCCACTGGGGCCTGAACATCCGCGCCGCGGGCGACAAGCCCAGCGCCCTGGACGCCGCCGGCGTGAGCGTGCTGGGCACCCGCACGTGGGCGACGCTGTTCTGCGGGGCGATGGCCGGCATGGGCGGCGCCTACCTGTCCATCACCGCCGCCGGCCTGTTCGAGGACTTCATCACCCAGGGCCGCGGCTTCATCGCGATCGTCCTGGCGATGCTCGCCCGGGGGAAGGGCGCCTGGGTGCTCATCGGGGCCTTCGTGTTCGGGATCTCCCTGTCGATCTCGGACGCCCTGCAGATCGCGGGCGTCGACATCTCCACCGATCTGGTCTTCATGCTGCCGTTCGTCACGGTGATCGCCGTCCTGGTGGTCTTCGGGCGGCGGTCGTACCTGCCGGCGGCGCTCGCGCTGCCCTACGTCCGGGGTGCCCGCTGATGCGCATCGACACCGACTTCTCGATCACCCGGCCGCCGGCCGAGACCTACGAGCTGCTGCTGCAGCTGGAGGACGTGACCCCGTGCTTCCCCGGCGCCGAGCTGGGCGCCGAGCGGCCCGACGGGTCGCGCGAGGTGCGGGTGACCGTGCGGCTGGGCCCCATGAAGCTCGCCTACGACGGGGACGTGCGCATCGCCGAGCGTGACGACGCCGCCCTGCGGGCCGTGCTCGCCGGGAACGCCCGGGAGGCGCGCGGCGCCGGGTCGGCGAGCGCCACCATCACCATGCGGGTGGAACCCGACGGGACGGGCTCGAAGGTGCTCGCCGAGGCGGAGGTGGATCTCACCGGCCGCGCCGCCCAGATGGGGAAGGGGATCGTGGAGGACGTCGCCCGCCGGCTGGTGGGCGACATGGCCTCCTGCCTGGAGACGCGGTTCGCCCAGGCGTCCGGGGCGGCGGTCCCGGCGAACGGCGCCCGACCCGCACCGGCGTCGCCGCCGCCGGCGGCCGCCCAGCCGCTCGACGGCGGGCGGCTGCTGGCCGGCATGGTGAAGGACCGTTTGCGCGACCCCAGGGTCGCGGCGGCCGCGGCGGCCGGGGGCCTGCTGCTGCTGCGGATGCTCGGCCGACTCCTGAGGAGGCGCTGATGCGCGACCCCATGTTCACGCTCACCGCGGGCCCCACCGCCACGTGGCCCCGGGTGCAGGCCGCGATGTCCGGCCCGGTGGTCTACGACTACGACCCCGTGTTCCTGGAGCGCTTCGCGCGCACGGAGCGCAAGATCGCGGAGCTGTACCGCACCTCCGGCGACGTGGTGCTCATGCAGGGCGAGGCGGTGCTGGGCCTGGAGGCCGCGGCCCGCGCCCTGGTGCGCCCCGGCATGACGGCGATCAACCTGGTGTCCGGCGTGTACGCCAAGTGGTTCGGCATCTGGCTCGCCGAGTACGGCGCGAACCTCGTGGAGGTCGAGGTGCCGTACGACGAGCACGTCGACCCGGCCCTGGTGCGGCAGGCCCTGGAGGACCACCCCGACGCCGGCCTGGTGGCGGTGGTGCACTCCGAGACCCCGTCGGGCGTGCTGAACCCGCTGAAGGACATCGCCGCGATCGTGCGCGAGCACGGCGCCCTGATGGTCGCCGACGTCGTGAGCTCCCTGGGCGGGGAGGACCTGGACTTCGACGGGTGGGGCCTGGACCTCGCGGTCGCCGGCCCGCAGAAGTGCCTCGCCGGCCCGCCCGGCATGTCGCTGTGCGCCGTCTCGGACCGCGCATGGGAGGCCATCCGCGGGAACCCGGCGGCCCCCCGCGGCTCGTTCCTGTCGCTGCTCGACTGGAAGGACCGCTGGATCGACGGCGGGCGCCACGCGTTCCCGTACACCCCGTCGGTGGTGGACGTCGCCGGGGTGGAGGCCGCCTGCGACGTGGTGCTGGAGATGGGCGTGGAGGCGTCCATCGCGCAGCACCGCCTCGCGGCCCGCGCGGTGCGCGAGGGCGTGGTGGCGATGGGCCTGGAGCTGTGGGCGCGCAACCCGGCGTTCGCGACGTCGTGCATCACGGCGGTGCGCGTGCCGGAGGGCGTCGACGCGCTGGGCGCGCTCGCCCACATCCGGGAGCGGTACGGCGTGATGCTGAGCCCGGGCTACGGGGAGATCAAGGAGAAGCTGTTCCGGGTGGGCCACCAGGGCCCGGGCGCCGCTTCGCTGAACCCGGTGGTCGCCCTGGCCGCCCTCGGCCGCGGGCTGGCCGACCTGGGCGTGGCGGTCCGCACCGGCGACGGCCTGGAGGCGGCCCTGGCCGTCCTGTCCGGCGCGGGCACCGCGGTGCCCGCGTGAGGCTCACGCCGTTCGAGATCCACACGCCGTCCAGCCTGGCGGAGGCCGCCGCGCTCATGGAGCGCCTGGGCGACGACGCCGTGCTGTACGCCGGCGGCACCGAGCTGCTGCTGGTGATGAAGCTCGGGTTCGCCGAGTACGACCACCTCATCGACATCAAGGGCATCGCGGAGCTGCACCGGCTGGAGGTGGAGGCCGGGGAACTGGTCATCGGCGGGTGCGTCACCCACCGGGAGATCGAGCGGTCCCCCGCCGTGCAGGGGGGATGGCCGCAGATCGCCGCCATGATCCGCGGCGTCGCGAACGTCCGCGTCCGCAACGCCGGGACCCTGGGCGGCAACCTGGCGTTCGCCGACCCGCACTCGGATCCCGCCACGTTCCTGCTCGCCGCCGACGCCCGCGTGGACGTGTGGGGTCCCGCCGGGGTCCGCAGCGTCCCCATGGCCGGGTTCGTGCTGGGCCCGTACGCGACGGCCGTGCGGGAGGGGGAGGTGATCCTCGCGGTGCGCGTGCCGCCGCTGCCGGCCGGCGCGGCGATGGCCCACCGCAAGATCTCGTTCCACGAGCGCCCCGCCGTGACCGTCACCTGCATGGTGCGGCGGGACAACGGGGCGGTCACCGACGCGCGCATCGCCGTGGGGTCCGTGGGGCTGGCGCCCGCCCGCCTCGCCGAGGCCGAGCGGGCGCTGGCCGGGGGCGCCCCGGCGGAGCGGGTGGAGGCCCTGGCCCGTGAGGAGTGCGCGCCCACCGAGGACGCCAACGGCGCGGAGGACTACAAGCGCCACCTGGTGGGCGTCCTGGTACGCCGCACGGCCGACGAGGCCCTCCTGCGGGCCGGGGCGGCGTGATGCGGGTCGCCGTCGTCCGTGAGATCAAGACCGACGAGCACCGGGTCGCGCTCACCCCCGACGGGGCCGCCGACCTGGTGGCCGCCGGGCACGAGGTGCTGGTGGAGCGCGGCGCCGGGGCCGGCAGCGGCTTCCCGGACGGCGCGTACGCCGCCGCCGGCGCCGCGCTCGTGGACGTGGAGGACGCCTGGGACCGCGCGGACCTGGTGGTGAAGGTCAAGGAGCCGCTGGCCTCCGAGTGGCCGCGGCTGCGGCCCGGCCAGGTGCTGTTCACGTTCCTGCACCTCGCGCCGGATCCCGAGCTCACCCGTGCCCTCACCGAGTCGGGGGCCACGTGCATCGCCTACGAGACGGTCCAGACCGACGACGGGCGCCTGCCGCTGCTGGCCCCCATGTCGGAGGTCGCCGGACGGCTGGCCCCGCAGGTGGGCGCCGGCGCCCTGGAGCGCAGCCGCGGCGGCCGCGGCGTGCTGCTCGCCGGCCTTCCCGGCGTGCCGCCCGCCCGCGTGGTCGTGATCGGCGGCGGCATCGTCGGCACCAACGCCGCGGCGATCGCGCTGGGGATGGGGGCGGAGGTCACCGTGATCGAGCGCTCGGTGGAGCGCCTGCGCCAGCTGGAGCTGGAGCTGGGCCGCCGCGCCCGGCTGGTGGTGTCCACGCCCGCCGCGGTGCGGCGGGAGCTGGGGGACGCCGACATGGTCATCGGCGCGGTGCTGGTGGCCGGTTCGCGGGCCCCGCGCCTGGTGTCCCGAGAGGACCTGTCCCGCATGCGGGAGGGCGCCGTGCTGGTGGACGTCGCCATCGACCAGGGCGGCTGCTTCGAGACGTCCCGTCCCACCACGCACCGGGACCCCGTGTTCACGGTGGACGGGGTGGTCCACTACTGCGTCGCGAACATGCCGGGCGTGGTGCCGCTCACCAGCACCCTGGGGCTCACCGCCGTGACCCTGCCGTACGTCCGCCTCATCGCCGACATGGGCGCCGAGGCGGCCATCCGCCGGTCCGCGCCGCTCCGGCGCGGGGTCAGCACCATGGCCGGGCAGCTCACCAGCCGCGAGGTGGCGGACGCGTCCGGCGCGCGGTGGGCGGCGGTCGAGGACCTGCTGGCCGCCTGACGGCGCGACGAGGAGCACGCAGATGAAGCACCCGGACGTCCTGATCGTCGGCGCCGGCTCGGCCGGGTGCGTGCTGGCCGCGCGCCTGTCGGAGGACCCGAACCGCCGGGTGCTGCTGCTGGAGGCCGGCGACCCGCCCACGGATCCCCGGATCCTCGACCCCCTGCAGTGGCCGCTGCTGGGCGACGCGCCGTACGACTGGGGGTACCGCACGGTCCCCCAGCCGCACGTCGCGGGCCGGTCGTTCCACTGGGCCCGCGGGCGGCTCGTCGGCGGCTCCAGCCAGCTCCACGCCATGGGTCACGTGCGCGGCCACGACGCCGACTTCGACGCCTGGGCGGCGGCCACCGGGGACCCCGGCTGGTCCGCCGCCGGCCTGCTGCCGTACTTCATCCGGTCGGAGTCGTTCAGCGGCGGTGCATCCGCCCACCACGGCGCCGACGGACCCATGACCGTGTGGCTCCCGGACGAGCTCAACCCGGTGGCCGAGGCCTACATGCGGTCCATCCAGGACCTGGGGCATCCGTGGATCGGGGAGCACAACGGCCCGGCGGGCATGGAGGGCGCCGCCCGCAACAGCCTCATGATCCGCGACGGGAAGCGGGTGAGCGCCGCCGCCGCGTACCTCGACCCGGTGCGGGACCGGCCGAACCTCGAGATCGTGACCGGCGCCGTGGTGGACCGCGTGCTGATGACCGGCCGGCGCGCCACCGGCGTGGGGGCGATCGTCGACGGGGTGCCCCGGGTGATCACCGCCGGGGAGGTCGTCCTGTGCGCCGGATCCATCGCGTCGCCGCTCATCCTCATGCGCTCCGGCATGGGCCGGCCCGCCGACCTCTCACCCCACGCCATCGCGTGCACCCACCACCTGCCGGCGGTGGGCGGCAACCTCCACGACCACATGCTGGCCGCGGGCAACCTGTACCACTCGCGGCGGCCGGTGCCGCCGTCGCGCCTGCAGCACTCCGAGTCGCTGCTGTACGCGAACGAGGCGGGGGAGGCCTGGCCGGACATCGTCACGGCCTGCGTGGTGCGGCCCGCGGTGAGCGAGTGCTTCCAGGCGCCGGAACCCGGCACGGCGTACACGTTCTTCTTCGGGGTGTGCCATCCGCGCAGCCGCGGGCGCCTGGTCCTGGGCGGCCCCGGGCCGCTGGACCAGCCGGTCATCGACCCCGCCTACCGGTCGGACCCGTACGACCGCGACCGGTTCCGTGCCGCGCTGCGGCTCGCCCGGCGCATCGGGCACGGCGCCGCCATGGACGAGTGGCGCGCGGAGGAGCTCCTGCCCGGCCCGGCCGTGCGGGACGACGCCGACGAGGACCTGGACGCCTTCATCGCGCGTGCGGCGATCACGCACCACCACCCGGTGGGGACCTGCGCCATGGGCGCCGACCCGCGGACCTCCGTGGTCGACGCGGCGCTCCGCGTGCACGGCACCGAGGGGCTGCGCGTGGTGGACACCTCGGTGATCCCGTCCATCACCACGGGCCCGGTGCACGCCGCGGCGCTGGCGATCGCCGAGCGCGCCGCCGACCTGTGCTCATGACCGCCGGCCCGATGCCGATGGGGGGCGGCGACCCCGCCGCCGAGCGCCCGGAAGGGCCTTTGCTAGGGTCCTGAGGTTCCCGGACAGCGACACGGCAGGTGCCCCCAGCATGGGAGGAGCAGCCCTCCTCATCTACCTCGTGATCTTCGTCGGGATCATCTACATGTTCGTGGTGATCCCGCAGCGCAAGCTCCGCCGCCAGCAGGCGGAGCTCATGTCGAAGCTCTCGGCCGGGGATGAGGTCGTCACCACCGCAGGTATCTACGGCACCGTCACGGAGCTGGAGGACGCGGAGACCCTCCTGCTGGAGGTCGCCGAGGGCACGGAGATCCGCATCGCCCGCGCGGCGGTCGCGAAGATCATCGTGGACGTCCCCGCGACGGACGTCGTGACCGACGGGCCCTCGCCGGACGCCGACCCCGACGCCGGAACGGCATAGCCGATGAACACCGGGAGGCGCGCGCTCCTCCTGCTGCTGGTGGTGATCGGCCTCACGGCCGCATCCCTGGTGGCGATCGCCCTCAAGCCGGCCACGCTCGGGCTGGACCTGCAGGGCGGCGTGGAGGTCGTGCTCGAGGGGCGGCAGACCAGCGCCGAGCAGCCCGTCGACTCCGCGGCGATGAACCGCGCGGTCGAGGTCATCCGGAGCCGCGTCGACGCGTTCGGCGTCGCCGAGCCCGAGATCCAGACCGCCGGCTCCAACCAGATCGTGGTGGCGCTGCCCGGCGCCGACGACCCCGACCGGGTCGTGAACGACCTCATCAAGCCGGCGCAGCTGTTCTTCTACGACTTCACGGACAACGTCGTCGACGACACGCCGAACCCGGACCTCTACAAGACGGTCCTGCAGGCGCAGAAGACGAAGATCCAGGACACGTCGCAGGGCTCACAGACGCTCTACGCGTTCACGAAGGACACCCACCGGCTCGTCGCCGGACCCGTGGTGGTGGGCGTGGAGGCCGGCGCGCGCGAGACGGCGATCCAGGACCTGCGCGAGCTGGTGCGGGCCGAGGGGACCACCCTGGCGAAGGTCGACGTGGAGGCGGTGCCGAAGGGCCTCACCATCGTCCGGAAGGTCCAGGAGCTCGAGACCCGCGCGAGCGGCGGCCGGAACACCTACTTCATCTTCCAGGACCGCCCCGGGGTCACCGGCAAGGACATCAGGTCCGCCGACAGCATCCGCGACGTGGGGCAGGGCCGCACCGGCGAGCCCATCGTGACCATGGAGTTCACGGGCTCCGGATCCGACAAGTTCCACGACATCACCCGCGACCTCGCCCAGCGCGGGGCCGTGCAGAACACGCTGTTCTCGTTCGCGATCGTGCTGGACGGCGAGCTCATCTCGAACCCCACGATCGACCCGCAGGACCTCCCGGACGGCATCGGCGGCGGCCGCGCCCAGATCGAGGGCAACTTCACCGCCGAGTCCGCCCGCACCCTGGCCGACCAGATCAACTCCGGCGCCATCCCGGTGCGCCTGGAGGTGGTGAGCCAGAAGCAGGTGTCCGCGACCCTCGGCAAGGAATCCCTGCGCTCCGGGCTCATCGCCGGCGTCGCGGGCCTCCTGCTGGTCGTCGCGTTCATGATCGTCTACTACCGCCTGCTCGGCCTCGTCGCGACGCTGGGCCTGCTCATCTACGCGGCGCTGTTCTACGCCGCCGTGGTGCTGGTGCCCATCACCCTCACGCTGCCCGGCATCGCCGGTGTGATCCTCACCATCGGCGTGGCGTCCGACGCCAACGTGGTCATCTTCGAACGCGTGCGGGAGGAGGCCAGGTCGGGCAAGAGCTCCGCGGCCGCCCTCTCGGCGGGCTACCGCAAGGGCCTCGCCGCGATCATCGACGCGAACGTCGTGACGTTCTTCACGGCGATCATCGTGTTCCTGTTCGCGACCGCCGGCCCGCGGGGCTTCGCCTTCACGCTCGGTATCGGGGTGCTGCTGTCGCTGCTCACCGCCGTGTTCGCCACGCGGGCGATCTTCGGCGTGCTGGTGGGCACCCGGTTCATGCGCGACGAGAAGGCGCTCGCCCTCAACCAGGGCCACGTCTTCAGCGTCGACTGGGTGGGCAAGTGGCGCCTGTGGCTGGTGCTGTCCACCATCCCGGTGCTGTTCGGCCTGGGCTGGCTGGGCGTGCAGGGCCTCAACCTGGGCCTCGACTTCGAGTCCGGCACCCGCATCGCGATCACGTACGACAGGCCGACCACCGAGAACGGCATCCGTGACGTGCTGGCGGCCGAGGGCGTCAACGACGCGAAGATCCAGGCCACCACCGAGAAGGTGGAGGGCAGGGACGTCGCCGGCTTCCAGATCCAGACCAAGTCGCTGGAGCCGGACGTCCAGCAGAAGATCCTGCGCGACCTCGACACGCGCTTCGGCGCCGAGGTGAGCTCGCTCGACCAGGTGGGCCCCACCTTCGGCAAGCAGATCATCCGCAACGCGATCTACGCGGTGATCATCAGCTTCATCATCGTGGCGCTGTACCTGGTCATCCGCTTCGAGTACAAGCTCGCGCTGCCCGCGATGCTGTCGGTGATCCACGACGTGGCGCTGTGCATCGGCGTCTACGCCGTGCTGGGCAAGGAGGTGACCAGCGCGACGGTCGCCGCCCTGCTCACCATCCTCGGGTACTCGCTGTACGACGTGGTGATCGTGTTCGACCGCATCCGGGAGAACGTCCCCCTCATGCGCGGCAAGCGCTATCGGGACATCGTGAACCTGTCGGTGAACGAGGTGTTCACCCGGTCGCTCATCACCTCCCTCACCACGCTGCTGCCGGTGCTGGCCCTGTACTTCTTCGGCGGCGACACCCTCCACGACTTCTCATTCGCCCTGCTGGTCGGGATCCTGGCCGGCGGCGTGAGCTCCATCGTCATCGCCGCGCCGCTCGCGGCGTTCTGGAAGGAGCGGGACCCGGACGAGCAGCGCCGCGCCGCGAAGATCGAGCGCAAGCGGCAGCGGATGATCGCCAGCGACTCCGACGTCGTGGACCTCGCCGTGCTGGAGCGCGCCGAGAGCGCCCTGGACGACGTCCCCCTGGACCAGAACGCCGGCCTCATCGGCGAGGGCAGCGCATCCATCCCGCCGGAGGAGTCCGTGGACCCGCGTCCGGTGGAGCTGCCCGCCGGCGCTCCCGCCGCGGTGGTCACCGACGAGGACGAGGCGGACTACGAGCCGCTGGACGCGTCCCCGCCCGGGGACGGCCAGGACGGCGCGGACGAGGCCGCGGCCCAGCAGGGCCGGCGGATCGACCGCGAGCGTCCCGACCCGGAGCGGCAGCGGCGGCACCAGCAGGTGCGCCGCAGGAAACGCCGGTAGCGCCCTCCGCCTAATACCGGCGATCCCCCCGCCGATAACGACCCCAGGCATCCGCATCGGACTGCCGGTGCCGTCGTGATCGACCGGAGGACCGCGCGAGTGTGGAGCAGGCTTGAGGGTGTTGGCAGGGATGGCGGCGGGACGGCCTCCGCGCGCCGTGTGCCCGAGCCCGCGCCCGCGATCCTGAACGAGTGGGTCGCCCCGGCGCAGCCCGTTCACGACCGGGGCGGGCAGACACCCGACGACATGGCCGTGATGGCGGAGTGGTGCGCGGTGGGGTACAGCGCCCCGGATCCGCCGTCGCCCGAGCCGGAGGAGATCGACCTGGCGGCGTTCGCCGAGTGGTCGGCCCCCGTGGTCGCCGCCCGCGCCGAGCCCGACCTCGCGACCCTGTCGGAGTGGTCGACGATGCCGTCCGGCGCGGTGATCCTGGAGCGTGCGCTGGCGCTGGCCGAGGCCGCCGCGGTGCGCGAGGCGCCGATGAGCCGCATCGAGCGCACCCGCGCCGAGGGCACCTTCCAGGTGACCGGCCTGGCCCTGGCCTCCGGGCACCTGGTGTTCGAGGGCATCACCTTCACGCACCGCCTGCAGCGGGCCCCGAGGCCCGAGTCGGTGCGGCTCGTG
This sequence comes from Thermoleophilia bacterium, assembly GCA_020848615.1. Classification (GTDB taxonomy): domain Bacteria; phylum Actinomycetota; class Thermoleophilia; order Miltoncostaeales; family Miltoncostaeaceae. Next base: position 30,045 of record JADLHW010000154.1, read on the forward strand.
GCCAGCACCGAGGAGAACGTCGCCCCCGGTGGCCTGGTCGTGATGGCCGACAGCGGTTTCGGGCCGGGCCCGGAGGGGTTCACCCTCGTGCTCGCCGCGGCCGCGCCCGGCCGGTTCCACGCGCGGGGACGCTACGAGGTCGAGCTGAGCTGAACGCACCGGGCGCCAGCCGCCCGTCACGGAGGGGTCGCGACGCCGGACGGCGCCGACCCGGAACCCTGACCGTTGGCCGCCCCGGACGGGCGGCAGTTCGCCCCTCGGACGAGGGTGCATGGAGGCCCTGAGGATGATGAGCACGATGAACCTCGCACTGGTCGCCGGTGTCGCCGCCCTCCTGGTGGTGCTGCTGGTGATGCGGCGCAACACCGCGGACGGCGGCTCCTCGCCGAAGTCCGCGAAGGCGTCCGCGGTGAAGGTGCCCAAGGTGAAGGCCGTGAAGGAGCCGAAGGCCGGCAAGGCCCGCCGCGTGAAGCCGGTGAAGGCCGAGAAGCCCGTGAGGGCCCCGCGTTCGCGCGGCCGCCGTCGCGGCGCCGAGGCCGTGCCCGTCGCGGCGGCCGCCGGCATCCCGGAGGCCGAGCAGGTGACCGGCGAGTTCGGCCTGCCGACCGCCCCGGTGCCGGGCGAGCCCGACTGGGACGCCATGCGCGCCGCGCTGAACGGCGTGGAGGTGCCGGAGCCGGTGACCGCCGAGACGGCCGTCACCGCCGAGGCCGCGCCCGTCGCGGGTGCGGTGCCGGTGGCCGGCGCGGAGGCGCCCGAGGACGCCTGGGACGACGAGGCGCTCATCACCGAGCCGGGCTGGCCGCTGCCCGGTGACATGGACGGCGGATGGGAGGACGGCGGGGAGCACGCGTTCGACACGACCCCGGCCCCCGAGGCGCCCGCCGCCGAGACCTGGCTGGGACAGGCGCCGGCCGCACCCGAGCCCGAGGCGGAGGCCGAGCCCGAGGCCGAGCACGACGCCATGTGGGCGCCCGACCCGGCCGACGCGTGGAAGGCCGCCAAGGAGGCCGACGCGCCCACCGGCGACGCCGTGGCCCCGCAGGCCGACGCCTCCGAGGACGCCGCCTGGACCGGCGGCGGCTGGAACGCCGATGCCGAGCCGCGGGACGAGGCCGGCGACATGGCCGCCGAGGCCCTGGACAAGCCGTCGTGGAACGACATCCCGGTGACCGCCGAGGCCGAGCCCGTCACGGACTGGGACGCCCAGGCCTGGTCCCCGCCCGTCGCGGACGAGACCCCCTCGATCGGCTCCTGGGACGCACCGGCCGACCCCGTCGCCGAGGAGACCCCGTCGATCGGCTCCTGGGACGCACCCGCCGAGCCCCTCGCCGAGGAGACCTCCTCGATCGGCTCCTGGGACGCACCGGCCGAGCCGGTCGCCGAGGAGACCCCCGCCATCGGATCCTGGGACGCCGGCTGGGAGACCCCGGCCGGCGACGCCCCGGAGGCCGGGCCCGCCGATGAGCCGTCGCCCTGGGCGACGGGCGACGGGACCCCGGCCGCCGAGGCCGATCCGGGCCTGGTGGGCGCCGGCGCCGAATCCGCCGCCACCCTCGCCCCGGAGGCGCCGGTGGAGCACCTCACCGCCCAGGACGACCTGAGCGCGCAGGAGCCGGCCGACTCGTGGGCCCCGGCCGCGGACGACGCCTGGGCGTCGGCCATCGCCGAGGCCACCCCTCCGGTGACCTCCTGGAACGTCGACGACCCGGACGAGTGGGCGCCCCGGCCGGAGGAAGCTCCCGAGGCCGTCGCGCCGAGCGCCGAGCCCGAGGCCGAGGTCGCCCCGGCACCGGAGGCCGAGGTGGCCCCGGACCCGGAGCCCGAGGTGGTCGTGGAGCCCGCGGCCGAGGTGATCGCGGAGCCCGAGGCCGAGGTGGTCGCCGAGCCGGCGGCCGAGGCCGCGCCGGTCGTCGAGACGGTCATCGAGGTGCCGGGCGCCGAGGCCACCGCATCGCCGGTCGCCGACGCCGCGGCACCCGTCACGGCGCCCGCGGACGGCCTGGCGTGGTGGGACGACGTCGAGCCCGACGCGTCCGACATCCTCGTCGACGAGACCCCCGACTGGATGCGCGGGCAGGG
>JADLHW010000155.1 GCA_020848615.1 Thermoleophilia bacterium
ATTGAACGCGCGGGTGTGCAATTGCACACTCCCGGACGAGCCGGGCACGCCCGTGGCTGGCGCGCGGCATCGTGTCGAGATGAACGGCGAGATTCGCGTCGCACCGCACCGCGGTTGCCGGGCGTGGGGAATGCGGATGTGCCGGTCGGGTGCAGCAAGGCGCACGGGATGCGCGTGCCGCAGACGTGCGCGACGCCCCCACCCAGGTTCCCCACCGGCATCCTGCGCGGATCCCCGAGCGTGCACTTGAACGCGCGGGTGTGCAATTGCACACTCCCCGGGGCGAGGGTCACGCCCATGGCCTTGCGGATGCCGGGCGGGGACGGACGGGGGTTGTATTGATGCATTGACACAATGTGCCGAGGGTGGCATCCTCCAACTTGTACCGCTCAGTTGTGACAATGGAGACGTCGTGGTTCCGCTGATGTTCCTGTCCCTCCTGGTCGCCGCGATGGCGGGGGCGGTGCTGCTGCGGAGGCGGCGGCCGGTGGTGGTCGAGGCCGGCAGGTACCCGGCGGTTCTCGCGGCCGCCCGGTCGACGCGGGCATGGCGGGCCCGGGGCCTGGCCGCGGGGGTCGCGGTGGCGGCGGGGCTGCTGGTCGCGGGGACGGGCATCGAGCCGCTGGGGCGCCTCACGGCCCTCGCGCCGGCGGCGCTCGGAGCGGGCGTGCTGGTCGGGGCGATCGTCGGGGAGCGCGCCGTCCGGGCGGCGGGCGGCGCGGTCCGCACGGCGTCCCTGGAGGCACGGAGCGTGACGGACCTGCTGCCGCGAGGCCTCACGGTCGTGCTCGGAGCGGGCACCGTCCTGCTGGTCGCCGCGCTCGCCACGGCCACCGCCTGGGGCTCGGCCGACGACATGGGCCGCGCCGGCCGGCGGCTGGTGCGCGCATGCACGGTGGACCTCGCCGGGGCCGGTGAGGTGGCGGTCACCACCGGGCACGGCCCCTGGCCCGGCTCGTTCTACGCGGTGCCCCTCGCCGTGGCGATGCTCGCGATCGGCGGCCTCGGCGCCGTCGCCCTGCGGGTGATCGTCCGCCGCCCCCGTCCCGCGCCGGACGGCACGGGGTTCGACACGACCCTGCGCCGCTGGTCGGTGGCCGACGTCGTCGGGGCCCTCACCGTCGCGGCGCTCGGCACGCTCGGGCCGGTGTCCGCGCTCATGGCGATGGCGCTCACGTCCGGTCCGTGTGACGGCGGGACGGTGCAGCGCGTCGCCGGATGGCTCACCGCCGTGGTCGCCGTGGCCGCGACCGGCGGTGCGCTGGCGCTGCTGGGCGGCCTCTTGGCCGTGCGTGACGTGCGCCCCGGCCCGGGGGCGCCGGCACCGCCGGCGTCGGGGCCGATGGTCGGCGCGGGCGGACACCCGTGACGTCCGTGACGGTGTCGGTCGACGTCCGCGATCCCACGCCGCCGTACGAGCAGATCCGCCGGCAGGTCGCCGACCGGATCGGCACCGGGCTACTGCGGCCCGGCGACCGGCTGCCGCCGGTCCGGCAGCTCGCCGCGGACCTCGGCCTGGCAACCGGGACCGTCGCCCGTGCCTACCGGGAGCTGGAGCGCGGCGGCTGGGTCCACTCGCGGCGCGGAGGCGGGACGCGCGTCGCGACGGCCCCTCCCGTGGCCGCGTCGCCCGGGGCCGCGCTGCGCGACGCCGCGCGCGCCTACCTCGAACGCGCCGCGATGCTGGGCGCGGACCCCGCCGAGGCGGTGGAGGCGGTGCGCCGTGCCGCGCTCAGGCGGTGAGCTGCTCCACGATCCCCGCCTCGTCGCCCACGCGGTAGTGGGACGCCATGCGGCCGTCGCGCAGACCGATGATGTGGACGGCCTCCGCCCGCACCCGACGGCCGGTGGGCGCCACGCCGTGGAACGTGCCCAGGTGGGTGCCCTCCCCGGTGAGCCGCACCACCACGGTCTGCTCCTCGTAGAGCATGAGGTTCGACCGCCACCGCATGTCGGGGAACGCGGTGAACTGATCGGCGAGCCAGTCGCGCAGCGCATCGGCGTCGCCCTCCTCCCCGCCGGCCAGCCCGGAGGTGAACCCCGGGGCGACGAACCGGTCCAGGGCGTCCAGGTCGTGGGCGTTCAGGACCTCCTCCAGGAACCGCTCCACCAGGGCCTTCTGGCGGTCCCGGAGGAACCTGGGGGTGGGCGGTGAGGAGGACAGCGGCTCCGGGGCGTCGGGCACCGGCACCCAGTCCCCGGACGGGACGATCCGGGACGCGGCCACCGCCCACCCCTCGCCCGCCGCCTCGCGGGCCGCGGGCACGCACACCAGGCGCTCCGGCACGCGGCCGGCGCCCGCCACCCCCGGGGCCATGAACCAGGCGGCGGCATCACCGAGGGCGGGGTCGGTGAACGCCGCGGCCATGTCCATCACCCCGCCGACGACCAGCGCCGCCAGCGGGTGGCCGTCGTCCAGGAGGCCCGTGCGGGCGGCGACCACCATGTAGCCGGCTGCCGCGCGGTGCTCGGCGACGCTCGCGGCGATGACCGCCGCGTCCCACAGGCCCTCGCCGCGCTTGCCCGCGTCGCGCCACACCTTGAGCTCCGCGACGGCCGCGAACGCGTCGCCGTCGCCGACGGCCGCGTCGTGGGCCCCGGTCACTCCCGGCAGGGCATCCAAGGCCACCGGGCCGTCGCCGCGCACGTCCACGCCGCCGGCGGCCTCCGCCAGCGCGCGGTTCCACGCGTCGCGCAGGGACGCCTCGCGCAGGCCCGCGGCGTCCGGCATCCCGGCCAGGCGCGCCGCGACGGCGGCGCACGCCGCGGCGACGGGGCCGTCCCAGGCCTCCGTCCCCCGCGCGGTGTGGTCCACGCCCCCATCCGGCACTGCCCCGCGACCTCCCTCGATGGCGGGCCGATCATGTCCCACCGGGCCGCGGCCCACCAGGGCCCCGCGGCGCTCAGGCGGCTGCGGCGAGCTCGGCCACCTGGTGGGCCGCCCGTTCCGCGACGCCCGCCAGGGTGTTCGCATCGACGGAGGTGTCCCGCGTCATCACCGCATCGCGCAGCACGCCGATGCGCGCGCTCGCGTCGCCGAGCTGCGTGCGGATGCGGTCGAACAGGACGTTCACGGACTCCGCGCCGCGGATCCCGGCGACCTCGATGCGCCCGGCGACGTCCAGGGCGCCCAGCACGTCCAGGCGGTTCACCAGGCGCAGCACGTCCGCGCGCATCGCCCGCATCCCGCGCTCCATCTCCGCGCGGACCTCCAGCAGGCCGGTGATCTCACGGCCCACGAGGTCCACCAGGCCGCGCAGGTCCCCCACGTGGGTGTCCGACACCCGGTCGGCGGCACGCGCCGAGGCGACCTCCTCCGCGAAGAAGCGCGCCATGTCCACCTGGATCTTCGCCAGGGACACGCGGAACGCCAGGTCGTGGAGCCGCTCCAGGGTCGGCGCGGCGGTGATGGTGAGGTGGTCGGCGTCCGCCGCGACGTCACGGGCGGACGCGCCCATGAGGTCCGCGACGGTCCCCAGCGTCGTGGCGCGTCCCTCCAGGTGCGTCGCCGCCATCAGGGCGTTCAGCGCGCCCAGGCGGATGTCCTCCGCGAAGCCCTGCACGGTGCTGAGCCCCGTCGCGAGGGCCTCGTGCATGTGCTCGTACCGGGCGACGGAGTCGAACATGCGGTCCAGGTGAGCCCCCGTGGCGCCCAGGGCGTCCGTGCGGCGCGGGGCCGCCGCACCGGTCATCGCCTCCCGGCGGGCGCGGATCTCCGACGGCAGCGCCGCCCGCATGAAGTCCGGGTACGTGGGGAACCCGGCGCCCGCCAGGGTCTCGAGGAGGGCCTTCAGGGACCGCGCGATGACCTCCTTGCGCGGCATTCCCTGCGCCTCCAGCCGGTGCTCCAGCGCGAGGATCTGCGGGTACACGGCCTGCGCGGCGGCGAACAGCGGGCCGCTGGGCTTCATCCGCACCGACAGGAAGCCGTCGCCCTTCGGCACCACCGTGGCCATCACCCAGTAGTACGCGCCGTCGCGCGCCATGTTCTTCACGTACGCCGCGACGGGCCGCCCGGCGAGCAGGTTGTCCCACAGCAGCTGGAACACGGCCCGCGGCATGTCGGGGTGCCGGATGATGTTGTGGGCGGAGCCGACCAGCTCCTCCTCGCTCCACCGCGAGACGCGCACGAACACGTCGTTCCCGGAGAGGATGATCCCCTTCCGGTCGGTCCTGGAGAAGAACAGCTCGTCGATGCCGAACGGCGACTCGAGTCCCGTCGGCGCCACGCCCCCGCGTTGCATGGCCCCGCTCTCGGCACCCGCCCACGGGGAGTTGAGCCGTGGGGCGGACGACTCCGCCCGCCCCACGGGGACGGGGCTACCCCTCGCGCTCCAGGGCGGCCTGCGCCGCCGCGATCCGCGCCGTCTGCACGCGGAACGGGGAGCAGGACACGTAGTCCAGGCCGATGGAGTCGAAGAACCGGATGGAGTCCGGGTCGCCGCCGTGCTCACCGCAGATCCCGAGCTTGATGCCGGGCTTCACGCCACGCGAGAGCTCCTTCGCGGTGCGCACCAGGGCGCCCACGCCGGCGACGTCGACGTGCTCGAACGGGTTGCTGCCGATGATCCCCTGCTCCAGGTACAGCGCCAGGAACTTGGTCTCGGCGTCGTCCCGGGAGAACCCGAGGGTCGTCTGGGTGAGGTCGTTCGTGCCGAAGGAGAAGAAGTCGGCCTGCCGGGCGATCTCATCGGCCACCAGCGCGGCGCGCGGCAGCTCGATCATGGTGCCCACCAGGTACTCCAGCTCCTCACCCTGCTCCC
>JADLHW010000156.1 GCA_020848615.1 Thermoleophilia bacterium
AACCGATCCGCTCGTGAAGACGCTCGGGAAGCCGCAGGTGCGTGGTGACTTCCACGCCGCCCAGACCCGCCTACGGGAATGGGTCGCGCTCTCCGGCACCCGGCTGGACCGCGACCGGCCGACCCGGCAGACGATCTGGCCCGGCGAGCAAGTCACGCCCCCGGCGTCGGAGACGGTGATCGTCAACCGGGATGAGGATTTCGTCGCGTTCGTGATCGCCGACGTGAACCGCCGCGCCGAGGCCGAGGCCGAGTTCCTTCGCCGCGACGAGCCAGAGGCCGAGGAACGGCCATGACGGTACCCAGGCAGCGTCGTCGGTCGGCCGGTCGACCTCGTGACCGCCCGCCTCGACGCCCTCGACAGCACCTACGAGGAAGCCCGCACCCACCCACAGGAATGCCTGGCCCTGGCCGGGGACTGCCAGACCGTCTACGCCTGCGGCTCGGACACCAGGCGCCGGATGGCCAACCAGGCGTTCTTCACCCGCGTCCACCTCGACGCCGACGACACGATCCGCACCGAGCCCACCCGATCCTTCGGGCTGCTGCTCGACCCCGCCACCCAGCAAAAGGCCCGCACTGGGCTGACCAGCGCCCGAACGCGGGCAAGCGTCCCACTCAAACCCTCATCATCATGTCGAGGGTTCGAGTACGACGCGTGGAGTGGAGGATGACGGGATCGAACCGACGACCTCCTGCTTGCAAAGCAGGCGCTCTCCCAGCTGAGCTAATCCCCCCGTGCGGCGCCTAGGGTAGCATCGCGCCGACCTGCGATCCGACACCGGGGACCGGCATGGCGAAGCGGATGGAGGGCGAGGACCCGTACGCGTTCCTCGACCGTCTGCTGGAGGAGCAGCAGATGAAGCACTTCGAGCTCGCCGGGCTCGTCGGCGAGTACCGCAACCACTTCGCCGACCTCGCGGAGCGGACGACCCAGGACGGCGTGAACCTCGCGCGCGGGCTGCCCGGCGCCAAGTACCGGGTCAACGCCAAGTACATCGAGGAGAACTGGCTGGTGTTCGAGGCCGAGCTGAAGCGGATGTTCCCCCGGGACTGAATCAGTCCCGGGACAGCACGTCCCGCAGCGCCGGCTCCAGCTGCGTGAACCGGAACGCGTGGCCGGAGGCCAGCGCCGCCGCCGGCTCCACCCGTTGCCCGTCGAGGGCGAGGGTCGCCATCTCCCCCAGCGCCAGGCGCAGCGCGATGCCCGGGGTCGGCAGGAACGCCGGACGGCCGAGCACCCGTCCCAGGGTGCGCGCGAAGTCGCGCTGGCGCACGGGCTCCGGCGCGGTGAGGTTGAGCGGCCCCGACACGTCGTCGTGGTCGATCGCGTGGGCGATGAGGCCTGTGACGTCGGCGATGTGCACCCACGACTGCCACTGGCGGCCGCCGCCCAGCGGCCCGCCGACGCCGGCCTTGAAGAGGGGCAGCTGCTTCTTCAGCGCGCCGCCCTCGGCGGCCATCACGATCCCCGTGCGCAGCAGCACCACGCGAACGCCCTTCGCCTCGGCAGCCAGGGCCTCGGCCTCCCACGCCACGCACGTCCGGGCGAGGAAGTCGTGGCCGGCCGGTGACGCCTCGGTGCGGGTCTCCTCCCCCGTGCCGTAGAAGCCGATCGCGCTGCCGTTCACGAGCACGCGGGGGCCGCCCTCGCCGAGCGCGGCGACCAGGGCGCGGGTCGTGTCCACGCGGCTGTCGCGGATGAGGCGCTTGCGGGCGTCCGTCCACCGGGCGTCGCCGATGCCGGCCCCCGCCAGGTTCACCACCGCGTCCGCGGCCAGCAGCGCGGCGGGGACGGCGTCGCCCACCGCGGGATCCCACCGGACGCCCGCGGAACCGGCGACGTCCTCGCCCTTCCGGGACACGGGGACCACCTCCCACCCGCGGCCCGGCAGGGCCTCGACCAGCCGGCGGCCGATGAGGCCGGTGGCGCCGACGATGGCGACCTTCATGGGATGCCCCTCCTCCGGTGACCGGACCCCAAGGATAGGCGCGGCCGGGGGCCGCCCACAGGTGGATCCGCTACCGCTCCCGGTCGCCGCGGGCGAGGTCCAGCAGGTCCGCGGCCCCGATGCCCGGGGCGGCGGCCGAGCGGCCCATGCGCGTACGGCCCGGCATCTGCTTCTTCAGCCGCAGGCGGATGCGCGCCAGGACGGGTTCCACGGACGGCCCGTCCACGTCGGCGAGGAGCACCGCGATGCTGCGCGGCCCGTCCCGCCAGATGCCGTCGGTGCCGCGCACCATGTTCCGGACAATCGTCGCGACCTGCTCGAGGCGCGCCTCAGCGGCGGGGGCCGGGTCGTCCGAGACCGAGATGGCCAGCAGCACGAGGTGCCTGCGCCCCTTGCGGGCGGCACCGAGGGCCATGTCGATGGAGCGCAGGACCCCGTCGGGGTCGGGGGCGCCCAGGGGGCCGGGCGGGGTGGGCGCGATGAGCGCGGGGCGCGGGCGGTCGTCGGACTCGCGGCGCCTGGGGGCGGCGGGCTGTGCCATGGCCGGAATCGTCCCACCCGGGGGAGGCGGATACAACGCGCGTGCGGACCGGGCCCGCCCGTCCGGACGGAGAGGGCGGGCCCGGTCCGGGCGGGGGTTCAGCCGGCGGGGCGCGCCGGGGGCTCGCCGTGGCCGTACTCGCGGGACGCCAGCGGGTGCTCCGCCAGCAGCGCGTCGATGGCGGCCTCCTCGCCGGCGGTGAGCGGAGCGCCCGCCAGGGCGGCGTTCGCGCGCGCCTGCGCGGCGTTCCGCGCACCCACGATCGCGGAGGTCACCTCGGGGCGGCGCAGCACCCACGCCACGCCCAGCTCCGCGGCCCCGCCGGGCCGGCCGGCCTCCTCGGCGATGCGCCGCATGCCGTCCACCACCGCGACCCGCTCGTCCAGGTGCCCGTCGGCGAAGAACTCGCTGGCGGCGCGCCAGTCGTTGGCCGGGAACGTCGTCCGCGCGGTGATCTTGCCGGTCAGCAGGCCATGGGCGAGCGGACCGTAGGCGATGACCCCCACCCCGTGCTCGGCGCACCACGGCAGCTCCGCCGCCTCCACCTGCCGGCGCATCACGTGGTACCCCGGCTGGTGGCTCGCGAAGGGGGTCACCGCGGCGGCGGCCTCCAGCTCGGCGCGGTGGTAGTTCGACACCCCGAACCAGCGGATCTTGCCGGCGCGCTGAAGGTCGAGCAGCGCGCCCATGGTGTCCTCGGCGGGCACGCCCGGCACGGGCCAGTGCACCTGGTACAGGTCGACGTGGTCCAGGCCGAGGGCCGTCAGGCTCCGGTCGAGCGACATCCGCAGGTAGTCGCCGGACGCCTCCCGCCAGATCCGCAGCACCCCGTCGTCGAAGCTCCAGGCGACGCCGCCCTTGGTGGCCACCAGCACCTCGCCGGGACGGTCGCGCGCGACCTTCCCGACGACGGCCTCGGCGCGGCCCTGGCCGTAGATGTCCGCGGTGTCGATCCAGTTCACGCCCGCGTCGATCGCCGCGTGGCACGCCGCCTCGGAGTCCGCGTCCTCGGCGCCGCCCCATCGCCCGCCGAACACCCAGGTGCCCAGCCCGATCACCGACAGCTCCAGGTCGCTGCCGCCCAGCCGACGCCGCTCCATGTGCCCTCCCGGTACGCGTTCCCGGGCGGAGTCTATGCGGGGGCCTGGGCCCCGGTCCTCGGGGTGAGCGCGACCAGCAGCCCGCCGTCGTCGTCGTAGGCGGGGAAGAAGTCCGCGACCGCCGGCTGGTCCTTCGTGAGCCCCGCCGGGCGGAAGGTGCACGCCACGTCGAGTTGCCGCACGCCCCACTCCAGCGCGGTGGCGGCGGGGTCGGCGTTCGGGAAGTTCCCCATGCCCAGGCGGCTCACCACCTCGTGGCCGATGAGGTCGCGCTCCTGGTAGCCGGTCACGGCGGTCGCCGCATGACCGGCGGCGATGATGCGGCGGTTCTGGTCGCACACCACCAGCGCCGTGTTCGGGCCGGCGTAGTAGTCCTCGAGCAGCTCGAACATGAACCCGAAGCCGCACTTGGCGCAGCCGCGGGCCTGGTGGCCGTCGTGGCGGTCGGACGCCCGCTCGCGGCGGGCACAGCGGGGGCAGATGAACGCGGGCATGGCGGCCGATGATAGCGGCGCTCCGGCGGCGCGCCCCGCGCCGCGGTCGGCCGCGTCCCCCGGGAACCTCCCCACGCGTCAAGACGGATCCGGGGCCGGCCGATACAGGCGGGGCACGGCAGAGATCCAACGGAGTGGACCCTGTTTACCTCGGGCAACGCCAGCCCGGGGGCCCGGCACGGATGGCCGACCGCCGTAGCCCTCGCGGCATGCGCCTGCACGGCGCTCACGTTCCTCCCAGCGGCGGCACGGGCCGAGGTGGGCCCGGATCTCGCGGCGACCGTCGCCGGCGCGGCGCCCGACGCGGAGATCGCGGTGCTGGTGACGCTGCGCCGCCAGGTCGACGCCGAGGACTTCGCGGGCCGGCCCCAGGCCCTGCTCGCCGCCCTGCGGCGCACCGCGGCCGCGACGCAGCCGGACGTGGTGGACATCGTCGACGACCAGCCGGTGAAGCGCTTCTGGCTCATCAACGCGATCGCGGTGCACGCCACCCCCGCGGAGATCGCCGAGCTCGACGCCGACCCGGGCGTGGAGCGCGTGGACGCCGACGTGCCGGTCCGCATCGATCAGACCGCCTCCCAGGTCGTCGATTCGTTCCCGGACCCCGGTGAGGGGAACTGGGGGCTGGCGGCCATCCGCGCCCCCGAGGTGTGGCGCGCGACCGGGCTCACCGGGCAGGGCGTCGTGGTGGGCAGCATCGACACCGGCGTGAACGCCGCCCACCGGGAGCTCGCCGGCAAGGTCGCGGGCTGGCGTGACTTCGTGAACAACCGGCCGGCCCCGTACGACGACAACGGGCACGGGACCCACACCATCGGGACGATGATCGGCGGGTCGCAGGGCGGCGCCGCCGTCGGCGTGGCCCCCGGCGCCCGCGTGATCGTGGCGAAGGCCATCGGCGCGAGCGGGGTGGGCCCCGGCAGCGCACTCATCGCGGCCGCCCAGTGGATGACCGACCCGGACGGCGATCCCGCCACCGCCGACCAGCCCGTCGCGGTGAACAACTCCTGGTCGGCCGAGGACGCCAACGACCCGTGGTTCCGCAGCATCATCCGCCGGTGGGTGGAGCTGGGAATCACCCCGGTGTTCGCCGCGGGCAACACCGGCCCGGACGCCTCCACCGTCGGCAGCCCCGCCGGGTACCCGGAGGTGCTCGCGGTGGGCGCCGTCAACGAGAAGGACGGCGTGGCGAGCTTCTCGAGCCGCGGACCCGTGCACTGGCTCAACCTGGACGGCTCGGGCCCGGCGTCCGGCACGGTCATCACCAAGCCCGACGTCAGCGCCCCGGGCGTGAACATCACCTCCAGCACCGGCGACGGGTACCTGGCGTTCTCCGGCACGTCCATGGCGTCGCCGCACGTCGCCGGGGTGATCGCCCTGATGGCGCAGGCGAACCCGCAGGCCCGTGGGGCGGCCGCAGCGGAGATCATCCGCAGCTCCGCCGTGGACCTCGGCGCCCCCGGCCCCGACCAGCGGTCCGGATCCGGGCGCCTCGACGCGGTGCGCGCGGTGCAGGCCGTCCTGGGCCCCGCGAACACCCTGAACGTGCCGGACACCGCCTTCGTGGGCAGCGGCCCCATCACCACGCGCAGCCGCACCGTCACCCTCCGCGTGCGCACCGAGAACGGCGAGGGCTACCGCTTCCGCGTGAACAACGGCGCCTGGAGCGCGGTCACCACCGCGCCCGCGTTCCGCGTGAACGTGCGCCAGGGCCGCAACGTGGTGGACGCCCAGGCCGTGTCCGGCGGGGCGTTCGACTGGAGTCCCGCCCACCGGGTCGTCGTCGTGGACCGCACGCCGCCGCGCCTCACGATCGGCTCGCGGGTACGGGGCCGCGACGCGGTCCTGGTCGCCCGCGCCGTGGACACCGGGTCCTCGCTGGATCCCGCGTCGCTGCGGTGGAGCCTCGGCGACGGCCGCTACGCCAGGGGCGCGCGCGTGGACCACGTGTTCAGCGGCGAGGGGTACCGGGTCGTGCGCCTGTACGCGAAGGACCGGGCCGGCAACACGGCCCGCGCCACCCGCGTGCTCCGCGTGGGCCGCTGACCTACGGCAGGGGCGTCGCGGCGTCCTCCCACGGCGGCCGCGTCGGCTCGGGGGCACCGGGCACGGTGTAGGTCCACGCCGGGCTCAGCCCGCCGCCCGACCAGGTGTGGAGCGCCCGCACCATGCGGGTGAGGTCCATGGGATCGGTGAGGTTCTGCGGGCGCAGGAGGTCGGCCGAGAACGCGATCACCCGGCCCCGCCCCACCGTGCGGCGGATGGCGACGGGCGCCCCGTCCGCGAACCGGGCGACCACCTCCGCCCCGTCGGGCACCGCGGCGAAGGCCCGGGCCTGCGGCGCCTCCACGGTGGCGTAGAGCTCGTCGGCGGGCAGCCCGGCGGCCAGCGCGCCCGGCGCCATGCGGATGAGCCGGCCGGGGCGCGACGGCCCGGTTGGTGCGCCGATGAGCTCCGTCCGGATGTCCACGAGCGACGCCCCGGTGGGTGTGCGCGTGAACGCCGCGGGGTCGCCCACCACCAGGGTGCCGCCGGCGCGCACCCAGTCGGCGAGCTGCCGGGCGAACGGCCGGTCGAGCGTGTCGGCCCGGGGCAGCCAGACGGTGCGTGCCGCCGCCAGGCGGGCCGGCTCCCGCCGCAGGCGCGTGTCCGCGTCGAAGCTGAACGCCGCGTGGCCCAGCTCCCCCAGCAGGCCGTACAGGCTGTACAGGGCGTCGCCGGAGGCCAGGTACCGGTCGTCACCGGTCGCGGCGGGCTGGGCCTGCCCCTCGGAGGCGGTGGCGTAGACCACCAGGGTGGCGGGGTCGGTGGGCGCCGCCGGGAGCCGCGTGCCGCGCAGGTCGCGGGCGAGGCGCTGCATGCCGTCGTAGAACGCGCGGTCGGTGAACCGCGGGTTGCCGGAGGCGAAGAGGGTGAGGTCGGTGGCGCCGGCGCGCAGCGCCTGCCCGGCCCACGCGTACAGGTCGGCGACCTCCGGGGTGTACCCCGAGTAGGTGAAGGCCTGCAGCACGATGCGGGTGCGCACGCCGGTGAGGTCCGACATGAACTTCGCCCCGAAGCCGGGGTTGTAGCGGCCCCGGCCGGGCCGGACCGCCTCGGCGTAGCTCACGTACGGGTCGGCCTCCACGATGTCCGCGAACGCCGACAGCCGGGTGTAGTCCCACGGCACGAACCCGCGGATGAACCCGTGGTCGTTGGGCAGCACCCGGGCGCCGGGCGCGAGCCGCCGGATGAGGGCGGCCTGCTCGGCCTTCATGCCGAAGAAGCGGTCCGACGCCCACCGGTTGTACGCGAGCCAGCGCAGCCCCTCCGCGGGATCCGTGGTGCGCGCCGCCGTCGCCCGGGGCGCCGCCCGCCCGTACCGGCCGCGCACCTGGGCGCGCATCGCGCGGGCGTACGCGCTGCGCTCCGCCGCCCGTCCCCGGGGCAGCCGGATGAGCGGCTCGTCGGAGCCGGTCCACGCGAACACGTACGGCTTGCCGCGCACGGTGGGCGCGATCCTGCGGATCTCCGCCAGCGCCGCCCGGCGGTAGGCGGGGTCCACCAGCGACACGCGCTGCGTGTACGCGAAGGGACTCACCGTGGGGTCGAGCACGGTGACGCCCGGCGTGCGGAGCGCCTTGCGGGCCGCCCACACCTCGTGGGCGACGTCCCACGACAGCCCGGTGCGCGCGTGCTGGGCGGCGAGGTTCCGGGCGGTGCGCCACCCCACCGGCTCGTTCGGCGCGAGCGGCAGCGGCGGGAACGGCAGGGCGCTGGGCCCCGTGTACCACAGGCCGTTGCGGCCGCTGGCGCCGAGGATCCCGTCGATGATGCGGTACCACCGTGCCGCGGGGTACGGCGGCGTTTTCCGGTCCGGGTCGTAGGAGGGCAGCTCGTCCTGGTTGAGCTCATACCCCCACGTGAAGGTCGCCCCGAAGGGGCGGTCCGGGGCCTGCGCCGCGGCGGACGGCACCACGGCCAGGGCGAGGCCGAGGGCGAGGGATGTGGGCACGCGCCGCACCGCGGCACATCCTGTCGTCCCGGGGGCCGGGCCACAACACGCCGGGGCCTGGTCGTACGACCAACGTCCGATGGCGCGGCCCGAGGCCCCGGGGCAGGCTCGGCGCGACACCCCGACCCCGGAGGGACCCATGAGGACGACGTACCGCCGTCTGCTGCCCATCGTCGCGGCGATGGCGATCGCCGCGAGCCCCCTGGTGCTCGCCGCCTGCGGTGACGACGAGCCCGCCGCCGCGACGGCCCCGGGCCAGGCCGTCGACGTGATCCTCGGCTCGCCGTCGGAGTTCACGATCACCCCGTCCCCCGGCTCGGTCGCCGCCGGCGAGGTGACGATCTCCGCCGCGAACAGGGGCGCCTTCCCGCACGAGATGGTGCTCATCAGGACCGATGCCGCATCCGGTGACCTGGCCGCGAACGGCGAGGTGGACGAGACCGGCCTCGTGGGCGAGCTGGAGGACCTGGAGCCGGGCGCCGCCGCGAAGGAGCTCACGGCGACGCTGGAGACCGGGCACTACGTGATCCTGTGCAACCTGCCGGGCCACTACGCCAAGGGGATGCACACCGACCTCACGGTCGAGTGACCCCGACCGGCGGGGGCGGCGCGCCGCCCCCGCCGGCGTTCAGATGCCGGCGCCGTCCACGTTGTCCTTGATCGTGGCCCGCAGCGTGTCGGCCCGCAGTCCCAGGCGCAGCGTCTCGAGCGGGATCGCCTCGTCGGGCGGGATGTTGCCCAGGTTCACGTTGTGGCCGAACTTCTCGATGAACCACACCTGCTGGCCCTTCTGCGGCGCCTCGAACAGCAGCCGGCTGGGGTCGATGGCGTGCACGATCTCGTCGATGAGCCCCATCCGGACCTCGCCCGAACCCCGGAAGATGCCCGCCGTGCCGCTCTCGCGCGCCTCGGTGATGACCTTCCAGGCACCGGCCCGCAGCTCCGATTCGATGAGCTCCACCCACTTGTACGGGGCGATGACCACCTCGATGTCCTTCGAGCCCACCTCGCTCAGCACCACGAAGTCGCGCGCCAGCCTGCGGATGTGGTCGAGCTTCATGTCGTGCGGCATGGAGATCGTGCCGTCGGAGACCTCGACGTGGGTGAGCCCCAGGTCCGTGACCCACCGCCGCCAGTCGTCGAGCTTCTGCTGGGTGAGGCACACCTCCCAGAAGGTGCCGCCCAGCACCGGGATGACGTTGGCCTCGCGCAGCAGGGCGATCTTGTCGCGCAGGTTCGGACTCACGTACGACGTGCCCCACCCGAACTTCACGATGTCGACGACATCGCCCGCGATCTCCAGCATGTCCTCCACCTGACGCACCGACATGCCCTTGTCGATGACGTGCGTGAGCCCGGTCTGGCGGGGCTTCGGCGGACGCCCCGGTACGGACAGGAAGTCCGGCAGCGTGTGGGCGGGTGCGGTGGTCACGTGTCTCCCTTCGGTCATCGCGCGGCCTCGGCGGCGGCACGTCCGGCGGTGCGCCCGAACACCACGGTGTCGAGCAGCGAGTTGCCCATGAGGCGGTTGGTGCCGTGCACGCCCCCGGTGATCTCCCCGGCGGCGAACACCCCGGGCAGGCTGGTGGCGCCGTCGGCGCCGATGAGCAGGCCCCCGTTGCGGTAGTGCAGCACGGGGTACACCAGCACGCGTTCGCGGGTGATGTCCACGCCCGCCTTCGCGTAGCGGTTGTGGACGTACGCGAGCCGGGCGGCGGTGAACCCGGCGCCGTGCTCGCGGTCGATGGCGGCGGTGTCGAGCCACACGCCGGCCAGGCCGCCGGGCGCGGTCACCCCGCGGCCCTCCGCCACGACCCGGGCGATGGCGTCGGCCACGACGTCGCGGGGCGCGAGCTCGTCCACGAAGCGCTCCCCGTCGGCGTCGTGGAGCGTCGCGCCGTAGCTGCGGGTGGTCTCGGGCAGGGCGTACCCCGCCAGTGCCTGCGGCCAGACCGAGCCGGTGGGGTGCCGCTGCCACGAGTCGGCGTGCTCGGTGACGGCCCCCAGCGCGACCGCGAGCTCCAGCACCTCGGGCGTCGCGTCCGGGTGGTTGGTGCTGCCCACGCCCAGGCGGTCCGCCTCGCCGCGCAGCCCGCCGCCCGCGGCCAGCACGACCGCCCCTGCCTCCACGGTGCCGGCGCCGGCGCCCTCCAGCTCCAGCAGCCACCCCGAGGCGGTGGCGCGCATGCCGCGCAGCGCCGTGGACTCACGCACCTCGGGCTCCGCGGCGCGCACCGCGGTGCGCAGCGCCCGCACCATCTCGGCGCCCGTGCGTTCGCCGGCCTGCAGCAGGCGGGGGCGGCTCGCCCCGCCGCAGCGCAGGATGCGCAGGCGCCCGTCGTCGCGGGTGAACTCGACGCCCAGATCCCGGAGCCACGCGATGGCCCGGGGCCCCTCCCCGGTGAGCTTGGCGACGAGCTCCGGCCGGCCGTCGCCGTGCCCGGCGCGGAACGTGTCGTCCCGGTGGGAGCCCACGGAGTCGTCGTCGCCCATCGCGGCCTGGATGCCGCCCTGGGCGCGTCCGGTGTTCGACGCGCCGAGCGCCGACTTGGTGACCACGAGGACCGACGCGCCGGCCGCGCGGGCCGTGATCGCGGCGCTCATGCCGGCGCCGCCGGAGCCGACCACCACAACGTCGAAGCGCGCGTGGCGGGGCCCGGTCACGTGCCGGATCGTACCGGATCGCCCCCACCGCCCTGCGATAAGCGGGTCTTATCAGGCGGTGAACGTGAACCGGCGACAGAGGTCGGCCCATCCGGCGAGGTCGGCGACGGGCCGGGTGCCCCACGCGGCGACCGGCGCGAGCACGGCGGCGTCCCGGGGCCCGACCGCCGCGGCGAGCGTGGCGGACCCGCCGGCGGCGATCGCGTCGTGGACGCGACGGGCCGCCAGGGGATGCCCCATGCCGAGGGCGAGCAGGAGGATCGCGGACTCGTGGTCGGCGGGCGCCCGGTCGCCGCGGAACGGCCTGCCGGAGTTCGCCGCGATCGACTTGACCAGCAGGAACACGTTGGCGAAGCGCTTCACCGACCGCGGCGTGTCGTCCAGCAGCGGCACGACCCGGTCGATGAACGCCAGCTCGGCGGGGGTGACGCGCAGGTCGGCGCGCCGCAGCCAGGCGGGGGCCGCGGGCAGCTCGAAGAACTCCTGGACGAGGCGGGCGACGTCGGCGTCCGCCGGGGCGTGGGCATCGGCCCGCGCGGCACCGGCGGGGCCGCCCGCGGCCGGCAGCAGCCCGTGCAGCAGGCGGGTGCGGGCGGGGGCGTCCAGCGGCGGCACCTGGAACGGTACCTGGAAGATCTTCTCGACGTAGTCGTCCGGCGTGGCCCGCTCCCCGTCGGGCGACGCCGCCAGCAGCGGCCCGTAGTGGCGGGCCAGGGACCCGGCGAGCCACCGCTTGTCGACGGCCACCACCACCACGAACAGCGGGAACGCCAGCAGCAGGTGCACGGCCTGCAGCACGCGGATGACGTGGTCGGCCGGGCACCGGTCGAGGTCGTCGACGTACAGCACGATCCGGTTGACCTGCTCCGGGTCCCCGCCGCCGCGCAGCACCTCCGCGTTGTTCCCGGCGATGAGGGCCGACAGCGCCTCCAGGCGCCGCCGGATGATCGCCGGGACGCCGAGGTGGGCGCGCAACTCGTCGCTGGCCGCCGACGCCTCGATGAACTCCCCGAGGACCGTGCCGGCGAGGGCCGACGCCTGCCGCTCCAGCTCGGCGCGGCGGGCCTCCAGGCGCTCCCGTTCGGCGACGGCGTCCCGCAGGCGCCGCTCGGCGTCCGCGACGGCGGTGCTCGTGGTCTCCGCGGCGGCGGCGGCCGCGGCGACGCGCTCCTCCAGGCGGTCGCGGGTGCGCTCGACGGCGTCGGCGGCGCGGTTCGCCGCGCCGGCCGCGGTGCGGGCGACCATCGCCACGACCCCCGCCACGGACGCGATGCCGCCCACGACCGCGGCGATCTCGTCGGCGAACAGGTCCAGGAGGGCGGCCACCGCGACCGGGACGGCGACCACCGCGAGCACCGCGAGGGTGAGCCACAGCCAGCCCCGGCCCGTCCGGAACGGGGCCAGCACGCGCCCGCCGCGGCGGAGGGCGTCCCGGGCGTCGTCGAGGCCGGCGCGGGCCTGCTGGACGTCCTCCACGACTCCGCCGACGCCCGCGACGCGCATCGCGGCCTCCACCTGGTCGCGCACGCCCTCCAGCGCGACGGCCGCGACGTTCCCCGGCAGGTCCCGGCGGCGTTGCTCCAGGTCGCGGGCCGCCCGGTCGGCCTCCGCGCGGGCATCGCCGAGCGCCCGTGTGAGGCCCGGGATGGCCATGGCCGCGGCGTCGGCGTCGCCGGCGGTCTCCCGCATGAGGCCCATGAGCCGCTCCCGGCGGTCCGCGAGCTCGGCGGGGCCCTCGTCGGCCCGCACCCGCAGGTTCTGGAACAGGTGCTCCACCAGGCTGGCCCACAGGTCGCCGTCCACGTAGTGCCACGCGTTGA
>JADLHW010000157.1 GCA_020848615.1 Thermoleophilia bacterium
CGACGGGCGGCGTGACGACCGAGAGCCGGGCCCCACGTGACGCGGTGGAACCCGAGGCGTTGGTGAACACCGCCCGGAAGAGGAAGCCGTCCTGCTCCGCGGTGGCCACGAAGCCCAGGCTGGTGCCGGTGGCGCCGGCGATGTCCGCCCAGGTCCCGCCGCCGTCGGTGCTCTGCTCCCAGCGGACCGTCGGGTCCGGCACTCCGACAGCTGCGGAGTGGAACGTCGCCGTCGTCCCGACCGCCACTGCGGCATCGGCAGGCTCTGTCGTGACGACGGGAGCCGAGGGAGGCGGTCCGCACGGGTGGAGGGCGGTCGCCGTGTTGCGGGGGGTGGGTGCACCCGCCGTGAAGTCGGAGCGGTTGGAGTAGGTCTCGGTGCAGCCGGCCGTGCTCCGCAGCACCCCCGTGGTGTTCGAGGTGGCCGGGGCGGGCAGGGCACCCTCGTGGAAGTCAGCCGAGCCCCAGCCGACGAGATCCACGATCATCGCCAGCTGGCCGGCGTCGCAGGCCGCGGAGCCACCGTTGCAGGCGAGCCCGACGTTGGAGCTCACGAGGATGACCTTGCCGGCGGTGGCGGACATGTTGGTCGTGCCGGTCGCATCGGGCGCCGGGAGTGCGGCACCGATGGCGCCGCCCGATGCCATCTGGACCAGGGCGTACTGGCCCGGAGCCAGGTCCCCCGAGAGCGACGTGACCGGGTTGGCCGCGAACGTGCCGGCGCCGGTCGCCGATGCGTACTGGACCGACCACCCGGTGAGGGAGACACTCGTCACCCCGCGGTTCAACAACTCGACGAAGTCGTTGCGGAAAGGCGCCCCGGCGTTGCCGCCGCCGCCGTAGACCTGGCTGATCACGACGGTGGAGGAGAGCGCGGTGGTCGGCCCCGGGACGGCAGCGTTCGTCGTCGTCAGTCCGAACAGCAGGACGAGCACGGCGGCGAACGGGCGCAGGCCCATGGAGCTGCGGCTCGACATCGCGGGACGTATCTCCTTCGGCGGTCCGATGGGCCTTCCGGTGCATCGTGGCACCGCGCCCCGCGTCGGGACCACGGTACTGAAGTACTCCCGGACGACCGCCGAAACGACCGGTGGCGGCCGCCGGCCGTCGGAGGTCGCCCGGAGGCCGGGCGGCTCTCGGCGGTCTGGCCCATGCTCGCCCGCGGAGACGCACGGCCCTGCCGGCCGCGCGATAGCGTCAAGACTCTTGTGTGAAAGCAGGAAGCGGGCGTGCCGCCAGGAGGCCGTTGAGACGGACGACCTGGCCGTGGATGATCCGGTCGGCCGAGCGTCGGCCGGGGAGGGCCCCGATCGGCCGGATCCGCCGGCGGAGCTCGCGGAAGGCGCGCTCGATCAGGTTCGTGGTCCGGAGGCTCGTCCGGAGCGGCTCGGGCAGGCTGAACACGGCGAGCAGGGCGTCGAGGTCGCGCTCGAGGCCGGCGACGATCCGGGGATGGCGGGTCCGCCAGCGTCGTGCCCATGTCCAGTACGCGGCGACCGCCGCCCGCCGGGTCCGCGCCCGATAGATCCGCCGGAGGCCGGCGAGGCAGGCGCGCCGTTCCGCGAGCGGGAGGGCCTCGAGGATGTTGCGCACCCGGTGGGTCCAGCAGCGCTGGAGCGCCGCGTCGGGGAACGCCTCCGCGACCGCGGCGGCGATCCCGCCGGCGCCGTCCGCCGTGACGAGCACGACCGCGTCGGGGTCCAGGCCGCGGGCGACGAGGCTCCGCAGGAGGGCGCCCCAGGCGGCGGCCGACTCCGCGGTCGCCTGGCGATAGTCGAGCAGCTCCCGTCGCCCGTCCGCGTCGATCCCGTAGACCGCGAGGATCACGCGCTCGGTCGCGCGCCCGGCGCTCCCGCGCACGGTCACCCAGAGGCCGTCGCAGACCAGGTAGCGGACGGGGGAGGCGATCCGCCGCCGGTGGAAGGCGGCGACCTGCGCATCGAGCGCCCGGGCGAGACGACTCACCGCCGCCGCCGAGAGCGCGACCCCGGTGAGGGTCTCCGCGAGTGCCGCGGTCTCCCGGACCGAGAGGCCGCGGAGGAACGCCTGCCGCAGGACGTCGTCGACCGTCGTGGTCCGGCGGGCGGCGCGCGCGAGGAAGGAGGGGCGGTACGCGAGCCCGCGCGCCCGCGGGATCGCGAGGTCCGCGATGAGGCCGAGCTCGGTCACGAGGCTCCGGCGGTACGTGCCGTTGCGGTGTCCCCGGCGGCAGGCGGTCCGCTCGTACCGGGCTGCCCGGAGTCGCTCCCAGAGCTCGGACTCCATCGTCGTCTCGAGGACCGTCCGGATCGCGGCGAGCAGCTCCGGGCGCAGATCACCCCACAGGGCTTCCTCGTCGCGGACGTCCGACCAGCGCTCAGGGAGCGTCCGCCGGTCGAGTGCGGGTACCGTTGTCATGGGCGTACTCCTTGTGTGTTGGAACCACATCAAGTTGTACGCCCGCTCCCTGGCTTTTCCACAAGAGACGCTACGCCACTCCGCCCCCGCCACGCCTTGACATGCTCCTGGTCCGGACCTACCATCAACGGTCGTTTATATGACATCCGGACCGGCGCGTGGCTCGACCCCACCCGACCGACCCGAGGAGGCGGCCCTGCCCAGCCCCGCGCGCATCCGA
>JADLHW010000158.1 GCA_020848615.1 Thermoleophilia bacterium
ACCAGCCGCGGCGCCCGCTGACCCTGCGCCTGGGGGTGCCGGCCGCCGAGCGTGCCGTGTTCTGGCGGGTCCTGGTGCCCTCCGGGATGCTGTTCTCCCTGTTCGATGGCACCGCTCTGTCCCTGGTCCCGGTGTTCGTCGTCCGCAAGCTCGAGATCGACAACTACGCGGTGGTCGGGGCCGCCGGGTTCCTGGTGCTCGTGGCCGGGGCCGCCAGCCAGGTCCTGCTGCCCCGCCTGGACCCCCGCCGGGCGATCGCCTGGGGTCTGGCGGCCGCCGCCGTGGCGTCGGTGGGGATCGCGGCGGGGTCCCCTGCCGACTCGGTCCCGCTGGTCCTCGGGGCCGTCGCCGCCACCGGCGCCGCGTGCGGGCTGGTGTTCAAGGGCGGCATCGACCTCATCAGCCTCATCGCCCCCGTCGCGGACCGCGGGAAGCTGATCTCCAGCTACTACGTCGCCTGTTACCTCGGGGGGTTCTCCCTCCCGTTGATCCTCATCGGGGTGTTGTCGGACGTGATCGGCCTGACTCAGGCGCTGCTGGTGCTCTCCGCGGTGGCCGGCGCGGGGGCATCGTGGACCGCCCTGGTGGGGTTGCGGTCCCTCGCCGGGCTGGTCCCCGCCGACACCTCCGGGGAGTAGGCTCCAGCCCCCATGGCGACGCCCCAGGATCACGAGACCCTGGCAGCGATGCTGCTCGGCACCCAGCGCGTCGTGGCGCTCGCAGGCCTCGGACTCGGCCGCGACACCGATCAGGAACTGGGGGCGGCAAGCAGTGACTGGGCGTCCCGCGCCAGCCTGGAGGCGCTGCTCACCGAACCCGACCGCTTCTGGGCCTACTACCACCCCGCCGCGGTGGAGATCGCCGCACGCGAACCCGGTCCGGCGCACCGGGCCCTCGCCCGCCTGCAGCGCACGGGGATCGTCGACCACCTCATCACCCAGTCCGCGGACCGGCTGCTGGTCAAAGCCGGCGCCTCCGACGTCGTCGAGGTCCACGGCAACGTGATGTCCGCCCGCTGTGAGCGATGCGGGGAACGCTACGGACTGCCGGAGGTCGGGCAGCTCATCGCCGATGCCGTCGACGGGGTGCCGCGGTGCACGACCCCCGGGTGCGGCTACCCACTGCGGCCGTCGGGGACGCTGTGGAACGAACCGCTGCTGCAGGAGGGCGTGCAGCGCGCCTGGGAGCTCGCCGGACAGGCCGACGCGTTCCTGGTGTTCGACTCCGCCCTGAGGACCATCCCGATCTCCCTGCTGCCGTCGGTGCCGCTCACCCGGAACGTCCCGCTGGGCATCGTCGGACGGACCCCCACCCAGTACGACCGATACGCCAGGGTCGTGATCCGGGAGGCCGCCGAACCGGTGCTCACCGCGATGGCCGACATGCTGTGCCCCGAGGAGTCGGGGGCCTGACCGGCGGCGGCTCACTGTTCCGCCTGGACGGCCAGGCGGCGATCGTCACCGGGGCCTCGGAGGGCCTGGGCCGGATCATGGCGGGCGGCTTGGCCGAGGCCGGCTGTTCCTTGGTGATCTCCGCGCGCACCGAGGACCGCCTGCAGGATGCCGCCGATGGGATCACCGCCGCCGGAGGCCGGGTCGTGACCATCCCGGGGGACGTCGCCGACCCCGCCCACGCCGACGCCCTGATCGCCGCGTGCCGGGATGCGTACGGGCGGGTCGACGGACTGGTCCTGAACGCCGGGACAGCGACGCTCTGCCCCGCCGAGGACGAGGACATCGCCGAGTTCAGCCGGGTGATGGACGTGAACCTCACCGCCGTGATGCGGCTCGCCGCGGCCGGGGCGGCGGCGATGATCACCGCCGGGTCCGGTGGGTGGATGATCACGATGAGCTCGATCCTCGGCCGACGGGCCGGGACCGGCGGCGGGGTCGCCGCCTACAGCGCCAGCAAGGCCGCGGTGGAGCAGCTCACCCGTGAGCTGGCCCGCCAGTGGGCGCCGCACGACATCCGGGTGAACTGCATCGCACCCGGGTTCTTCCCCACCGCCCTCAACGCCCCGATGGTGGCCTCACCGGAGCGGCTGGCGGCGATGGTGGCCCGCGCCCCGATGGGCCGGCCGGGTGAACCGGCCGACATCACCGGGGTCGCGGTGTTCCTCGCCTCGGCGGCGTCCCGCTTCGTCACCGGCCACGTCTTGGCCTGCGACGGCGGGATGGAGGTCTGGTAACCGGCTAGGCCTCCGCGCCGGGCGTGTCGAGCACGAACTTCTGGGAGTAGTACACGTCCCCCTCGTGGCCGAGCTTCATGCGGCGCAGGGTCGCCTTGACGCGGGTGCCGAGCTGCACGTCCTCGAGGGCGGTGTCGACCACCGGTGCGGGCAGGACGACGCCCTCGTCCATGGTGATGTGTCCCACCACGTACGGCTCCTGGCCGAGGAAGTCACGCGGCGGGTAGTACACCACCGTGTAGTTGGTGAGCTCGCCGGTGCCGGCGAGTTCCTCCTCGGTGAGTCGCTCCGCCCCGCAGGCGTAGCAGTGGAACTTCTCCCACCACGGCTGCAGGGTGTTGCACGATCCGCAGCGCATGGCGTAGAGCCGGAGCTTGGGGGGCCCGAGGCGGGAGAACTCGATCGCGGAGACGGTCACTGCCTCAGCCCTCCCGCTGGTAGATGTGGATGGCGCCCACGGCACCCGGGCCGCCGCGACACGCGGAGATGCCGATCGCCGCGTCCTTGCGTTGGATGCCCTCCGGGGCGGTGCCGCGCAACTGCTCGATGATGTCCACCGCCTGGGAGGAGCCGGTCGCCCCGAGGGGGTGGCCCTTGCACAGCAGCCCGCCGGAGAGGTTCACCGCAACCTTCCCGTCGATCCAGGTGGAGCCGTCGGCGGCGCCCTCCCAGCCCTTGCCCTGCTCGGCGAACCCGAGGCCCTCGATGCCGAGGGGCTCCTGGATCGCGAAGCTGTTGTAGATCTCAGCGACGTCGATGTCGCCGGCGCTGACGCCGGCCATCGCGTAGGCCTTGGCGGCCGGCTCGGCGAACAGCTTGTGGGCGTCCTCCAAACCGTCGCTGACCGCGTACCACGTGCCGGATGCCATCGCGGTGGCGGTGATGTACACCTGCGGCTTGTCGGGCTGGTCCTTGAGGATCTCCTCGCGGCACAGCACCAGCGCCGAACCGGCATCGGTCATGGGACACACCTCGTACAACTTGAGGGGGTCGGCGACCTTGGCGGACCGCATGACCTCCTCCACCGTGCACTCGAAGCGCAGGTGGGCGTACGGGTTCCGGGCCCCGTAGTGATGGTTCTTGACCGAGGTGTGGGCGAGGTCCTCCTCGGTGAGCCCGTAGGTCTGCATGTACTTGCGGGCGGTGAGCGCCACCCCGGACGGGAACGTGAGCCCGGAGAAGTACTCCTCCTTGGAGTCCGCCGCCTGGGCGATCACCGAGGTGCCCTCCACGGTGGCGAGGTCGTTCATCTTCTCTGCCCCGACGACCATGACGGTGTCATAGAGGCCCGAGGCGATCGCCACGACGCCCAGGTGCAGGGCCCAGGCGCCGGTGCCGCATGCCGCCTCGACGCGGACTGCGCCTGCGGGCACCACCCCGAGGTGGTGGGCGGCCATCAGGCCGGTGGAGTTCTCGTAGTTGAACCCGACCGACCCGACATTGCCGACGTACAGCATCTGGATATCCGAGGGGCTGACGCCCGCGTCGGAGATCGCTGTCCGGCCGGCCTCCACGATGAGGTCCCGGAGGCTCTTGTTGTGCTGGATCTTGTGCGGGGTCTTGCCGATCCCCAGAACACCGACGCGCATGCCAGTCTCCCTAGTGCGGTTCGGCCTGACGGCCACGGGTCCAGCGGTAA
>JADLHW010000159.1 GCA_020848615.1 Thermoleophilia bacterium
CGGTCCACGTGCTGGGGCTCGGTGATCGAGTAGCAGTGCAGGATCACGGGGTGGTCGCCGGCGTCCTCGCCCAGGACCCGCAGCGTGTCGGGCGTGGCCTCCCGGGTGTGGATGACGAGCGGCAGGCCGGTCTCGCGTGCCACCGCGATCTGGCCACGGAACGCGTACTCCTGGGCGTCGCGGCCGGCATGGTCGTGGTGGTGGTCCAGGCCGCACTCCCCCACGGCCACCACCTTCGGGTGCGCGGCGAGCCCGCGGATCCAGTCGGCGTCCGCCGGGGTCCAGGCGTCGGCGTCGTGCGGGTGCACGCCGACGGCGGCCCACACCATGTCGTGCGCCTCCGCCAGCCCGATCGCGCGCTCGCTGGATTCGCGGCCGGTCCCGATGGTCACGATGCGCTCCACGCCGGCCGCGGCGGCGGCCTCCAGGAGCTCCGGCACCGACGCCGCGCAGGACTCCAGGTGGGCGTGGGTGTCGACTACTCCGGGCGCCCTTCCACCCGCGGGAACAGCGGCGCGCCGGGCACCACCGTCGCGCCCGCGGCGCCCGCGCCCCAGGCCGCGCCGGCCGCCGCGACCGCGGCGGGGTCCTGCCCAAGCGCGGCGAGCGCCCGCTCACAGCTGCCCGGCATGAACGGCCACAGCAGGATGGCGACGGCGCGCAGCCCCTCCGCGAGGGAGAACAGCGCCTGGTCGAGCTCGCCCGCCCGTGCCGGGTCCTTCGCCAGCGTCCAGGGGGCGCGCTCCTCCACCAGCCGGTTGAGGCGGCGCACCAGCACCCAGATCTCCTCCACGGCGCGGGTGATGTCCACCCCGTCGAACGCGGTGGTCACCGCTCCGGCGACGGCGGCCACCTCCGCGGCCAGGTCCGCGTCGGCCCCGCCGTCGGCGGGCACCTCGCCGCCGCGGTACCGGCCGATCATCGCGACCGTGCGGTTCAGGAGGTTCCCGAACTCGTTGGCGAGCTCACCGGTGTACCGCGCGTCGAAGCCCTCGGCGCTGAACGTGCCGTCCTCGCCGAAGCGGATCTCGCG
Organism: Thermoleophilia bacterium; assembly: GCA_020848615.1. GTDB lineage: Bacteria > Actinomycetota > Thermoleophilia > Miltoncostaeales > Miltoncostaeaceae. Next base: position 1,034 of record JADLHW010000159.1, read on the forward strand.
CGCCAGGTAGTACCGCAGCGCGTCGATGCCGTAGTCCTCGATGAACGGGAAGGGGTCCACCAGGTTCCCGGTGGTCTTGCTCATCTTCTCGCCGCCCTTCAGGACGTACCCGTGGATGGCGACCCGCCGCGGCAGCTCCAGCCCCGCGGACATGAGCAGCGCCGGCCAGATGACCGCGTGGAACTTGAGGATGTCCTTGGCCATCAGCTGGAGGTCCGGCGGCCAGAACCGCCCGCCGCCGTCCCCGGCCCCGTAGGTGAGCGCCGTCCAGTAGTTGAAGAGGGCGTCCACCCACACGTAGACGACCTGCTCCGGGTCCCACGGCACCTGCACGCCCCAGTCGATCTGGGAGCGGGAGATGGAGAGGTCCTCCAGGCCCAGCTCGATCATGCGGCGCGCCTCGTTGTACCGCGCCTGCGGGACCACCCAGCCGGGGTTCGCCTCGAACAGCTCCAGCAGCCGGTCGCGGTACGCGGAGAGCCGGAAGAACCAGTTCTCCTCCTCCAGCCAGTCCACGGGGCGGCCGTGGATGGGGCAGTTGCGCCCGTCGACCAGGTCGCCCTCGTTGTAGAACGCCTCGCAGGCCGTGCAGTACCAGCCGCCGTAGCTGCCCTTGTAGATGTCGCCGCGCTCGTGCATCACGCCGAGCAGGCGCTGCACCTCCGCGCCGTGCTGCGGGTCGGTGGTGCGGATGAAGAAGGTGTTCGTGGCATCCAGCACCCCGCCCAGGTCCCGGAACTTGCGGGACAGCTCGTCCGCGTGGGCCTTGGGGGAGCGCCCGGCGGCCTCGGCGGCCTGCGCGATCTTCGCGCCGTGCTCGTCGGTGCCGGTGAGGAAGAAGACCTCCTCGCCGCGCTGGCGGTGATGCCGGGCGACGATGTCGGTCATGATCGTCGTGTACGCGTGGCCCACGTGGGGCTCCGCGTTGACGTAGTAGATGGGGGTGGTGAGGTAGAAGCGGCCGGTGCTCACGAACTCCGGAGTGTAGACGGGTGCCTGCCGGTGCGTCTGGCCACGGTCCTCGCCGAGGTGGCCGCGAACCTGGACGCCGCGGGCGTCACGTGGATCGTCAGCGGCAGCACCGCACGGCGCCTGCTGGGCGCCTCGCGGGAGCCACGCGACCTGGACCTGGAGGTGGCCGTCGGGCACGCCGAGGCCGCCGCCGCGGCGCTGGGGTTCGCGCTGCCGCCCGCCGCCGGGGGCGGGGTGTCCTCCCGCCGCGGTGGCGGGCGGGTGGGTGGTGTGGAGGTGGACGTCTCCGCGGGGGTCGAGGTGCGCGGGCCCGGCGGCGTGCTGACGCGTGACGACGCCGGGCTGCGCGACGGCGTGATCCCGGTGCTGCTGGGCGGGCGCACCGTGTGGTGCGGCGCCCCGGAGGAGGGGCTGGTGCGCGCCCTGGTGTCGGGGGACTGGGAGCGGCTGGCGAAGATCGCCTCGGGCGGCGGCCCGCCCCCGCGCCTGGACTACGTGGCGCGGCGGCTCGCGGCTGCGATCGCCGCCCGGTAGGCGGCGTTCCGGGTCCCGGCGCCCAGCGCCGCGGCGGCGTCGGCGGCGGCGCCCGTCGACAGCCCGGCGCCCACCAGCACCTCCACCACGCGCTCCAGGTCCCCCTCGGCGGGCGCGGCCGCCTCGGCGGGCCACAGCACCACGGTGATCTCGCCACGGGCCGGTCCCGCCGCGGCCTCCGCCAGCTCCGCGCACGTGCCCACGAGCGTCTCCTCGTGCAGCTTGCTGAGCTCCCGGCACACCGCGGCACGGCGCCCCGGGTGGCGCTCCGCCAGGAAGGCCATGAGGTCCGGCAGCCGCTGCGGGCTCTCGAACGCCACGACCGTCGCCCCGGCGCGGTCCAGGGACTCCAGCAGCGCCGTCCGCTCCCCCGCCCGGCGGGGCATGAAGCCCGCGAACGCGAACCGGTCGGCCGGAGCCCCGGCGGCGGCCACGGCGGCGGTCACGGCGCTGGGCCCGGGCAGGACGGTCACGGGGATCCCCGCCTCGTGGGCGGCGGTCACCAGGCGCATCCCGGGGTCGCTCACCCCCGGCATCCCCGCGTCGCTCACCAGCGCGACCCGTTCGCCCCCGGCCATGCGGCGCACGAGCTCCGGCAGCCGCGACGCCTCGTTGTGGGCGTGCAGGCTCACCATGGGCGTGCGGGCGCCGACGGCCCGCAGGAGCGTGGCGGTGCGGCGGGTGTCCTCGCACGCCACCACGTCGCAGTCGCGCAGGGTCTCCGCGGCCCGCGGCGAACAGTCCCCGAGGTTCCCGATGGGGGTGGCGACGACCGCCAGCCAGCCCTCGCCCCCGCTCACGCCGGCCCGTGCCCGTCCGCGGCGGGGACCGCCAGAACCGCCGCTACCATGCCCAGCCGGATGCCCGACTCACCCACGAAGCCGTACCGCCGTTTCCGCGCGCACGGCCGAGCCGACGACGGCGGCATGGACGAGCTGCGCCGCCTCACCGAACGCGAGCGCGGCGACCGCCGGGACGACCCGGCCCGGCCCGCCGAGCCGCCCATGCGGCCCGCGCAGGCGCCGCCGAGGGTGCGGCCCGCGGAGGACCGCCGCCGGCACCGGGCACTGGTGCGCGCCGGGCGGCCGTGGTGGTCGCTGCGGGGGCTCGGCCCGCGGCAGCTCATCGGACGCGGTGTGCTGGTGCTGATGTGCGCCTTCCTCGTGTGGGCGGTGGCCGGCTACCTCGCGGTGCGGGGCGCCGTGTCGGACTCGAACAATCGCATCACGAAGGCGGCGAGGGCCAGCCTGGCCGACGCGCCCGGGATGCTCACGAACCCCACCAACATCCTCATCGTGGGATCCGACGCGCGGCCCGGGGAGACCCGGTCCCGCGCCGACACCATCATGGTGATGCGCCTCGACCCCGACGCGGGCCGCGTCCGGGTGCTGTCGATCCCGCGCGACACCCGCATCGAGCTGGGCCGCCTGGGCGGCGAGAAGATCAACGCCGCCTACTACCACGGCCAGCAGGCCGGGATCATCCGCGCGGTGCGGCGTCTCACGGGGCTGCCCGTCCACCACATCATCACCGTGAACTTCCGGGGCTTCCCGGCGGTGGTCGACAAGGTGGGCGGCGTCACGGTGAACAACCCGACCCCGCTGTCGAACTGCGCCTACCCGGGCGGGCGCACCGTGAGCTTCGCCGGCGGGAGGATCGACCTCGACGGCGCGCGCGCCCTGGAGTACGTGCGGGTGCGCAAGTGCGACGACGACTTCCAGCGCGACCGGCGGCAGCAGGCGTTCCTCGCCGCGCTCAAGGCCAAGCTGGTGTCACCGTGGTCGGCGTGGAAGGCGCCGTGGAACGGCGCGGCGCTGGTGGAGACGCTCAGCACCGACATGGGCGTGAACGACCTCACCAAGTTCGCCTGGCTGCAGTGGCGGCTGGAGCAGCGCCCGGAGGACCGGTACGTGCTGGCCGGCACCCCGCAGAGCATCGGCGGGGTGAGCTACGTGATCACCGATCCCGCGCAGGCCGCCGAGCAGCTGCGCCGCTTCACCGCCGGCTGACGCCGGCGGTGAGGGCTCAGACCTTGTCGAGCCCCACGGACTTCTTCGGCGGCGCCGGGCTCGGACCGGACGACCCGGAATCGGACGAGCTCGTGGACCCGCCGTTGGTGGACGCGGCCTTGTCGCCGCCGCCGGCACCGGACCCGGCGTCGCTCCCGCCGCCCTCGCCGCCCACCGGGCGGCGCTTGGTGCCGTAGTCGGTGTTGTGGAACCCGCTGCCCTTGAAGTGGATCGCGGGGGCGTACAGGACGCGGCTCACGGAGCCGCCGCACACCTCGCAGACGGTCACGGGGTCGTCGGCCATCCGCTGGACGACCTCGAAGCTGCGCCCGCAGTCATTGCACCGGTACTCGTAGATCGGCACGCCAGTACCTCGCACGGCGATCGTGTGTCGGACATCGGCGGCCGGGGTTCGCCGCCTCGGGAGTTTGGCACTCCCCCGGGGAGTGTGCCAAATCGCGGCGCGTTCGTCAGGCCGACCCGGCTGGTACGATCGCCCGGTCGCGGCCGGGGCCGCGTGGCAGGCACCCCGCATCTCCCTGCGGTGCACCCCTCGGGGGTAGGCTCGCCCTTCGGTGCCAGAGGCACCGGGGCCGACATGTGACCGATCCGATGCGCAAGAACCAGGCCGTCGCCAGGGCGGTCGCAACCGGCACCGCGGCCGCGGGAGCAGCGCTCCTGCTCGCCCGCGCGGGACGTCCGGGGCGCGCCGCTGCCGTGGCCGCGGGCGCCGTGGCGCTGGGCGCGGGCGCCTTCACCGCGAATGCGCCCCTACTGGGACCCCTCGTGCGGCGGGGCGCCCCCGGCGAGCCGCTCGCGGCCCTCACGTTCGACGATGGTCCCGGGCCGTCCACGGCCGCCGTCCTGGACGCCCTGCAGCGCGCCGGCGTGCGCGCCACGTTCTTCGTGCTGGGACGGCAGGTGGAGCGCCACCCGGATCTCGTCGCCCGGATGCGCGACGAGGGACATCAGGTCGCGAGCCACGGGTGGGACCACGGCATCCTGGTGTTCCGCGGACCGCGGCACGTGGCCGATCAGCTGCGCCGCACCGAGCGCGCCGTGGAGGCCGCCGCCGGGTCCGGCGCCCTCACGCGCCTGTTCCGCGCGCCGCACGGCTTCCGGGGCCCCGCCACGTGGGCGACCGCCCGCGCGCTGGGGTATCGCATGGCCGGCTGGACGGCCGGGGTGTGGGACACCGCCGAGCCCGGCGTGGAGGTCATCGTCGAGCGATGCCGGAGGGCCCTCGCGCCCGGTGCGGTGGTGCTCCTGCACGACGCGGACGGCTGGGACCCGTCCCGCGAACGCGGCCAGACGGCCGCCGCCCTGCCCGGCGTATGTGACGCCGCGGCCGGTCGCGGGGTACGTCTGGTGACCATGGACGAGCTGGTACCCGCATGACGACCCAGGCCGCCGCCACCCGGCAGCGCCTCAACCTGCGCCGGTACGCGGGGACGGCGATCCGCGTGGGCCTGCTGTGCCTCGTCGCCGGCCTCGTGGCGTGGCGGGTGGACTGGTCGAAGGTCGACCTGGTGCTGCACCCCGAGTCGTGGTGGTACCTGGTGGCCGCCATCGGCGCGAACTTCGTGTCGGTGGGCTTCAAGGGGCTCACGTGGAAGGGCGTCGTGTCGGGGCTGCCCGACGTGGAGGGCCGCGTCCGGTTCCGGGACCTGCTGAGCCCCCTGTTCGTGGGCTTCCTGTTCAACACCGTCCTCGCGGCGCGGATCGGCGAGGTGGTGAAGGTCCTCCTGGCCCGCCGCCGCCTCCAGAACCACGGCGTCGAGGTGTCCGCGACGTCCCTTCTGGGCAGCGTGGTCGCCGAGAACCTGGTGTCCACCCTCGCCTGGGTGGGCCTGGTGATCGGCATCGGGATGTTCCTGCCCCTGCCGTTCTACGCGTGGACCGCGAGCCTGGTGCTCGGCGCGGTCTGCGTGGTGGTGGTGGGCCTCGCGATGGCGACGGCCACCGGCCACCAGCTGCCGCCGTGGCTCACGTCCGGTTCGGTGACCGCCCGCATCGGACGCGCCGCGCACCGGCTGTGGGGCGCCGTGCGCGAGAGCCACAACAGCCTCCGCAGCCCGCGCCTGCTGGCGTTCGTCGGCACCAGCTCACTGCTCACGTGGGTGGCGCAATGGGCGGGGATCCTGTTCACCCTCCACGCGTTCGGCATCAGCCATGTGGGCTGGGGCGGCGCCGGCCTGCTGCTGGTCACCATCACCCTCGCCCAGGCGTTCCCCCTCCTGCCCGGCAACCTCGTGGTGTTCCAGGCCGCCGCGGTGCTGCCCCTCACCGCCACCTATGCGGTCGGCGCCAGCGAGGCGATCGCCTTCGCCGTGGTCCTGCAGTTCACCGAGATCGTCGTGGGTGTCGCGGTGGGCTTCCTGTTCCTGCTGTCGGAGGGCATCAGCTTCGCCCAGCTGCGCCGGCAGGCCGAGGAGGAGGCGGCGCACCAGGGCGACGAGGACCCCGTGACCGTCTGAGCCCTTCGGGCGCGTCACGGCGCGCCACCGCAGGAACACGCCGATGTAACCCCCGCGTTCCGCGCACCCGGGAGACTGCCCGTGACTCCACCGGGCCGCGCACCGCGCCCCCCAGGCCCGGACGGAGTCACCCAGGGCCGGTCACCGGCCC
>JADLHW010000160.1 GCA_020848615.1 Thermoleophilia bacterium
ACGTCCTGCCCGCCCTGGTCACGGAAGTACTCGGCCATGGTGAGGCCGGTCAGGGCGACGCGCAGACGGGCGCCCGGCGGCTCGTTCATCTGGCCGTACACCAGGGCCGTCTTGTCGATGACCCCGGATTCCTTCATCTCGACCCAGAGGTCGTTGCCCTCACGGGTGCGCTCGCCCACGCCGGCGAACACCGACAGGCCGCCGTGCTCCTGGGCGATGTTGTGGATGAGCTCCTGGATGAGCACCGTCTTGCCCACGCCGGCGCCGCCGAACAGACCCACCTTGCCGCCCTTCACGTACGGGGCGAGCAGGTCCACGACCTTGATGCCGGTCTCGAAGATCTCCTCGGTGGGGTTCAGGTCCGCGAACCCCGGGGCCTTGCGGTGGATCGGCCACCGCTCGGTGGCGACCACCTCGTCGCCCTCGTCGATGGCCTCGCCGAGCACGTTGAAGATGCGGCCCAGGGTGGGGGTGCCGACCGGCACGGAGATGGGGGCGCCGGTGTCGACGACGTCCGCCCCGCGGCCGAGGCCGTCGGTGGTGTCGAACGCGACGGCGCGGACGCGGTCGTCACCCAGGTGCTGCTGCACCTCGGCCACCAGCGTCGTGCCGTCGGGACGGGCGATCTCCAGGGCGTTGTAGATCGCGGGGAGCGCGCCGTCGAACCGCACGTCCAGCACGACACCCTTGATCTCGAGGATCGAGCCGGTGTTGCGACCGTTCTCTGCCATTGCGCTACTCACTCTCCTTCGGGACGGGCGGGCGTCGGAGCGACCGGGCTAGCTGAGGGCATCAGCACCGGCCACCACTTCCAGGATCTCCTGGGTGATCGCGGACTGCCGCGCCCGGTTCATCGCCAGCGTCAGGTCGTCGATCAGGCTTCCGGCGTTGTCGGTCGCGTTCCGCATCGCGGTGCGGCGGGCCGCGTGCTCCGCGGCGGCGCTCTCGAGCATCGCCCGGTAGATGGTGGTGTCGATGTACGTGGGGAGCAGCTTCGCGAGCAGCTCCTCCGGGGCGGGCTCGAAGATCGCCAGCGAGCGCGACGGCTCCTGGTCCTCCCCGCCCTCCTCGACCACGCGGGAGCGGTCCACGGGGAGCAGCTGCTCCACGGTGACCTTCTGCTCCATGATCGACTTGAAGGCGTTGTAGACGACCATCACCCGGTCGACGCGGCCCTCGACGAACTCGTTCACGACGTACTCCGCCACCTGCGCGGCGTCGGCGAAGGTCGGGCTGCTGGACAGCCCCTCGAACGACTTCGCGACCGACTTGCCGCGGAACCGCAGCGTGCCGGCGCCCTTCTTGCCGACCGCGACGTACACGACCTCCTCGGCGCCGGCCTCGGTGAGCTCGTCCGCGACGCCGAACCCGGCGCGCAGGACGTTCACGTTGAACGCGCCGGCGAGGCCGCGGTCACCGGTGACGGTGATGACCGCCGCGCGGGTCACGGCCTCCCGGTCCTCCAGCAGCGGCAGGCCGGAGAGGTTGCCGCTCTGGCGCGCCGCCTGCGACATGAGGCGGCGCATGGAGGACGCGTACGGGCGCAGCGACTCGATCGACTCCTGGGCCCGCCGGAGCCGCGCCGAGGCGACGAGCTCCATGGCCCGGGTGATCTTCCGGGTGCCGCGCACCGACTCGATGCGGCGCTTGATGTCCCTGCTGCTGGCCATGGCTGCCCTCGACCGGCCGCTAAGCGGCGGCGGTCGCCTCCGCCGCCTCCGCGGCGGGCGCGGCCGGAGCCGACGAGAACGCCTTGGCGACCTTGGCGCACACCTCGTCGAGCTTCGCCGAGACGTCGTCCGAGAGCTCCTTGGAGTCGCGGATCGTGGCGAGGATGGTGCCCTCGTCCTTCAGCGAATCGCGGATCGCCTGGTTCACCTTCGGGACGTCGGCGGGCTCGACGCCGTCCAGGTAGCCCTGGTTGGCGGCGTACATGACGGCCACCTGCTCCTCCACCGGCCACGGCGCGTACTGCGGCTGGTTCAGGGCGGACACCAGGCGCTCACCGCGGGCCAGGGTCTTCTGGGTGGCGGCGTCCAGCTCGGAGCCGAACTGCGCGAACGCCTCGAGATCGCGGTACTGGGCGAGCTCGAGCTTCATGCGGCCGGCCACCTTGCGCATGGCCTTGATCTGGGCGGAGCCGCCCACGCGGCTCACGGAGATGCCGACGTTGAGGGCCGGGCGCACACCGGAGAAGAACAGCTTGCTCTCCAGGAAGATCTGGCCGTCGGTGATGGAGATCACGTTGGTCGGGATGTACGCCGACACGTCACCGGCCTGGGTCTCGATGATCGGCAGGGCCGTCATCGAACCGCCGCCCAGCTCGTCGTTGAGCTTGCAGGCGCGCTCCAGGAGGCGGGAGTGCAGGTAGAACACGTCGCCGGGGAACGCCTCGCGGCCCGGCGGGCGCCGCAGCAGCAGCGACATCTGGCGGTAGGCGTCGGCCTGCTTGGAGAGGTCGTCGTACACGCAGAGGGCGTGCTGGCCGCCGTACAGGAAGTACTCGGCCATCGCCGCACCGGAGTACGGGGCGAGGTACTTCATCGGGGCGGACGACGCGGCGGTCGCGGCGACCACCGTCGTGTACTCCATCGCGCCGGCGGACCGCAGCTTCTCCACCACCTGGGCGACGGTGGACGCCTTCTGCCCGATGGCGACGTAGAAGCAGTGCACGCCCTGGCCGCGCTGGTTGATGATCGTGTCGATCGCGATCGCGGTCTTGCCCGTCTGGCGGTCGCCGATGATGAGCTCGCGCTGGCCGCGGCCGATCGGGATGAGGGCGTCGATGGCCTTGATGCCGGTCTGGAGCGGCTCCTTCACGCTCTGCCGCTGCACGACGCCCGGCGCCTTGAACTCCACGGGGCGGAAGTGCTGGGTGTCGATCGGGCCGCGGTCGTCGAGCGGGTTGCCCAGCGGGTCCACGACGCGGCCGAGGAGCGCCTCGCCCACCGGCACCTGGATCACCTTGCCGGTGCGGCGCACCGGGTCGCCCTCCTTGATGAGGAGGTCGTCACCCAGGAGCACGACGCCGACGTTGTCCTCCTCGAGGTTCAGCGCGAGGCCGGTGACGCCGTGGGGGAGCTCGAGCATCTCGAGGGCCACGGCCGACTGCAGGCCGTGCACACGGGCGATGCCGTCGCCGACCTGGAGGACCGTACCGACCTCCTCGACGTCGCTCTCGCCCTGGTACTGCTCGATCCGCTCGCGCAGCACCTTCGTGATCTCATCGGGGCGAAGCTTCAATGTGAACCTTTCTCGCGGGCGGAAATTCGGAGCGGGAGCCGGGCTAGGCGGCGGACACCGCGGAGTCGACGGGCGCCTGGGCCATGCTGCGGCGGAGGTCGTCGAGCTTCTGGCGCAGCGACGCGTCGAGCACGAGCTCGCCGACGCGCAGCACGATGCCGCCGACGATGTCCGGGTCGACCTCCTCGGTGAGGTCGACGGCCAGGCCGGTCTGCGTGGTGATGCGCTCGACGATGCGGGCGCGCAGGCCGTCGTCCAGCGGCACGGCCGTGAGCGCGTGCACGTCGATGCGGCCGGCGGCCGATGCGACGCGCTCCGCGTATGCGGCGTTGATGCCGGCGAGGTCGGCCATGCGACCCCGGTCGAGCAGGAGCTGGAGGAAGTTGCGGACGAGCGGGTGCGCACCCTCGGCGAGGGTCGCGACCGCGGCCTTCTTGGCCCGCGTCTCGACCTCGGGGTTCACCAGCACGCTGCCGAGCTCGGCGTTGTCCGCCATCGCCTCGGCGAAGGCGCCGAGGTCCCGGCGCACGTCCTCGACGGCGCCGCCGTCGATGGCGGACAGGTGCAGGGCCTCGGCGTAGGTGGTCGCGACGCTCATCCGGTTCCCCCTACTGCTTCAGGGCCGTGAGGTCGGCGGAGTCGATGGCCTCCTCGATGAGGCGGCGGTGGTCCGCATCGGTGAGGGACCGCCCCGAGACCTTCTCGGCGGCGGCCATGGCCAGCTGGACGACGTCGTCGCGCAGACCGGACGCCGCGGCGCGGGTCTGTGCGGTGACCTGCTGCTCGGCGTCGGCCAGCACGCGGTCACGCTGCTCCTGCGCCTGGGTCACCAGCGCGGCGCCCTGGCGCTCGCCCTCCTTGCGCGCCTGCTCGCGGAGCTGGTCCGCCTCGCGACGCGCGTCGGCGAGCTGGGTCTTGTAGTCGTCCAGCAGCGCCGCCGCCTCGTCGCGGCTGCGCTCGGCGTCCTCGATGCTCTGGGAGATCTCGGTGCGGCGCTTCTCGATCGCCTCGCCGACCGGCCCGAAGACGTACTTCTTCAGGATCAGCAGGCAGAGGCCGAACGTGATGAGCGTCCAGATCATCAACCCCGGGGAGGGGTCGAGGAGGACGTTCTCGCCTACGACGACGTGGACGTCGGTGAGCGGGGTGCCCATGTCCTAGACCAGGAAGAAGGCCACGAAGCCCATGAGGAGCGCGTAGAAGGTGATCGCCTCCGTCAGCGCCAGGCCGAGGAAGGTGATACCGAGCAGCTCACCACGGAGCTCGGGCTGACGCGCGACCGACTCGACGGTCTTGCCGAAGAGGTAGCCCACGCCGATGCCCGGGCCGATCGCGCCGAGGCCGGTGGACAGGCCGAGGGTGAGCGCCTTAGCGGCGTCGACCAGGCCGGTGTCAGTCAGTGCCATGGTTCTCCTAAGTGATCCGGGTCAGTGCTACGGGTCAGTGGGGCGCTTCCATCGCGTAACCGATGTACACGCCGGACAGCAGGGCGAAGATGAACGCCTGGAGGCCTGCGACCAGCACCCATTCGAACACGTAGAAGAAGAGCGCGAACGGGATCGCGACCGCACCGATGACGCTCCCCACCAGGACGGCGAAGCCGCCGGCCATGATGATGAGCAGGTGACCTGCGAGCAGGTTGGCGAACAGACGCACCGAGAGGCTCACGAGCCGCAGCAGCAGCGAGAGCACCTCGATGACGAAGATGAAGGGCTTGACGGCGCCGGGGGCGTCCGGGATGAGCGTCTTCACGTAGCCGCCCACGCCGTGCGTCTGCACGCCCACCACCAGCGTCGCCAGGAACGTGATGCTGGCGAGGGTGAGCGTGACGTTGATGTTGGCGGTGGCCGCGTACAGGCCGAGGTCGGGCAGGCCGCCCGGGAAGGTGTCGGCCTCGTGGGACATCGGGAGCGGGATGAAGCTGATGAGGTTGTTCACCGCGACGAACAGGAACAGCGTCGCGAGGTACGGGAACCAGCGCGGGATGCCCCGCTGGGGCAGCGTCTGGTGCGCGACCTGCTTCTCGACGAACTCGTAGGCCATCTCCACCACGTTCTGACCCTTGGTGGGGCGCGTCCTGAGACCGCCGCGCACGACCAGGATGCCGCCCACGCAGAGGATCACCGTGGTGATCAGCAGGTAGATGACGGCCTTGTTGATGGAGAGGTCGATGGGGCCGAGCTTGAGGTCGAACCAGTAGGGGTCGACCTTGAACTCCAGCGAGGGGTCGAAGTCCTCGGCCTCGGCCGCGGCGGCGAATGCCGGCATCGTGAGCAGGGCGAGGGCGGCGGCCATCACGGCCCCCCAGACGGCGCGTCGCGTCATGAGTCGGTGGTGGCTCCGGTCGGGGGGGTCTTGCGCTCGTTCATCGCGAACAGGAGCGCGCGCCCCATGAGGTCGAACGTGAACGCCGCCAGGAACACGAAGGCGGCGGTGATCGCCATGGCCTCCGATACGCGGAGGGCGACGACGAAGAGGATGATCGCCGTGATCCACGCGCGGGCCATCAGCGAGATGCCGGCCACGCCCACCGCCGCCGTGGGGGAGGTGCTGAGCGAGACCTTGCTGGTGAAGAGCGACAGCGACCAGTTGCCCAGCCACAGCCCGATGCCCATGAGCCAGCCGCTGAAGGGGCCGCCCGCCAGGAGCACGATGGGGAGGGCGACCACCGCGACCACGGTGCCCAGTACCGCCGCGATGAACGGCAGCGCGCCCTCCTTGGGAGAGGGGTAGACGCCGCTATTCATCGGTGCTCCGGCTGTTTGCGGGGCCAGGGACGAGTCGGGTCTCCTCAGGGCACGGAAACGATGCCGACGGCGCCCAGTGCCGCGCGGCGGGCCGGAGTATACCCATGGGGGCACGGGGTCGTGCGGCCTCGCCCGGTTGTGCGAATGCCCACTTTGAGGGATGGCCGTGCGGCCCTGCGGCCAACCCGCAGGAGGCGTCAGGGGCGCCCCACACGCACGTCCCGCTCCTGGGATCGCGAGGCGCGGCCGTCCCGGACGATCTTCACCACCGGCGTGTTCCGCCACTTGAGGATCTCGAGGACGTAGACCAGGTACACGGCGGCGATCACCGCCAGCAGGCCCGACGCCGCGATGACCAGGGCGCCGCCCAGCAGCAGGCTCCCGTCGTCGGCGCGGTACGGCACGAACCGGATCGCCATGGCCACGCCGCCCATGAGCAGGCACCAGCCGTACAGGGCCAGCACGGTCTTGCGCTGCCCCCAGCCGATCGTGAAGAAGCGGTGGTGGAAGTGGCTGCGGTCGGCGGAGTACACGGGCCGCCCGTGCTTGATGCGCTTGAGGATCACGAACGACGTGTCGAGGATCGGGATCGCGAGCACCAGCAGGGGCAGCAGCAGCGCGACGGCGGCGGCGCTCTTCATGACGCCGCTCACCGCGACCCCGGCGACCATGAACCCCAGGAACATGGAGCCGGTGTCCCCCATGAAGACGCGCGCCGGGTGGAAGTTGAACACCAGGAACGCGGCGCACGCCCCGAAGATCGAGGCGGCGAGCACCGCGGGGTCCGCCCGGTTCAGCGACGCGGCGATCACGGCGAAGTTCAGGGCGGCGAGCCCCGCGACGCCGGCGGCGAGCCCGTCCATGCCGTCGATGAAGTTGATCATGTTCACGATCGCCACGAACCAGACGACCGTGACCGGGTACTCGGCGGCGCCGAGGTTGTGGACCCCCACGATGGGCAGCGTGATGTGGTCGATGGTGAGGCCCGCCGACACCGGGATGGACGCGCACGCCAGCTGGCCCGCCAGCTTGACCATGGGGTCCAGGCCGAGGATGTCGTCGATGGTCCCCACCAGCGCGACGAGCACCGCACCCACGATGAGCGCCCGGGCCTGCGCGTCGTGGGGCAGGTAGTACAGCGTGGGGACCAGCACCCCGGCCATGATCCCCAGGCCGCCCAGGCGCGGGGTGGGCCGCGTGTGGATGCGCCGGCCGGAGGGCTGGTCGAGCGCCCCCACGCGCCGCGCGACGACGGACGCGAGCGGGGTGGCGGCCAGCGCCACCAGTGCGGCGGCGATGGCGCAGAAGACCGGTATGAGTGTGGTCGTCATGGCGCCGGGTGTCCCCTCGTACCCGCGGCGATCCGGTCGCGGGTGACCATCGGTGCGGCGGCGGTGGCCGTCGCACGTGGATGGGCGATTCTAGATCGGGGCGCGGTCCCCTGCCGCTCGCCGGGTGCGATGCCGGTGCAGCAGGCCCGCCACCGCCACCAGCAGGCCGCGCGGCACCACCCTCGCGGCCGCCCGGCTGGCGTGCGCCACCAGGCCGGTGGCGGCCACCGGGCGGCCCGCCTCGAGGGCCCGCCAGGTGGCGCGCACCACCGACGTCGCGTCGTCGATGGGCAGGATCCACGGCCAGCCGCCGCCCTCCCCGGGCCGGGCGCCCTCCCGGGTGATGACCTCCGAGAACTCGGTGGCCGTGGGGCCCGGGCACACGGCGACCACACGCACCCCGCTGCCGGCGACCTCCCCGGCGAGGGCCTCGGCCAGGTGCAGCCCGAACGCCTTGGTGGCCGCGTACGTGGCCATGTACGGCACCGGCTGGAACGCCGCCGCGCTGCTCACCACCACCAGGCTCCCCCGCCCCCGGGCGAGCATCCCGGGCAGGGCGTGGGCGGCCAGGTCGGTCACGGCGAGGCAGTTCAGCCGCACCATCCGCCCCTCCCGTTCCCGGTCGAGGCCGGCGAGGGAGCCCAGCGAGCCGAACCCGGCGTTCAGGACCGCGACCTCCAGGGGCGCCTCGTCCATCGCCGCGCGGCACGCGGCGAGCCCGTCGTCGGTCGCCAGGTCGCAGGCCAGCACCCGCACCGGCACGGCGTGCCGGTCCCGGCAGAACGCCGCGACCTCCTCCAGCCGGTCAGCCCGGCGGGCGACCAGCAGCAGCGGGTGGCCGCGCTCCGCGAGGGACCGCGCGTACGCCCGGCCGAGGCCCGCCGAGGCCCCGGTCACGAGCGCCGCGCCGCGGCTCACGGCGCGTACATGCGGTCGCCGGCGTCCCCGAGGCCCGGGACGATGAAGGCCTGCTCGTTGAGCCGCTCGTCCACGGCGGCCACCGTGACCTGCACGTCGGGGTGGCGGGTGGCGAGGTGCGCGAGGCCCTCGGGCGCGGCGATGATGCCCGCGAGGTGCATCGACGCCGGGCTGTGCTTGCGGATCTCGTCGAGGGCGTCCGCGGCCGACCCGCCGGTGGCGATCATCACGTCCAGCAGGATCACGTCCTCACCGGAGAGGTCGTGGGGCACGCGCTCCAGGTAGACGTGCGGGCGGTGGGTCTGCTCGTCGCGGGCCATCCCCAGGAAGCCCACGCGGGTGCCCTCCGGCAGCAGCGACAGGGCGGGCTCCAGCATCACCAGGCCCGCCCGCAGCACCGGGATGACGGTGAGCCGCCGGGCCATGCGCGTGACATGGGCGGTGGCGAGGGGCGTCTGCACCGTGCCGCCCTGGGCCGCGAGATCCTGGACGGCCTCGGCCAGCACCAGCCAGGTGAGGGCCACCGCGGTGCGGCGGAACTGGGAGATGGGCGTGCGGGAGTCGCGGAGGACCGCGAGGTGCTCGCCGACGAGGGTGCCGCGCGCGACGCGCGGCGCGAGGGGTCCGGGCATGGCGGGCAGGCTACCCCGTGGGACGGGACCGGTCAGTCGTCCTCCCCGGCGGGCCCCACCAGCGAGAAGTAGCCCCCCACGGGGTCGACGACCACCGCGATCCGGCCGAACGGCGTGTCGAAGGGCTCCACCTCCACCGTGCCGCCCAGCTCCCGGACGTGCCCGACGGCGTCGTCGGTGTCGATGACCGAGAAGTAGCTCATCCAGTGCGGCGGCACGTCATCGGGCCACAGCTCGTTCATCTGCAGCACGCCGGCGACCGGCCCGTCCGGACCGGTGAGCATGGTGTAGCCGCTGCCGCCCTCCAGGTCGTGGGCACCCACGCCCAGCAGCTGTGCGAAGAACACGGCGGCGGCGTCGCGGTCCCGGGTGGCGAGCTCGCTCCACGCCATGGCGCCGGGCTCGTCGCGCACGCGGGCGCCGATGTGGCTTCCGGCCTGCCACAGGGCCACGGGGGCGCCGGTGGGGTCGGCGATGAGCGCCATGCTGCCCACCGCGGGCACGTCGTAGACCGGCACGAGCAGCCCGCCGCCCAGGTCCTCCACCCGTGCCGCCGCCGCCCGCACGTCCGGCACGTTGAGGTACACCAGCCACGCGGGGGGCTCCCCCGCCGCCCGCCGCTGCTCCGGCATGGCGAACACCGCGCACACCTCGCGGCCGTCGAGGGTCATGGTGTTGTAGGTGCGGTCGCTGCCCGGCACCGGGTTCGCGGTCCAGCCGAACAGGTCCGTGTAGAAGCGCGTGGCCGCGTCCAGGTCGGGCGTCGCCATGTCCGCCCAGCACGGGGCGCCGGTGGCGTAGCTCGTGATCTCTGGCATCCGTCACCTCCGGGGCGGCTGAACGACCCGGCGAGCGTACCCGCCGGATGGGTACGGTGCCGTGCATGGACAACGGATGGACATTGGTGCGGTGGCTCCACCTCGGCGGGGTCTCGGTGTGGCTCGGGGGGATGATCTTCCTGGGCGCGGTGGTGATCCCGGTGGTGCGCGCCCACGGCGGCCTGCAGGCCTCCCGGGCGCTGGTGACCGCGGTCGCCCGGCGGTTCGGGATCATCGGCGGCGCGGCCTATCTGCTCATTCTGGTCACGGGCTTCGGCCTGCTGGACCACCGGGGCATCAGCCCCTCGGAGCTGCCGGACAGCGAGTACGGCCGCCGGGTGCTCATCAAGCTCATCCTGCTGCTGCTGGTGGGCGTCGTGGTGCTCGCGCACTCGTGGATCCAGGGCCCGCGCCTGCGCCGCGCCGAGGCGGCCGCCGACGACGCGGCCACCCGGAGGTGGAAGATGGTGGGCGGGCTCATGGACGGCTTCATGCTGCTCGCCACGCTCGCGACGCTCTGGCTCGCGGCGTCCCTGGTGGGTTAGCGCCGCCCCGCCGCGGCCCGCCGCCTGCGCTCCAACGACGCCGCCGGCTGGGCGCGCGCCTCGATGACGGCCGTCATCCCGAACCGCTCGTGGGACAGCGCCGGCCCCTCGAAGAGCGAGCACCAGATGCGGTGCCGGCCGGGCGCCAGGGTGGCCACCAGCTCCCCGGAGGACCGGGGCGCGAGCGCCACGGTGCGCCGGACGCCGGAGGCGTCGACGATGGCGAGGTCGTGGTCGTCCATCCCGCGGTTGTAGACCTGGATGCGCACCTCGCCCGCCGCCACGACGCGCCGGGACGGCCGGACGCTCCACTCCGTCTCGTCCACCGCGAGCTGCGTGGGCAGCGCCACCGGGGGCGGCAGCGTCGTGCGGTGGATGCGGGGCGCCGCGACCGCCGACCCGGCGGCCGCCAGGGCCAGGCCCATCAGCGCGGCCGATGCCCGCCGGGCGCGCCTCACGCCAGCAGCGTCGCGGAGAGCCCGGGGACCGGCCCGCCGGGCAGGATGCGGCCGGGATCACCCCCGAGCCACTCCGCGATGACGGACTGGTAGATGCTGCGGAAGTCGGTCGTCACCTGGAGGTTGCCGCGCCGGTCGGGGCTCGCGAGCCCCGGGTGCTCGGACCGGAGGCCGCCGCGCACCGACGACCCCATCAGCAGCACCGGGGTCGCGGCCCCGTGATCGGTGCCGGACTGGTTCTCGGCGATCCGGCGGCCGAACTCGGAGAACACCAGGGTGAGGACGTTCTGCTCGATGCCGCGCGCGGCCAGGTCGTCCCGGAACGCCCCGAGCGCCTGCGAGAGCACGCGCAGCTGCGGGTCGAGGGCCGCCCGCTGGTTGCCGTGCGTGTCGAAGGATCCCCAGTCGATGGTGACGACGCGCACCCCGACGCCCGACCCCAGCAGGGTCGCGGCGGTCCGCAGCCGCGTCGACAGGGTGCTGTTGGGATAGCCGGGCGCCGCGGCGCCGCCGCCGAGGCTGCTGACCTTGCGGGCGACGTCGACGCTCTGCGCGTAGGCCGTCCGGGACCGGCCGAGCCCGGCGTTGCCCTCCCCGGCCGGCGCGGCCGACAGGGCGCCGATCTCGTCGACGGGCCGCACCTGGGCGGCCGACGACCGTTCGATCGCGAACTGGCCGCCGGTGAGGCCCGCGACCGCGGCGACCGGCGCCTTCGCGGTCACGATCTGCTTCGACACCGAGTTGCCGATGCTCACGGCCTGCAGCGGGTTGTCCATGGAGCCGTGGGCGTCGAGCCAGCGCCCGAGCCACCCGGTGGCGAGCTTGCGCAGGTCGCCGGAGAACCAGTACTCGCGGCTGTCGAAGTGCGAGAGGTTCGGCGGGTTGTAGTCCACGGCGGGGAACAGCGCGAGGTTCGCGCCGGCGCCGCCCAGGCCGTCGCCCCACAGGGTGTCGAGGCCCACGGTGGCGCCGTTGTTCGCCGTGCCCGACACCGCCGGGTTGGCCCAGGCGAGCGCGCCCCCCGTGCCGGGGATCGGCGTCGACCCCGTGCGGTCCGCCGTGCTGGCGCCCTGCAGGCGGTGCAGCAGCGGGCGCTTGGCCTGGTAGATCGCGTAGTCGGCGGCGCCCACCGGGACGACGGCGTCGAGCCCGTCGAGCCCGCCGTTCAGGAAGATCACCACGAGCTGCGTCGGACCCGTGGCCCCCTCCGCGACCCCGGCCTCGAACGCCCGCGTCCAGTCGATGCGGGTCGCGGCGTAGACGGACGCCAGGCCGACGATCCCGTTGCGCAGGAACGCGCGCCGCGTGTGGCGTGCGGTGCGCGGCACCCCGTCCGGGAACCCGAGGAGCGCGTCGGCCGGGATCGGCATGTGGTCCACCGGGCGCAGGTGCTCCGCGGCGCTGTCCGACCGGGCGCAGTCCGCGCACCGCACGGCCGCGACGTCCGCGGGGTCCTGGCCGGGCGCGCGGGAGGGATCGACGTCCATCACATCACCTGACCGTCGGGGCCGCCGAGCATGAACGCGCGCAGCGCCCGCTGGCGCACCTCCCGGTCCTGGGAGCGCGCCACGGGGGCACGGCCCGCGAACCCCAGCAGGTACGCACGGGTCGCCGGGGCCAGCCAGGGACGCCCGACGGCGCCGTGCGCGCGCTTGAAGGCGGCGTCCGGCGTCTCGCCGGCGATGTCCTCGGGCGCCTTCGCGGGCAGGCTCACGAGGCGCTGGGCGAGGGCGAAGCGCGACACGGAGGTGTTGGTGTTGAGCCAGGTGAGGCCCCCCTCCCATCCCGCGACCGTGGGAGGGAAGTACGGCAGCTGCCCCATGTCGCGCAGCGCCGTGTACACGCGGTCGTCGGTGATCGACAGCCCCAGCTGGCGCAGCAGGCCGGCGGCGTAGACCACCGGCGGCTTCACCTTGTTGGGCTCCTTGGGGGACTCGAACAGCAGCGGGTGGGTGAGGATCCGCTCCAGCAGGGGCCGGATGCGGCGCCCCCGCAGGTAGGTCGCGGTGAGCTGGGCCATCGTCGCCGCGTCCGGCGGCGTCTCGATGAACTCGTGCCACAGCTTGCGCACCAGGAAGGGCGCGTGGGACCGGTGCTCCAGGACGACGGCGACGGCGTCGCGGTGCCCGAAGTTCCCGCCGCGTCCCAGGAAGGTCTTGGTGCCGTCCACCCAGCGGGTCCGCGTGAAGTAGCCGAACGCGGCGTCCGGGTTGTCGTCGTTCACCTGCCACCCGGTGAGCGCCTTCGCGAGCTCGCGGACGTCGTCCTCGGTGTAGTTGGGGGCCCCCGCCTCGTCGAGCACGCCGAGGCAGAACAGCTCCATCACCTCGCGGGCGTAGTTCTCGTTCACCAGCCGGCGGGTGCTGTCCTCACCGGTGAGGAACCGCAGCATCGCCGGGTCCTCGCCCACCTCGTACACCAGGTCGGTGAACGTGGCCCCCGGGTTCGCCCCGAGGTCCGCGTATTTCCGGAACAGGCCGTTCTGCTTCGTCATGAGCTGCGGCGGGGAGACCTCGTCCCGCTGCGTGGCGAAGTGACGGTGCCAGAAGAAGGTCATGCGCTCGACCAGCGGGTTCGCGGACCGCGCCATGCGGTCGACCCAGGTGAGCACCAGGTCCGTGTCGGACGCGTGGGGCTGCAGCGGGGTCCCGTCGGCGCGCACCGCCGCGGTCCCGTCCAGGCGCTGGGGGGTGCTGAGGAGCCAGTCGACCAGGCGCCCGGCGCTCTTGCCGGTCCACGCCGCCCGGTCGGCCTCGGTGGGGCCGAAGCCGGCGCGCCAGAACACGCGGTCCACCATGGCCTCGGTCATGCGGCGCTGGGCGCCGCCGGCGGCAGGCAGCCGCAGCCTGCGTCGCCGGCCCCGCTGGGGCCCGGTCGCGGCGCGGCGCCGCGCGGCCTCGCGGGCGGTCACCGGACGGCCTTGGTGAACGCGCGGAACGCCCTGGCCGAGGCCGGCACGCCGCGCAGCCGGAAGTCGCCGTTCGGCTCCTTGACGTCGGACCAGACCAGCCCCTGCAGGGCCGGGAAGGCCGAGGGCAGCGTCGCCAGCTCCGCGATCCAGCCGGCCTTCGCGCCGCCGAGGCCCGTCGACCCGGTCTCCGCGATCCAGAACGGCCGCGTGGGCGCGAGCGCCTGGGTCTCGCGGTAGACGTCGGCGAAGAGGGACCTGGGGTCCGTCCAGGCCAGGCCGCCGCGGTCGCCGAAGTTGTAGGCGCTGGTCCCGACGAGATCGACCTTCGCGACGCCCGGGAAGTACGCGGCGTAGGCATTCGCCGGGGTGTCGGGGACGGATCGCGCGTAGGGCGCCCACATGAGCTTCACCCGGTTGCCGGCGGCCCCGCGGACGACGCGGTGCACGCGGTTCCACGCCCGCCGGTACGCGGCCGCGCTGTTCCCGGTCCTCGCCCCGGACCAGTGGTACCAGGTGGTGTTCATCTCGGGCATCGGGCGGAGGATGGGGGCCGGGCGCAGGCCGCGCACCTGACGGGCGAGGGCGCGCAGCGAGGCGTCGTACGCCCCGCGGTTCACGCCCTTCAGCCCGGTCCGGGCCGTCGGCCTGCCCCCGGTCGCCCCGGAGTCGGGCATCCACCCGATGAGCAGCCGCATCCTGCGGCGCTTTGCCAGTGCGACCACGTCCCTGTCCACCAGCTGCCCGCCCGTCACGTACGTGGAGAGCACCCGGGGTGCTCCCGCCGCGCGGATCAGGGGGGCGAGCTGGGTGACCGGGTCGTCCTGGTACACGCCCACCTGCACCGCCGCCGCCGCTGCCCCGGGACCGGCGAGGACCGCCAGGACCGGGAGGGAGACGGCGATGAGGAGACGACGGCGACATCCGGTCGTTTCGTCGCCCCCTTCCGCCGGCCGGGCACGTGACCGGAGGACATGGGGCATGCCGCGACGCTACCCCGGGGCGATGTCCGGTGTCCGCCGCCCTCAGGGTGTCCGAACGGTCAGTTCACACCCTTCTCATGAACCTCCAAGAACGCTCATCTCCATTCGCGGATCCGGCGCTCTCGCCGGGAGTGCCGGAGGGCCGGACCGCGGTGCCCCCCATGCGTCACCATGCGGGGATGCGCGACGTGCCCCCTCCCCTCCGCATGCGCCCCGCGTACCTGCGCGACCTGGGCGACGGGCCCGTCGCCGAGATCGGGGGGCCCGGGGCGCTGGCCGATGCGGCGCGGGGCGGGGGCGTGGTGGTGCTCTCCGGCGCCGGCATCTCGACGGACTCCGGCATCCCGGACTACCGGGGCCCGGACGGCGCGCTGCGCCGGCACTCCCCCATGACCTTCCAGGAGTTCACCGCGGGTCCCGCCGGGCCGCGGCGCCACTGGGCCCGCAGCTTCGTGGGGTGGCGGCACGTGGCCGCGGCCGCGCCCAACGCCGCCCACCGGGCCGTCGCTGCCCTCGAGGAGGCGGGGTTCGTGGACGGGGTGGTCACCCAGAACGTCGACGGCCTGCACCAGGCCGCCGGGTCGCGGGCGGTGGTGGAGCTGCACGGCAGCCTCGACGTGGTGGTGTGCCTCGCCTGCGGGGACCGCAGCGACCGGTGGGAGCTCGACGACCGCCTGCGCGCCCGGAACCCGGCGTTCGCCCGGCTGGCCGCGGCGGCCATCGCCGCGGGCGAGGTGAACCCGGACGGCGACGTCGCCCTGCCGGAGGAGGCGGTGGCCCGGTTCCGCGTGGTGGGGTGCCGGGCGTGCGGCGGGGACCTGAAGCCCGACGTGGTGTTCTTCGGCGAGGGCGTGCCCCGGGAGCGGGTGCGGCGCTGCGAGGCGATGGTGGACGCCGCCCGGCTGCTGCTGGTCGCCGGGTCGTCGCTCACGGTGATGAGCGGCCACCGGTTCGTGCTGCGGGCCGCGGCGCGGGGCATCCCGGTGGCGATCGTCAACCGCGGGCCCACCCGCGGCGACGAACACGCGGCGATCCGGCTGGACCGGCCCCTGGGCGAGGTGCTGCCGGGGCTCGCGGCCCGGCTCCTGCCGTGAACTCCCGGGCGCCCCGCCGGGGCGCCCGGGAGGCCGCGATCAGGCGACGGCGCTGCCGGCCAGCAGGCGCGGGTACAGCGGGAAGCGCTCGGAGATCGCGCGGCTGCGCTCGCGCAGGGCGGCGAGGTCCGCGTCGGTGGCCCCGGGCCGCAGGGCGGCGCCGATGATGCGGCCGATCTCCCGCATCTCCGGCTCCCGCAGGCCCCGGGTGGTGAGCGCCGCGGTGCCGATGCGAAGGCCGGAGGTGACCGTGGGCGGGCGCTCGTCGAACGGCACGCCGTTCTTGTTCACGGTGATGCCGGCCCGGTCGAGGCGCACCTCGCCGTCCGCCCCCGTGAGCTCGGTGGCCGAGAGGTCCACCAGCACCAGATGGTTGTCGGTGCCGCCGGTCACCAGATCGAGGCCCGCGGCGACAAGCTCCTCGGCGAGCGCGGCGCAGTTGGACACCACGGCCGCCTGCCGGTCCCGGAACTCGTCGGTGAGCGCGTGGCCGAGGGCCACGGCCTTCCCGGCGATCACGTGCATGAGCGGGCCGCCCTGCAGGCCCGGGAACACCGCCCGGTCCACGGCGCTGGCGTGCTCGGCGTTGCACATGACCATGCCGGCGCGGGGCCCGCCGAGGGTCTTGTGGATGGTGGTGGTCACGATGTCGGCGATGCCGACGGGGGTGGGGTGCAGGCCCGCGGCGACCAGGCCGGCGATGTGCGCCATGTCCACCAGGAACAGCGCGTCCACCTCGTCGGCGATCTCACGGAAGGCGGGGAAGTCGAGGACGCGGGGGTATGCCGATGCCCCCGCCACGATGAGCTTCGGCCTGAGCTCACGGGCCATCTCCCGGACCTGGTCGAAGTCGATGCGGCAGTCGCCGCGGCGCACCCCGTAGTGGTGGAAGTCGTACTGGCGGCCCGAGAAGTTCACCTTGAGGCCGTGCGAGAGGTGCCCGCCGTGGGACAGGGACATCGCCAGCACCGTGTCCCCGGGCTTGAGGACCGCGAAGTACGCGGCCTCGTTGGCGGTGGCCCCGGAGTGCGGCTGCACGTTCACGTGGTCGGCGCCGAACACCCGCTTCGCGCGATCGATCGCGAGCTCCTCGACCTTGTCGACGATCTCGCAGCCCCCGTAGTACCGCTTGTGGGGCAGGCCCTCGGCGTACTTGTTCGTGAGCGTGGACCCCACGGCCTGCATCACCGCGTGGCTCGTGAAGTTCTCGCTCGCGATCATCTCCAGGGTCTCCGCCTGGCGCTCGGCCTCGGCGCGCAGCAGGCGCGCGATCTCCGGGTCGCAGTCGGCGACGTCCTGTGACAGGTAGCTGGTCTCGTCGGCGAAGCTCACCCGCGCGTCCCCCTCGGTGGTCCTCATGATCAGGCTGCCGAGGGTACACGCCGCGACGGGCGCGCGGCCGTGCCGCGGGGGGGGCTAACGCGGGCGGCGGCGGCCCACGACGCCCTCGCCGGCGCACGCCGCGCAGGTGACGGGCACGAGGCCCTCACCGTTGCGGGCCTGGGACCAGGTGCGGCCCTGTCCCCAGCAGGCGGCGCAGAAGCTCACGCCGGTGGGGACGAGCGGAAGCGGCGAAGTGTCACGGACACGCTGGCGGTCCTCGCGCCAATGCAGCCAGGAGCGGTAGGCGACGGGGATGCTGCCGGGTTCCTGTACGGCGAACATCGAGGTCGTTTCCCTTCGGAAGCTGTGAGAGGGGTGTCGTCTCATTCGGCTTCGGGAGGCCGTTCTTGAGCGACGCGTCAGGCCGGGAGCGTCCCCCCCACCACGCGGTCCAGCCCCGCGAGGTCCCGGCGCACCTCCACCGGGGCGAACCCGGCGGCCGCCAGCAGCGCCGTCGCGCGGCCCGCCTGGGCCATCCCGATCTCGCACAGCAGCCACCCGCCGGCCTCCAGGTGGGCGGGCGCCTCGGCCGCCAGCCGGGCGATGCACTCGTCGCCCGCCGGGCCCGCGGCGAGCGCCCCGCGGGGCTCGAACCCCAGCTCCGGCTCGGCCGCCTCCAGCTCCGCGTCGGACCGGTACGGCGGGTTCGCCACGATGAGCCCGAACCGCCGGCCGGCGACCGCGGCGAAGCCGTCGCCGCGCAGGGTCTCCACGGTGAGCCCGTTCGCCGTCGCGTTCGACGCGGCCACCGCGACCGCCGCCGGTGAGACGTCCACGGCGGTGACCGCGAGGTCCGGCCGCTCGTCGGCGAGCGCCAGCGCGATCGCGCCGCTGCCGGTGCCCCAGTCCATCACCCGCGCCCCGTGGGGGGCGACGGCCACCGCCCACTCCACCAGCGTCTCGGTGTCCGGCCGCGGCACCAGCACGTCCGGGGTCACGGCGATCTCCAGCCCGCGGAACGCGCGCCGGCCCAGGATGTACGCGATGGGCTCCCGCCTGGCGCGCCGGGCGACCAGGGCCCGGGCGGTGGCGAGCTCGGCCTCGGTGAGGGGCCGGTCGTGCTCCAGGTACAGGCGCATGCGGTCCATCCCCAGGGCCTCGCCCAGCAGCAGGTCGGCGTCCAGGCGGGCGCTGGGGATGCCGCGCTCGGCGAGGTAGGCGGCGGTGCGGCGCAGCACCTCGCCCAGCGTCAGCATGGGGGCGCTACCGCCGGGCCCGGGCCTGGATGAACGACGCCAGCGGGCCGTGCAGGTAGGCGTCCACGGCCTCCGCGCGCGCCCCGACCTCCTGCAGGTCGTACACCGGCTCGTCCTGCGCGTACACCAGCCGCAGGTACATGCGGCTCGGATCGGTGTGCATGGGCTCCACGGCGATGTCGAGCGCGCCCTCGCCCAGGCGGCGCCACACGCGCAGCCCGTGGGAGGCGCCCTCCTCGTCCTCGTCGTCGTCGTCGCCCAGCAGCTCGCGCCGCTCCGCGTCGATGCCGAGCACCTCGTCGGTGAGGTACCGGCGGGCCCCGTCCGGGTCCTCGGTGTCCCACACCGCGATGAGCGTGAGGTCCTCGATCCACATCCGGTCGGCGCCCACGTGTGCCAGGCCCTCCTCCAGGAGGCCCAGCACCCGCTCCAGCCCCTCCCGGAACCCGAGGTTGGTGACGCCGGCGGCCGCGGTCTGGGAGGGGCGCAGCACGAGCTCCGCGCCGCCGGGGCCGGACAGGGTGGCCCCCTCCTCCCCGAACTCCAGGCGGTTCAGGTCGTACGCCTCACCGAACCGCGCGAGCAGCAGGGCGGCGGCCTCACGGTCGCGCACCGTCTCGTCGTGGCGGACGGTGATGCCCAGGAACTCGGCGCGCAGCAGGTCGGGGTTCGGGTTCACGCCGACGCCCCCGCCTGCTCCTCCAGCCGGATGCGCCGCTCCTCGGCGGCGAGGGCCGTGGTGATGTCCCCCAGGGCTCCCTGCAGCACCTGCTCGCGCAGCGGGACGGTGACCCCCACGCGGTGGTCGGTGACCCGGTTCTGCGGGAAGTTGTACGTGCGCACCTTCTCCGCCCGGTCACCGGAGCCCAGCTGCGCCTTGCGGGCCGCGCTGATCTCGGCGTTCTGCTCCGCCATGGCCCGCTCGTACAGGCGGGCGCGCAGCACGCGCATGCCGCGCTCCCGGTTCTGGAGCTGGCTCTTCTCGTCCTGCATCGACACGACGATGCCGGTGGGCAGGTGCGTGATGCGCACCGCGGAGTCCGTGGTGTTGACGCTCTGGCCGCCGGGGCCGCTGGAGCGGTACACGTCGATCTTGAGGTCGTTCTGGTCGACCCGGACGTCCACGTCCGCCACCTCGGGCAGCACCGCCACGGTGGCGGTGGACGTGTGGATGCGCCCCTGGCTCTCGGTGTCGGGGACCCGCTGCACGCGGTGGACCCCGGCCTCGTGCTTGAACACCGAGAACGCGCCCTCGCCCTTCACCGCGAAGGTGACCTCCTTGAGCCCGCCGGCGTCGGCGGGACTGGACGACAGCTCCTCCACGCGGAAGCCGCGCTGCTCCGCATACCGCGTGTAGATCTCCAGCAGGTCGCGGGCGAACAGGGCGGCCTCCTCGCCGCCGGCGGCGGCGCGCACCTCGACGATGACGTCCTTGCCGTCGTTGGGGTCCGGCTCGATCATCGCCTCGCGGATGCGGGGCTCGAGCTGCTCCAGCTCGTCCTCCGCCTCCCGCAGGATCGCGCGCATGTCGTCGTCGTCGCCGTCGGCGAGCAGCTCCCGCGCCTCACCGGCGCGCGCCTCGGCGTCGCGCCAGTCGTCGACCAGCGTGAAGGCCGTCGACAGCGCGGACCAGCGGCGGTTCACGTCAGCGAACCGCGACCGGTCCGCGACGAGCCCCGGATCGGCCATGGCCGTCTGGAGTTCCTCGCGGGTGTGCTCGATCTGCCCGATGAGGCGTGCGAAGGCTGCGCTCATGTCACCCCCGCGGGGTCCCGCGGCCGTGGCCGCGGTGCGCGTGGTCGGCTACGCCTTCTGACGGCGCGCCAGCTTGCGCTGGAACCGCTCGACGCGGCCGCCGGTGTCCACCAGCTTCTGCTTGCCGGTGTAGAAGGGGTGGCACATGTTGCAGATCTCGACCTTGATCTCGGGCTTCACCGAGCGCGTCTCGAAGACGTTGCCGCACGAGCACACGACCTTCGACGTGACGTACTCGGGGTGCAGATCGGTCTTCATGGGTGATTGCCCTCCTCAAGCGTGCGTCAGCCGGGCAGGTGCCCGGCTCGGATGAACTGTAGCGCAGCGGTGCGGGCCCTGCCGGGCGCCCCGCCGCGGGGGGTCAGTGCCCCGCGAACCTGGGGGGCCGCTTCTCGAAGAACGCGGCCATGCCCTCGCGCTGGTCGTCGGTGGTGAAGGCCAGGGCGAACGCATCCAGCTCCCGCGCCAGGTGGCCGCGCAGGTCACCGTCGAGCGCGAGGTTCACGACCTCCTTGGCCGTGGAGATCGACCAGGCGGGCTTCGCCGCGATCTCCTCACCCATCCTGACGGCCGCGTCAAGCAGGGCGCCGTGCTCGTGCACGTGGTTCGCCAGCCCGTGGCGCAACGCCTCGTCGGCGGGGCACATGCGGCCCGTGAAGATGAGCTCCTTCGCGAAGCCGGAGGAGGTGGTGCGCGCCAGGCGCTGCGTTCCGCCCCAGCCCGGGAGGATGCCGAGGTTCACCTCGGGCAGCCCGAAGCGGGCGGACTCGCTGGCCAGGCGGACGTCGCACGCCAGGGCCAGCTCGCACCCACCGCCCAGCGCGTAGCCGTTCACCGCGGCGATGACCGGCTTGGGGAACGACTCGATGCGGGCCGTCGTCTGGTGCCCCCGCTGGGCGTAGGCGCGCGCCTCCAGGGCGGTGGCCTCCCGCATGTGGCGGATGTCGGCGCCGGCGCTGAACGCCTTCTCCCCCGCCCCCGTGATCACCACGACGCGGAGGGTGGGGTCCCGCTCGATCGTGTCGAGCAGGGCGTCGAGCTCGTCGAGCATCTCGAGCGACAGCGCGTTGAGCACATCGGGCCGGTTCAGCGTGGCGACGGCCACCGGACCGCGGCGCTCCAGGTCGACGGGCATGAGGTTCTCCGTGCGGGCGCGGGACGGGCGCGTCAGTATACGGCGGGGCCGGGAACCGGCCGTGGGCTCGGGGAACGGAGCGGATCGGGAATGCAGACCACCCTCAGGAAGGCCGGCGAGCTGCGGACGGCGAAGGCCGACCTGGTCGTCGTGTTCGTCCCGTCCGGCGACGGCCCGCTCGACGGCCCGGCCGCCGCCGCGGACGCCGCCCTGGACGGCCTCGTGACCGCGTCCCGCGCCGACGGGGAGATCACCGGTGAGGCGGGGTCGCTCACGGTGCTGCACACCGGCGGCCGCATGGCCGCCCCGCGGGTCGCGGTGGTGGGGATCGGCGACGGCGGCGTCGACCGCTGGCGCGCCGCGGGCCGGGCCGCGGGGAACCGAGCCCGCGAGCTGCGGGCCCGGACGGTCGCGATCGCCCCGGGCGACGCCGGCGCCGACCGCGTGGCGGCCGCCGTGGTGGGCGTGGAGGCCGGGGCCTACCGCTTCACCCGCTACCGCACCGAGGACGTCGCCAAGCGCCCGCCGGTGCGGGCGCTGCAGGTGCTGGGCGGCGGCGCGACCGCGGCGCAGGTGAGGCGCGCCGCGAACACCGGCACCGCCGTGAGCGGCGCCCGGGTGCTTGCCGACACGCCGAGCAACGACATGACCCCCACCGCCCTCGCCGAGCGCGCCGAGGCCATCGCGGCCGGCATCCCGGGCCTCAGCGCGCGGATCCTCGGCCCCCGGGAGCTCACGCGGCTGAAGGCCGGCGCCCTGCTGGGCGTCGCCCGGGGATCGGCGGAGCCGCCCCGGATGATCGTGCTGCGCTGGACCCCGCCGAAGCGGC
The DNA here is from genome assembly GCA_020848615.1 of Thermoleophilia bacterium. GTDB lineage: Bacteria > Actinomycetota > Thermoleophilia > Miltoncostaeales > Miltoncostaeaceae. The sequence continues at coordinate 21,976 of JADLHW010000160.1, forward strand.
GGCGCGCCGCCGCGGACCAGGTGCTGGGACTGGTGGGCAAGGCCGTCACGTTCGACACGGGCGGCATCTCCATCAAGCCGTCGCAGGGCATGGAGGAGATGAAGCTCGACATGTCCGGCGGCGCCGCCGTGGTGGAGGCCATGGGCCTCATCGCCCAGCAGGGCGTCCCCCTGGAGGTGGTGGGCGTGGTGCCGGCCACCGAGAACATGCCGAGCGGCACCGCCACCAAGCCCGGCGACGTGGTGACCGCGATGAACGGGAAGACCATCGAGGTCATCAACACCGACGCCGAGGGCCGGCTCATCCTCGCCGACGCCCTGTGTTACGCCACCGCCAAGGCCGGTGCCACGCGGCTCATCGACTTCGCGACGCTCACCGGCGCCATCGTGGTCGCCCTGGGCGAGGTGTACGCGGGCCTGTTCGGCAGCGACGCGGAATGGACCGATGCCGTGCGCGCCGCCGGCGAGGCATCCGGGGACCTGTGCTGGCCCATGCCGCTGCACGAGGGCTACGCGAACCTCATCAGCAGCAGGGTCGCGGACCTCTCCAACTCCGCGAACAAGCGGCAGGCCGGGGCCGTGTACGCCGCCCAGTTCCTGAGGGAGTTCACCGACGGACGGCCGTGGTGCCACGTCGACATCGCCGGCACGGGGATGATCGGCGGCGCCGGGACGGGCTTCGGGGTGGGCCTCATGCTCCACGCCGCGGAGGCGCTCGCCGGGAGCTGACGGCCACCCGCCGTGTCCGCGGTCCTGTGGGCGAAGGCCCGCTCGGCACGCCCGGCCCCGACGAGGCAGAGCTTCGCGTACTCGGCCCGGTCGAATCCCGGGGGCGTGGACGCCGGGGAGCGGACGAGGGTCGCCGGTCGCCGGATCGTGAGGTGCTGGTCCTCATCGAACTCGACCTGCACATCGTCCATCGGGAGGTCCGGCGCGACCGAGCGCACGGGCTTCGCCCCCGGGACGGCCTCATCGCCGTCCAGCACGAGGAGGATCGCCCGGAGGGCATCGTGCGTGGTCTCGGGCACGCGGTCCCGAACGGCCGGATGCCCGCGGCCGGTGAGCCACGGAAGCGGTCGGCCGGCAACCGGGGGATGGCCCCGGCCGGTCGCCGGCGCGAAGAACCGGTCGGCTGCCCGCATGCGTTCTCGTGTCATCCCACGGTTCGCGCCAGAACCTTGGAACGACACCACGGGGTCGGGGATCGGTCGTGGCAGAACGAACGTCACGCGGCTCGGCGGGCGCGGTGCGACCGGCGGCCGTTTGGGCACGACGGCCCGGGGTAGCCGCCGAGGGTCCCCGCCGGCACGCCACACCCGAGGAGGTCGCCGATGTCCATCGGCTCAGCCATCGGAATCGGCATCTGGACGGCCTGGATGTTCGCCGCCGTCGCCCCGGCACCGCCACCGTGGAGCACCCCGGGGCGGGTCCTCGCGGTGATCGCGGCGATCCCGGCGGAGGCGCCCGCCCTGGTCCTTCTGGGCCTCGCGGCGTCGGCGGTGCCGGTCCTCGGCGACGGGGATGCCACGGCGACGGGCGTCGTGGGCGCCGCGGTGGCGCTGGGCGCCGGCGCGGCGGCGACCGTCCTGCTCACGGCGCGCAGCCTGCGGGCCGGGCCGGCGATGCGCCGCGCCCTGGGGGAGGGGTTCTCCGGCGGGCCGACGCCCGGGGGCCGAAGCGGCGGTCCGTGGCGCTGGATCGGCGTGCTGGCCACGCCCCTGCCGCTCCTGCATCGCGGGGTGCGGCGCGAGGCGGGGATCCGGTACGGACCCGCCGCCCGCCGGAACCTCCTCGACACCTACCGGCCGCGACGCGGCGTCACGGACGCGCCTGTGCTCATCCACCTCCACGGAGGGCACTTCCGAACCGGCCGGCGGAGCCTCGAGGGACGGCCCCTGCTGCACCGGCTCGCCCGCCGCGGCTGGGTGACGGTGAGCGCCGACTACCGCCTGCACCCCGAGGCCGTCTTCCCCGACTTCCTCGTGGACGCCAAGCGGGTCGTCACGTGGGTCCGGCGCCACGCCGAGGAGCTCGGGGCCGACCCCGCCCGCATCGTGATCGCCGGCTCGTCGGCGGGCGCGCACCTCGCGCTCATGACGGCCCTCACCGGCCGGGACCCCCGGTTCCAGCCCGGGTTCGAGGACGCCGACGCGACGGTGTGCGCCGCGATCGGCCTGTACGGCTACTACGGGCCCGTCGACCGCGACCGCCAGCCGCTGCCCTCATCCCCGGCCGACCACGCGCACCCGGGCGCCCCGCCGGTCATGATCGTGCATGGGGAACGCGACACCTACGTCCCCGCGAGTCACGCGCGGGAGGCCGCGCGCCAGCTCGGGGACGCCGGCTGCCACCCGGTCGTGTTCGCGGAGCTGCCCGGCGCGCAGCACTCGTTCGACCTGCTGCGCAGCATCCGCGCCGAGCTGGTCGCCGACGGCGTCGAGGCGTTCGCCGCGCGGGTCCTGCGGCCGTCGCCCGGCGCGCCGGCGACGCCGGCTCAGCCCGGTACGCCGTCGAGGCGCGTCGCGTCGTAGCCCTCGTCCCGGAGCGCCCGCACGATCCGGTCGATGTGCTCGGGACCGCGGGTCTGCACCACGATCTCGATCTGCACGCGCTCCAGCGACAGGTCGCTGAACGCCCGCTGGTGGTGGACCTCGTCGATGTTGGCGTCCATGCGGCCCAGCAGCTCGGCGACCCCGGCCAGGCGCCCGGGGACGTCGCGCACCGACACCAGCAGGCGGGTGAGCCGCCCGGAGCGCACCATGCCGCGCTCGATGATCTCCGCGAGCACCAGCGGCTCGATGTTGCCGCCGCTCAGCACCACGCCGACGGTGCGCCCGGCGAACGCCTCGGGGTGGCACATCACCGCGGCCAGGCCCACCGCGCCGGCGCCCTCCACCACGGACTTCTCGATCTCCAGGAGGGTGAGGACCGCCTGCTCGATGTCGCCCTCGTCCACCAGCCGGACCTCGTCGACCAGGTCGCGGATGAGCGCGAGGTTCCCCGCGCCCGGCATCCCGATGGCGATGCCGTCGGCCATGGTCACGGTGCCCGCGTCCCGCCGCCCGTCGTGCACGGCGTTCCACACCGCGGGGAACCGCTCGGTCTGCACCCCCACGATCCGGATGCCGGGCCGCACCCCGCGGGCGGCCACCGCCATCCCGGCGATGAGCCCGCCGCCGCCCACGGGCACCACCAGGGTGTCGATCGACGGCTGCTGGGCGAGCATCTCCAGCGCCACGGTGCCCTGCCCCGCAGCGATCGCCGGGTCGTCGTACGGGTGCACGAGCGTGAGGCCGCGCTCGCTCAGCAGCCGCATGCCCACCCGGCGGGCGTCCTCGAAGGTGTCGCCGTCCAGGACCACCTCCGCCCCGAACCGGCGGGTGTTCTCGACCTTCACGCCGGAGGCGAACCGCGGCATCACGATGGTGGCGGGCACGTCCATGCGCTGCGCGTGGTACGCGACGGCCTGGGCGTGGTTGCCGGCGGAGATCGCCAGGACCCCGGCGGCGCGTTCGGCGGGGGTGAGCCGGCTCATGCGGTTCAGGGCGCCCCGCTCCTTGAACGACGCGGTGAACTGCAGGTTCTCGAACTTCAGGACCACCGTGCAGCCGGCCATCTCCGACAGGGTGCGCGACACCAGGCACGGGGTCTTCACGACCTCCCCGCGGATCCGCTCGGCCGCCTCCCGGACGTCGGCGAGGGTGATGCTCATGGGCGGGGCGGCCCGGCCTCGGCGAGGGCCATGGCGGCCTCGGCGGTCACCGTGAACGGGTCGAGATCGGTGAGCCACCACGTCGCCCCCGCCGCGGCCCACGGTCCGGGATCGCCGCCGGGCGGCCGCATGACCACCAGGTCGAACCCCTCCAGGCCTCCGCGGAGCGTCGCGAGGTGGCCGGCGAGGTCCGCCAGCCGCGCCGGCTCGTCCACGTCGATGACGAACATGCCGTCCCAGCGCGCGGCGCGGCGCATGGGCGGCCGGTTGGGATACCGCCCCGCGATCCACACCGGGATGCGCGGCGACTGGACGGGCGCCGGCTGGAACCGCACGCCGTCGGCGGTGTAGTGCTCCCCGCGGTGCACGACGCGCTCGCCCGAGCAGAGCGCCGCGACCAGGCCGAGGGCCTCGTCGAGCATGGCCGCACGTCGCCGGTCGTCGAGCTCCTCGCCGAAGGCGGACAGCTCCCGGCCGCTGGTGTCGAGGCCCAGCCCCGCACCCAGGACCACGCGTCCGCCGCTGAGGCGGTCCAGGGTGACCGCCTGCCGGGCCACGATCTGGGGACGGCGGCGGGCCAGCGGGGTCACCATCGCGCCGATCCGGACCCGGCCGGTGGCCGCGGCGATGGCGGCGAGGGCGATCCACGGGTCCGCCGCGGCGTCCGCCGGCGGCCGGTACATCACGTGGTCCCACAGGAACACCCCGTCCCATCCCGCCCGCTCCGCGGCGCCCGCCACCGCGACCAGCGCGGACGGTTCGGCGAGCCCACCGAAGGGCGGCAGGAACAGGCCGTACCTCACCTCACGGCGCCCCCACCTCACCCAGCGACGCGGCGAGCGCGACCAGCATCTCGGCGTTCTCGTGGGCGAGCCCGATGGTGATGCGCAGGGCGGCGGGCGCACCGAACGGCCCGGCGGGCCGCACGATGATCCCCCGGCGCAGCAGCGCCTGGTTGAGGGCGTTCGCGCGCTCCGGCGTCCCCACGGGCACCATCAGGAAGTTCGCCGCGGACGGCAGGGGCTCCAGGCCCAGCGCCCGCAGGCCGGACGCCACCATCCCCCGCTCGGCGGCGATCTCCGCCATCCGCCCGGGGAGGAGTTCATCGGCCTGCGCGAGGCTGGCGGTGGCGGCGGCCTGCGCGACCGCGTTCACGTCGAACGCGTTGCGCACGGCGCCCAGCAGCTTCAGCAGCTCGGGCGGCGCGACCATGTACCCCACCCGCAGGCCCGCCAGCCCGTACGCCTTCGAGAACGTGCGGGTCACGGCGAGGCGCCGGCCGGCGCGCACCAGCGCCACGCCGTCGTGGGAGCCGGGCGGCAGGTATTCGAAGTACGCCTCGTCGAGGACGGGCAGCACGTGCCCGGGGAGGGCGTCCAGGAACCGCTCCAGCGCGTCGGCGGCCACGGCGCCGCCCGTGGGGTTGTTGGGGCTCACCACCACCACGATCTTCGTGCGCGGGGTGACCCGCTCCAGCAGGGCGTCCAGGTCGTAGGCGCCGCCGGCGCCGAGGGCGGCGGTGCGCAGCGTCGCGCCCATCACGCCGGTGCCCTGCCGCCAGGAGATGAACGACGGCCATGCCATCGCCAGCTCGTCGCCGGGCTCCAGCAGCGCCAGGCACAGCAGCTTGATGATGCTGTCGACGCCGTTGCCGGGCATGACCGACGCGGCGGGGACGCCCAGGCGGGCCGACAGGGCGTCCCGCAGGGCCCAGCAGCCGGGATCCGGGTACACGCGCTGCAGCGTCGCGGCGTCCCGGATGGCCTCAACGGCGGCGGGGAACGGCGGGTGCGGGCCCTCGTTGGAGGCGAGCTTGATCACCCGTTCCAGCCCGAGCTCCCGCTGGACCTCCTCCACCGGGCGGCCCGGTTCGTAGGGGGCGACCCCGGCGAGCGCGGTGCGTGCGAGCTGCTGCAGCGGGGTGGGCTCCACGGCGGGCGATGGTACCAGCGGCACCGGGACACGGCTCCGGGCTACACTCGGCCGAGTGGAGACGCGCGACCTCGGCCTGTTCCCGCTCGACCTGGTCCTCGTGCCCGGGGAACGGATCCCGCTGCACATCTTCGAGCCCCGGTACCGGCAGCTCTACGCCGACTGCGTGCTGGAGGACCGGCCGTTCGTGTTCGTGCGCGCCGAGGAGGGCGTCGCCGCGGAGATCGGCTGCACCGCGCGGTTCGAGGATCTGCTGCAGCGCGCCGGCGACGGCCGCCTGAACGTGGTGGTGCGCGGCGTGGAGGCCGTGCGGATCGTGGAGGAGACCGAGGGCAGCCTCTACTTCTCGGCGATGTGCCGCACGCTGCCCGACGACCCCGGCCCGGTGGACGTGAACCTGGCCCAGGAGGTCCGGACGCTGTTCGCCGAGCTGTCCCGGCGCGTCACCGGGGAGACCCGGGCGATCACGCCGGAGCCGGACGTCCCGCTGTCGTACGCCGTGGCCGGCGCCGTGGAGCTGGCCGCGCCGATCAAGCAGCTGCTGCTCGAGAGCCGCGACGAGAACGCCCGCATGCTGCGGGTCGTCCGCGCGCTCCAGCTCGCCCTGCAGGCGGAGGACCGCGCGGACGTCGCCGAGGGGCGCGCGAAGACCAACGGCAAGGTGAGCCACTGATGCCCGCCAGGGTGGCCGACCTGCCGGCGGCCGTCGCGGGGCTCGCCGGCACCGGCGCGCCCGCCGGGGTGCGCGGCACCTGCGGGCTCATGTGGGTGGAGGGGCCCGACGCACCGCGGTTCCTGCAGGGCCTGCTGAGCAACGACCTCGCCGCGCTCGCCCCGGGGGAGGCCCAGCGGACGCTGCTGCTGGACGCCAAGGGTCACATCGTGTGCGACCTGCGCCTGCACCGGGACGGCGACGACGCGTTCACCCTGGTCGCCACGACGGCGGCGGTGGAGGTGCTCGCCGAGGCGCTCGCCCGCTACCACTTCTCCGAGGACCTGGAGCTCCTGGGTCCGGAGCCGTCGGACCTCGTGACCGTGCCCGGCGACCGGCGCCCCGCCGGTGCCCTGGTGCTGCCGGGCCCGGTGCCCGGCACGACGGACCTCGTGGTGGCGGACGCCGCGGCCGCGCTGGACGAGCTGGGGCTGGCGGAGGCCCCCGCCGAGGCCCTGGAGGTCCTGCGCGTGGAGCGCGGCGTGCCGATGACCGGCAGGGACACCGGCCCGCGCACGCTCGTGCAGGAGGCCGGGCTGGAGGACGTCGCGGTGAGCTTCACCAAGGGCTGCTACCTGGGCCAGGAGACCGTGGCGCGCGTCCAGCACCGCGGGCGGGTGCACCGCGGGGTGCGGGGCCTGCGCGCCGGGACGCCGCTGCCGGAGGGCGCGGAGGTGTCGTCCGGGGACCGCGTGATCGGCACGGTGGGGTCCGCGGCGTGCAGCCCGGCGTTCGGGCACATCGCCCTCGCCGTGCTGCGCCGCGATGTGCCGGCCGGCACGGAGGTCGTGGTGGAGGGCCTGCCGGGCCCCGCCACCGTGTGCGAGGTGCCGTTCCGGTGAACGAGCGCCAGATCCGGGAGCTGCTGGGAGGCGTGGGGGCCACGGCCCTGGCCACGGCCCGGCGCGCGCTCCTGCAGGAGCACCCCGACGCGGAGGAGCTGGTGCTCACCTGGGCCGGGTGGACGACCTCGGAGTGGAACTTCACGTTCGTGCAGCGCACGCCGCCCCGCCGCCTGGCCGTGCACGTGCCGCACGACGCGTCGGAGGTCACCATCCGGGCCCTTGAGCCGAGCGACCGCCCGGGCGCGGGGCCCCTGGCGGGCTGAGCCGGCGGTCCCTCGCGTGGGCGCGTCGCCGGCTCACCCTCTCCTCGAGGCTCAGGCGAACACGATCTCGTCGTCCAGCTCGCCCTTCTCGATGCGGGCGCGGACCCGTTCGAGCGCGAGATCGTGGACGATGGGGAACAGCTTCTCCGACGGCCCGTCCGGCGCCGCCGGATCCTTGGCGTGGACGCTCACACGGCCCACGAAGCAGGTCTTCACGCACACGGTCTGATCCCCCCGCATCACGTTCACGGGGAACCCCCACAGCATGGGGGCGCTGTCACTCAGCGAGGTGCGCACGGCCTCCGGGACCATCCGGTACTGCACGCCGTCCACCTCGACGATCACGCCGTCGATAGCTCGATCACCTCCCCCGCGGGCGTCACGCCCGCGGCGGCGCCCCCGCGGCGGGGGTCACCCGCGCCGCCCAGCGCACCATCCACGAATCCCGCGGCGCTGACACCCCCGAAGAAGAGGTTCATGCCGCCCCAGCGCCGCAGACGATACCCGGCGGCCTCCAGCGCCGCGCACGCGGCCTCCGGGACGCCGCCCTCCACGTCCACGCCCCCGGACTCGTGATGCACGCGGGGACGGTGCACGGCATCCCGGATCGGCATGCCGCCGTCCACGATGCTCACGATCGTCTGGAGGATCGCCGAGCGCAGGCGGTTCGACCCGGCGGAGCCGATGGCGATGCGCGGGGCGGCGCCGTCCAGCAGCAGCGTCGGGGCCATCATCGAGGTGAGGCGCCCCCCGGGGTCCGCGGCGCCGAAGCCCCCGGGGTTGAGGTCCTCCTCCCCCAGCATGTTGTTCAGCAGGAACCCCGTGCCGGGCAGCATCACCCCCGACCCGGCGCCGTTGCTGCTGGACAGGCTGGCCATGCCGCCGGCGGCGTCCACCGCGCTCACGTGCGTGGTGCCGTTGGGGCCGCGGCTCGCCGTGCCGGCGTCACCGGCCAGGCGGCCCCAGAAGCGCTCCAGGAAGTCCTCGTCGTGCAGGCCCGTGGCGAAGTCGTCGTCGCGCAGGGCGTTCGCCGCCTCCCCCGCCGCGGCGATCGCGGAGAAGTGCGGCACGTCGCCGGTCACCCGCCGGCCCGCCGACAGCGCGGCGAGGGCGGCCGCGATGAGCACGCCGCCCGAGCTGGGCGGCGGGTTGGTGAGCATGGTGAGACCGCGGAAGGGGACCTCCAGCGGCGTGCGCTCGATGACGCGGTACGCCGCCAGGTCCTCCGCCGTCACCAGCCCGCCCATGTCGCGCAGGCCGTCGAGGATCGCGGTGGCCAGCCAGCCCCCCGGGGCCATCGCCGGGGCGCCCGTGCGGCCGAGCTCCTCCAGGGTGTCGGCGAGCTCCGGCAGGCGGATGCGGTCCCCCTCGCCCAGCACCCGTCCCTCCGGCGCGTAGACGCCCGCGGCGTCCGGGGTGTGGGTGAGCATGCCGCCGAGGATCGCGTGCAGGTACCCGGCCTGGGCGCTCAGCTCGATGCCCTCCCGCCCCAGCCGCACGGCGGGGTCCACCAGCTCGGGCAGCGTGAGGCGCCCGTACCGCTCCCAGGCGGCGAGCAGTCCCTGCACCATCCCGGGGACGGCGACCGACGCCGGGCCGATGTGGAACACCTGCTCGGCGTCGCCGAACTCCACGGTGTAGGCGTGCAGGTCCTCGTGCCGCAGCCGCCGCCCGCCGGGGCCCAGGCCGGGGACCGCGACGAAGAAGTCCAGCAGGGTCGCCGGGCCACCGGGGGGACGCACCAGCATGAAGCCGCCCGCCCCGGGGCCGGTGAGCGGGCTCTCGGCCACCGCGGCGGCGAACGCCGCGGCGACCACGGCGTCCACGGCCGAGCCGCCGCGCGCCAGGGCCTCGGCGCCCGCGTGGGCGGACGCCGGGTGGCCCGCGGCGACGACGCCGGTGAGCGCCGGCGTGGGGACTACTCCGTGCTGCCGTTCACCGGTGCCGCGGGGAGCGTCACCGGCGTGCGGACGGGCGCCATGATCTGGTCGAGCGGCACCCCGCCCACCGACGGCCGGTGCACCGGCGGCACGGCGTGGACCTGCTGCAGCTGCTGCTGGCGGGTGGGCACCGGACGGGCCACCGGCCGCGACGACGCGGGTTCCGCGGCCGGCGCGGCGGCCGGGATGGACCGCTCGCCCGTGAGGTTCGCGGCGACCACCGTCACCCACACCTGGCCGGAGAGGTTCTGGTCGATGCTCGCCCCGAAGATGATGTTCGCGTCCGGGTCCGCGGCCGCGGCGACCACGTCGGCCGCCTCGCTGATCTCCATGAGCGACAGGTCCGGGCCGCCGGTGATGCCCAGCAGCACGCCCTTGGCGCCGTCGATGGGCGTCTCCAGCAGCGGCGAGGAGATCGCGGCCTGCGCCGCGTCCGCCGCGCGGTTGCCGCCACCGGCATAGCCGATGCCCAGCAGCGCCGAGCCGGCGTCACGGATGACCGTGCGCACGTCCGCGAAGTCCAGGTTGATGAGGCCCGGCAGCGTGATGAGGTCGCAGATGCCCTGCACGCCCTGCCGCAGCAGGTCGTCGGTCACCCGGAAGGCGTCCACCATGCTGGTGCCGCGCTCCAGGACGGACATGAGCCGGTCGTTCGGGATGACGATGACGGTGTCCGCCGCCTCGTGGAGGCGCTTCAGGCCCTCCTCCGCGCACTTCACGCGGCGGTTGCCCTCGAACGCGAACGGGCGGGTGACGACCGCGACGGTGAGAGCGCCGAGCTCCCGGGCGATCTTCGCCACCACGGGCGCGCCGCCGGTGCCGGTGCCGCCGCCCTCGCCGGCGGCGATGAACACCAGGTCGCTGCCGCGCAGCACGCGCCGGATGTGCTCCTCGCTCTCCTTCAGGGAGAGCTCGCCCTTGTCCAGGTCGCCGCCGGTGCCGCGGCCGCGGGTGACCTCCACGCCCACCGGGATCGCCACGTCGGCGTCGCATGCGTCGAGCGCCTGCCGGTCGGTGTTGATGGCGACGAACTCGACGCCGCGCAGGCCGGCCTCCACCATCCGGTTGATGGCGTTGCAGCCGGCGCCACCGACGCCCACCACGCGGATCACGGCGAGGTAGTTGCTCGCGTCGTACGGCCGGTACTCGGGTTCCGGGGCGACGTGCTCCTCGCGCGGTGCCGCGCGCATGGCCTCGGTGTTGCGGAACAGCTCGGTGAGCGGTCCCTCGCGCATGCTCGCGCGTTCGTGGCGTCCGTTCATGCGCGCACCTCCTGGAGCTCGGGTCGCAGTTCCCGAGCGATCACCTCCCGCGCGAGCTGGCGGTACCAGCGCGCGGCCTGTCCGTCCGGGTCGTACGAGAGGACGCTCCTCCCGCGGACCGGCGCCTCGGCGAAGCGGATGGTCTTGCCGATCCGCACGTCGAAGACGATGTCCCCGAAGCTCTGCTGCAGCACGTCCACCGCCTCGCGGCCGTGGAGCGTCCTGCCGTCGTACATCGTGGGGACGATCCCCATGATGCGCACGTCCGGGTTGAGGTTCTCCCGGACCTGCTCCAGCGTGGCCTGCAGCTGCGCGAGCCCGCGCAGCGACAGGTACTCGCACTGCACCGGCACGATCACGCCCTGGGCGGCGACCATCGCGTTGATGGTCAGCAGGCCGAGCGAGGGCGGCGTGTCGAGCAGGATGACGTCGTAGGCGTGCCGCAGCGGCTTGAGGGCGCGCTCCAGGGCGCGCTCCCGGCCGATGGTGGCGCTGAGCGCGAGCTCCGCGCCGGCCAGCTCGATGCCGGCCGCGGCGACGTCGATCTCCCGCACGTGCAGCGTCTCGGTGAGCGGCACGCCGCGCACCAGGACGTCGTACATCGTGGTCTCCAGGTGCTCGACGTCGATGCCCTGGCTCATGGAGAGGTTGCTCTGCGGGTCGAGATCCACCGCGAGCACCCGGTAGCCCTGCATGCGCAGCGCGACCCCGAGGTTCACGGTGGTGGTGGTCTTGGCGACCCCGCCCTTCTGGTTGGCGAGGGCCAGGACGAGCGCTGGACGTGACATGGATACGCCTCGACGGACGGCAGGGACCTTCCCGGCGCACATTCGACCCGCCGTGCCGGAGTCCTTTCGTCGCGGCCCGGGATCCCGGGCGCCCCGGGCTATCCGGCCGGCAGCAGCTGCTCGACGGACACCGGATCGGCCATGTACCCGGCGTCCTCGGCGGCGCGCAGCAGGGCGGCGGTGCCGGCCCGGTTCACGTCGGTGGTCGGGATGTTCGTGCGGATCGCGCCCAGCAGCAGGGCCGGGTCCAGCTTGTTGCCCTTCACCTCCGCCGTGTAGGCGTCGGCCACGCGCCGCGGGTCCCGTGCGAGCCGCACCAGCTCCCGGTTGGCGGCCGCCAGCTGCGCGACGGCCCGCGGGTGCTCGTCGGCGAACTCGGCGCGCACGACCAGCACCGTGGTTGGGTAGTGGCCGCCCAGGATCCGGTCGGCGGGCACCAGCACGTCGGCCAGGCCGGCCTGCTCCAGCACCGATCCCCAGGGCTCCGGCGGCAGGGCCGCGTCCAGCGCGCCGCGCTCGAAGGCCGTCGTGAGGTCCGCGTTGCGGATGCGCACCAGGCGGACGTCCGGGTCGCCTCGCGACGTGCTGAGGCCGGCGGCCTCCAGCACCAGGCGCACCGTCATGTCCTGGGTGTTGCCGAAGCCCGGGAAGCCGACCTTCCGGCCGCGCAGGTCGGCGACGCCGCGGATGCCCGCGCCGCGCCGCACCACCAGGTCGGCGCCGGCCTCCCCCACGCCCGAGAGCACCCGGATCGAGCCCGGCGCCCGGCTGAGGGTGGTGATGACCGGCCCCATGCCGATGTAGGAGGCGTCGAGGGACCCGGCGAGCATGGCGGCCACGGCCTCCGTGCCCGTCGCGAACTTCTCCGGCCTCACCGGCATCGCGGTGACCTCCCGGTCGAACACGCCCTCCTGCAGCCCGATGAGCGCCGGGCCGTGGGTGATGTTCGGGAAGTACCCCAGCCGCATCTCGCCGCCGCCGCCGGACCCGCCGCAGCCCGCGAGGGCCGCGGCCAGGGCGAGGACCGCGACGAGGGCGGCGATGCGACTACACCGGGGTGGCAAGCCCCCACCGATGCTTCACCCACCGCTCGAACCGGGTGAACGCCACCTGCTCCACCACGATCCCGATGGCGGCGATCACGACGATGACCCCGATCACCAGCTGGATGTCGTTGAGCTCACGGCCCTCCTCCAGCAGCTGCCCCAGGCCGGGGGTGCCGCCCACGATGAGCTCGGCGGCCATGAGCGACCGCCAGGCGAACGCCCACGACAGCCGCAGCCCCGTCACCAGCGCCGGGACCGTGGCCGGGAACACCAGGGTGCGCTGGAAGAAGACGCCGCTCGCCCCCATCGCCCGCCCCGCCTGCCGCAGGGTCGGGGAGATCTGGTGCACCGCGCTGATCGTCGCGAGCGTCATGGGCTTGAAGGTCCCGAAGACCGTGATCGCGAGGACCGCCGCGGGGCCGTAGCCGAACCAGAGGATCGCCAGCGGGAGGAACGCGATGGTGGGGACGGCCTGCAGCCCCGACATCAGCGGGCGGACGCCGTCCTCCACGAAGGGCACCGCGGCCGCGACGAGCCCGAGGGCGACGGCGGCGACCACCCCGATCGCCCATCCCTGCACCAGCCGGCCCATGGTGCTGCCGATCGCCCCGGCGAGGTCGCGGTTCCGGAACGCGTTGCCCAGCTCCTCCCACACCGCTCCGGGCGGCGGGAGCTTCACGGCGCCGACCCACCCCGCACGGGTGATGAGCCACCACAGCCCCAGCAGGAGCGCGACGAGCCACACGCGCCGCAGCACCCACAGCGCCGCGATCCGCGCCGCCCCGGCGCCGGGCACGCCGGCCGTGGACCCGGCCCGCGCGGTCACCCGGCGGCCGCCGATGTCGCGGCGAGGGGCGGTCGGCCGGTCTCGGCGGCCTTCGCGTGCGCCTCGTCGCGCATCCGCTCCAGCATGTCGTTGCGGATCTCGGTGAGGCGGGGGTCACGCTCCTCGCGGGGCCGGTCCACGTCGACGGTGTAGCGCTTGACGATGCGGCCGGGCCCCGAGGACAGCAGGTAGACGGTGTCCGCGAGGAACGCCGCCTCCATGAGGTTGTGGGTCACGAACACCACGGCCGGACGCGTCTCCAGGTAGATGCGCTGCAGTTCCTCGTGGAGCACGGTGCGGGTCTGCGCGTCGAGGGCCGAGAACGGCTCGTCCATGAGGAGCACCCGGGGGCGCAGCACCAGGGCGCGGGCGATCGCGACCCGCTGGCGCATGCCGCCGGACAGCTCGTGCGGGTGGCGGTCGGCGACGTGCTCCAGGTGCACCATCGCGAGGGCGTCCATCGCCCGGTCGCGGCGCTCGCCGCGCGCCACGCGCTGCGCGCGCAGGCCGTACTCGACGTTGTGCCGCACCGACAGCCACGGCATGAGCGCCGCGTCCTGGAAGACCATGGCGCGCCCGCCGCCGGGACCCGTGACGCGCTCGCCGTCCAGCTCGATGGCGCCCGTGTCCGGGGCGAGCAGGCCGGCGATCATCCCCAGCAGGGTGGACTTCCCGCAGCCGGACGGTCCCACCAGCGACACGAACTCGCCCTCGGCGACGTCGATCGAGGTCTCGGTGAGCGCGTCCGCGCCCGTCTGGTATCGCTTGCTCACCCCCCGCACGCTCAGTGCGGGGAAGCCGGTCCCCGACGGGACCGCGTCCGGCGCGGCGAGCAGGGCGCGGAAGCCCCTCAGCATCTGCATCACACCCCTGGCATGGCGTGGCCGGCACCCCCGGACGGGGATCCCATTGCGGCCCGCAGCTTATACCAATGATCAGGATGATTGTGAGCAACGGTCCGGCGCGGACGTGTGCGGCGCCGGATGCGGGCATACTCGCCGGGGACGATCACCGCCCACCGGAGGTCACCGGCCGTGCTCCTCGGCCTCGTCGTGCTCGCCCTCATCGTCGCCTGGAACGCGTTCTTCGTGGCCGCGGAGTACGCCTTCGTGTCGGCCAACCCCCTGCGGCTCCGGGAGCTCGCCAAGGAGGGGTCGGCGCGGGCGGGCCGGGTCGTCGAGCTGCAGGCGGATCCCACGCGGTTCATCTCGGCCGTGCAGGTGGCGATCACCGCGTCGTCACTGGGCGCCGGCGCCGTCGGCGAGCCCGCGGTGCGGCGGCTGGTGGAGGGCGTCTTCGACCCGCTGGACGGCACCCTCGGCGAGACGCTGCCGTTCGTGCTGAGCGTCGCCCTGGCGTTCACGCTGGTCACGGCCGTCACGGTCGTGCTGGGGGAGATCGTCCCGAAGACCGCGTGCCTGGCCCACCCGGAGCGGGTCGCCATGGTCGCGATCGGCCCGGTGCGGGCCTTCACCGCCGTGTTCCGCCCGTTCGTGGTGGCGCTGGAGCGGCTGTCGCGCCTCACCACCCGCGCGCTCGGTCTCCCGGCCCCCTCCGCGCTGGGACGGCGATCGGCCGAGGAGCTGCGCCTGCTGGTCGAGTCGGCCGGCGAGGAGGGGATCATCGAGGAGGACGAGCAGCGGATGCTGCGTGGCGTGCTGGAGCTCCCGGAGCAGCAGGTCCGGACCGTGATGGTCCCGCGGCCGGACGTGGTCGCCCTGAACGTGGCGATGCGGCCGGGCGAGGCCGCGGCGGTGGTGCGCAAGCACCCGTACACCCGATACCCGGTGCACGGCGGCGACCTGGACGACGTCCGCGGCACGCTCCACGTGCGCCGGCTGCTGGAGGCCATGGACGCGCCGCAGCCGCCCTCCGACCTGGTGCCGTTGCTGCGCCCCGCCCAGCTGGTGCTCGAGACATCGCGCCTGGACGATCTGCTCGCCCGGTTCCGGCGGGGCCGCGACCACCTGGCGGTGGTCGTGGACGAGTACGGGTCGGTCGCCGGCGTGGTGACGCTGGAGGACCTCATCGAGGAGATCGTCGGGGAGATCGACGACGAGTTCGACATGCCCGTGACCCCCGCCCAGCGCGTCGGGGCGGCGGACTGGCTCGTGCGGGCGTCGCTGGGCGTCGGCGAGGCGGCGGACCTCATCGGGCACGAGCTGCCAGACGGCC
Organism: Thermoleophilia bacterium; assembly: GCA_020848615.1. GTDB lineage: Bacteria > Actinomycetota > Thermoleophilia > Miltoncostaeales > Miltoncostaeaceae. The sequence goes on from JADLHW010000160.1 coordinate 37,476, forward strand.
CCTACGAGTCCGTGGGCGGCCTGGTGTTCGACGCCCTCGGCCGGCTCCCGAGGGCCGGCGAGCACGTCGAGCGCGACGGCATCGGGTTCACCGTCGACGAGATGCGCGGTCAGCGCGTGACGCGCGTGCTGATCAGCCTGCCGAGCGGGAGCGCGCCCCAGGCCCCGTGACCTCCTGGCCGGGATCCTCGGCGAGCACGTCCAGCAGCCGGCCGATGGTGTGGTGCCCCTCCAGCGAGTGCCGCAACGGCCGCGACGCGTCCAGGTGGTACCGGTTGCGCCGCCCGTGCTTCTCCCGGCGCAGGTAACCGGCGTCGACCAGCTCGCCCACGATGCGCTGGGCGGCGCGCTCGGTGATCCCCACGGCGCCGGCGAGGTCCCGCACGCGCATGTCCGGGTCGAGGGCCAGCGCCACCATCACGTGCCCGTGGTTGGTGAGGAACGTCCAGCCGTGCACGGGTTCCTGGCCGTCCGTGCCGGCGATGCCGCGAATGTCGCTCGTGCGCTCCATCACCCGATTCCTGATCTGAGACAGACGCATTGTAAATCATGCATCCGGAAACAGACTAGCGGCGTGCCCCGACGGCGCACGCGGCGCCGGCGCGTGCGGTCACGGCTGTGCGGCGACCCCGGCGATCCAGAGGATGACGCCCCACAGGGCGAAGGCGGCGACGCCGACCCAGAACGCCGCGATCGCCAGCCCGCGGCCGCCGATGCGGCGCGACGAGGCGTCGCTGTCGTGCTTGCCGAGGAGCCCCGCGGCGCCCCCGACGGCCGCCAGCGGGAACACCAGGACGCCGACGAGCGCGACGACGAACCCGATCACGCCCATCGGGGGCGCGCTGTCGCGGCCGTCGTCGGCACGGGCCGGGGTGGTGAAGAAGAACGTGGCCATGAGCACGCCCAGCACGCCGAGCCCGGCGGCGATGGCGATGCACCACCACCCGAACGAGACGCTCACGTCCGTGCCGGCCACCAGCGCGTCACCGGTGCGGGTCCCGATCATGAACAGGAGCAGGAACATGGCGGCCCCGGCAGCCACCAGGTGCCCGCCCAGCCGCGCCCACACGTTGGGCACGAGCGCGGCGACGACGGCGCCCGCGGTGAGGACGAGCCCGGTCACCGGCACCGCGTCGGTCGCCTCGTAGCCGTTGCCCAACGGCTGCTCGGTGAGCGTCTGCCCGATGGAACCCAGGGTGAACAGCCCGCCCACGGCCGCGATCCCGTGGCCGACCCGGCCCAGCAGGTTCATCGGATAGCCGCCGCGGGTCCCGGTGGACACCGCGACCGCCGCCGGCGCCGCCGTCCCCCAGGTGCCGCCGGCGCCCGGGGCCGGCTGGCTGCCCGGGGTGGGCTCCGCCGCCCGCTCGGATGCGGTGGAGACCTCGGCGGGCACCTCCCTCACCTGCGACGGCGTCCCGGAGGCCGGCGCGTGCGGCGCGCCCAGCGGCTCGCTCGCGGTCTGGCCGTTCTCGGACACCCACTCCGTCCACTGGCTGCCATCCCAGTACCGCAGGCGCCCCCCGCGCGTGGGATCGTCGTACCAACCGGCCGGGGTGCTCATGCGGGGCCTCCTGAGGGCGTGGGGTGAGCCGGGCTGCTCGGCGCCGATCGTACCCCGGGCCGCGGCCGTCCGTTACCCGCCCCCGCGGCGTCCCCGCGGGCGGGACTAGGCCGGCGGGAGCTCCAGGCGCCGCTGCCCCGCCCACGCCGCGGCCTGCGACCGGCGCTGGAACCCGAGCTTGCGCAGCAGCTGGCTCACGTGGTTCCGGACGGTCTTCTCGGAGAGGTGCAGCACCTCGCCGATCGCCCGGTTGGTGTAGCCCTCGGCGATGAGCGCGAGCATGCGGCGCTCCCGGTCGGTGAGCCCCGCGAGCTCCGCCTCGGCCTGCTTGGCCGACAGCTCCCGGAACTGGCTCAGCAGCGTCCCCGCGGCCCGGGGGTCGAGGGAGCTCTCCCCCGCCGCGGCGTCGCGGATGGCCTGGGTGAGGCGGTCGGCGTCCGCCTGCTTGAGCAGGTATCCCGACGCCCCCGCCATCACGGCGCCCACGATGGCCTCCTCGTCCTGGTACGAGGTGAGCATCACGACCCGGATCTCCTGGTTGTCGGCCTTGATGCGCCGGCAGGCCTCCACGCCGCTGCCGTCGGGCAGGCGGACGTCCATGAGCACCACGTCCGGGCGGGCCTGGACCGCGAGGGCGATGGCCTCGGCCACCGTCCCGGCCTCGCCGACGACCCGGAACCCCGCCGTGTTCGCGAGCAGCGTCTTGAGCCCGATCCGGACGACCGCGTGGTCGTCGACGATCAGCACGCGGATGGACTCGGTGTTGGTGCTCATGAGGGGATCACCTCTGGGAAGGGTCGTGGGATCGGGAGGGGGGCTGGGACGTCGGAGTCCAGGGGGACGGCGACGACGACCCGGGTTCCGGCGGAACCGTCGAAGGTGAGGCGGCCGCCCATGCGGCGGGCGCGTTCGCGCATGTTGCGCAGCCCGTGGCCGTCGCCGCCGCCGCCCGCGGCCACCGACAGGCCGCAGCCGTCGTCGCGGACCACGAGCTCCAGCTCGTCCGGGGCGAAGGCCAGGCTCACGTCGGCCGTGCACTGGCCGGCGTGGCGGGCGCTGTTGCTCAGCGCCTCGCGCAGGATCTGCTCCAGGTGGCGGCCGGCGCCGTCCGGGATGGGCCCGCTCACGCCCACGCCGCGCACGCGCATGCGCACCTCCAGCCCGGTCTCCTGGGCGAACTCGTGGGAGAGGACGGCGAGGCGGTCCGCGATGCCCGCGGCCGTGTCCGGCGTCTCGGACAGGTCGGTGATGTACCGGCGGATGCCGTCGGTGACGGTGTTGAGGTCGGCGACGACGCTGCGCACCTCGTGCCGCATCTCGTCGTCGGTCACGCGCATCGCCAGGGCCTCCAGGTGCAGGCCGGCCGCGTAGATCGACTGGATGGTCCCGTCGTGCAGGTCGCGGCGGAAACGCGCGCGCTCCTCGGCCACGGCCCGTGAACGCTCCAGCGCGTCGAGGCGCTGCTTGGCCTCGACCTCGAAGATCTCCAGCAGCTTCACCGCGAGGACGCACAGGGCGAGGCCGGCGAGGCCGCGCAGCGCGGCGAGCGGCAGTCCGGTGTAGTCGAACCACGCCCGGTCGCTGAGCGCCTCGGGCGCCCACGGGGCGGGCTCCACGATGAGCCCGCCCAGCAGGCCGTACACGGCGAGCACCCCGGCGGCGGCCGCCGCGTAGCTCTTGATGCCGGTCATGCCCGCCGCGGCCAGGGCTCCGCGCTGGCGCCACATGCCCACCGCCGCGAGCAGCGCCCCCGGCAACAGGAACAGCAGCCGCGCGGTGGCGTCCAGGGACCGCTCCCAGTCCTCCACGGTCCAGCCGCGGCTGCGGGCGAACGCGGCGGTGACCACCGGCAGGGCCGCCCAGGCGACCATCGACAGCGCGGTGAGGAGCCGCCGGGTGCGCGGGTCCAGCTGCAGGAGCCGCAGGCCGAACTGCACGAGGAACAGGAACGCCGCGGTCTGCAGCAGGCCGCGCAGCACGATGAGCGCATCGACGATGCCGTCGCCGAGGTACTCCTCCTGGATGGGGACGAACACCTGCCCCCACACCGCGAACGCCTCGATGAACGCGAAGGCCGCGAGCCAGATGAGGGCGTTGGTGAGCACGAGCCGGCTCGCCCTGCGCCGCTGGATCCACACCGCGAAGCCCAGGCTGAAGAACACCAGCCCGTGGGCGAACAGGATGATGGTCTCGTTCTGGTCGAAGAACCTATGCACGGGCGGTCACCCCGCGGCCGCGGTCCTCCAGCAGACCGAGGGCGGGGCGCCCAGGAGCGCCCCGCCCTCGTGGCAGACGGTCTCTGTCGTCCCCGAACACAGGGACGAGTGTACCCCTACTCCCCGACGGCCGCCTCGAGCTTCGTGCGCATCTCGCCCAGCAACTCGTCCTGGACGGCGTCGATGATCTCGGGCTCCTCGAGGAGCGCGCGGCGCTCCAGCGGGGAGAGCCGGTTGGTGATGTACGGGTCCTCGAGGATCTCCGCCAGGTGCCGCTCGGTCCCGATCTGGCGGATCACGTACTCCACGAGCCGCTTGTGCTTGGCCGACTCGCTGCCGACCAGCTTCGCAACCTCATCCTGCAGACCCATCGTCGTCCCCTCGCCGCTCGTACGCTCAGGCGCTGTGGCTGTAGGTCGCCATCGCCCGGAGCCGGGCCACCCGCTCCTCCATGGGCGGGTGCGTGGAGAACAGGCCCGACATCTTGCGGCCGAAGCTCCCCAGCGGGTTGACGATGTACAGCGGCGCCGCCGCCTGGTTCACCTGCATCGGGACGACCTCCGTCCCGCGGTGGAGCCTAACCAACGCGTCGGCCAGGGGGTTCGGGTCCCCGAGGATCTCGGCGCCGGTGGCGTCCGCCACGTACTCGCGCTGACGGGAGATCGCCATCTGGATGACCACCGCGGCGAGCGGGGCCAGGATCATGGCCGCGATCGTCCCGATGAACCCCAGCGGGTTGCCGTCGTCGTCGCCCCCGCCGAACAGCAGGGAGAACTGCAGGAAGTTCACGATCGCCGAGATGGCGCCGGCCACCATCGCCGCGATGCTCGCGATGAGGATGTCCCGGTTCTTGATGTGCGCGAGCTCGTGGGCGATGACGCCCTCCAGCTCCCGGCGGGGCAGCGACCGCATGATGCCGCTGGTGACCGCGACGGCCGCGTGCTTGGGGTTGCGGCCGGTCGCGAAGGCGTTGGGCTGCTCGGCCGGGGTGACGTACACGGCCGGCTTTGGGATGCCGGCGCGGGCCGAGAGGGTGGCGATCATCTCGTGCAGCTCGGGAGCCTCCTGCTCGCTCACCGGCTGCGCGCGGCTCATCTTGAGGGCCATCGGCCCGCTGAACCAGTAGGCCGCCAGGTTGAAGATGACGGCGAACGCGGCGAAGATGATCAGGCCGCCCGACCCGCCCACCAGCTGCCCGATCACCAGCAGCAGCGCCGTGAGGGCGCCCAGGAGGGCGAAGGTCTTGAACATGTTGCCGATCCGCTGGGGAGCGGAGTTCATGCTTCCTCCTCGATCACGGCCACCGGCGCCCCCAGAAGACGCCTCCGTGGCCTCGGCTCGAGTGTAGGGACGCCCGGAAACATGATCCAGATGTCAGCCGTTGAGGACCGGTTAACCACGACCCGCCGCCGGAGCGCCCTCGCGGCGGCGGCCGCGGCGGTCCTCATCGCCCTGGCGGGGTGCGGTCCCGAGGGCCCGCGGGACACCGGGGGCCTCGCCGCCGCGGACCCCGTGGCGCTGCTCGGGGTGCTCCCCACCCCCTCGGGGCTCACCGACGACGGCGGCCCGCTGGCCGCCGAGCCCCTGGACCTCATCGAGGCGATCCTCGGGATGCGCGACGCGGCCCGGGCGGACCGGGTGGTGGCCGCCGGCCTGCGGCACGGCGGGGTGCGGCGGTGGACGGCGGCCGGCGGGGGATCGATGGCGGCCGCGGTGACGGTGTGGCCCAGCAAGCCCATCGCCTACAACTTCTCGCTGCAGGTGAGCCAGCAGGATCTCGGCGGGTCCGGGGTGTCGGCGTGGACGCCGCGGGACGTCCCCGGCGGCCAGGGCACCCGGCAGTCCGGCGGGGCGCGCGTGCGGGTCCTCACGCGCACGGTCGGGCCCAATGCGCTCGTGATCCGCGCGTCCGGGGCGGTGCCCGACGCGGTGGTCGCGAAGACGATGGAACGCCTCATCGTCGTCCAGGAGGCCAAGGGCTGACCGGCCGGTGGTGTGCCGTCCCCGTCGCGCGGCATGATGGAGGTGTGGGCAAGGACCGATTCACCGAGCACGGGAAGGACCGCGACCTCCAGCGCACCTACCGCGGCCGGGCCGAGCGGGACGCGCACGAGGTGCCCCTGCCGCGGCTCGGACCGGAGCGGGCGATCGTGATCGCCTCGGTGGTCCGCAACGACGAGACCGCCCAGGATTCCCTGGACGAGCTCGCCGAGCTGCTGCGCACCGCCGACGCGGAGGTGGTGGAGACCGTCGTGCAGCAGCGCCCGCATCCCGACCAGCGCGCCTACCTCGGCACGGGCAAGCTCGAGGAGGTCGAGGAGCTGGTGACGCGCCTCAAGCCCGACCTCGTGGCGGTCGACGGGGAGCTCACGCCGCGCCAGCAGCGCGTGCTGGAGGACCGCCTGAGGATCCGGGTGGTCGACCGCACCGCCGTGATCCTCGACATCTTCGCCCTGCACGCCACCACCGCCGAGGGCAAGCTGCAGGTCGAGCTCGCCCAGCTGGAGTATTCGTACCAGCGGCAGGAGGGGCTGTGGCAGCACCTGGAACGCCTGGGCGGCGGCGTCGGCACCCGCGGCCCGGGTGAGAGCCAGCTGGAGTCCGACCGCCGCCTGCTGCGGAACCGCATGGCGGTGCTGCGGCGACGCCTGCGCGACCTCGACCGCTCCCGCGCCGTGATGCGCGAGCGGCGCCTGGAGTCCGGCGTGCCGCGCGTCGCCCTGGCCGGGTACACGAACGCCGGCAAGTCGAGCCTCATGAACGCCGTGTCCGGGGCGGACGTGGCCGTCGACAACGCGCTGTTCGAGACCCTCGACCCCACCACGCGGTCCATCGAGCACCGCGGGTACCGCGTGCTGCTGAGCGACACCGTCGGGTTCATCCGGGCCCTCCCCCACCAGCTGGTGGAGGCGTTCCGGTCGACGCTCGACGAGGTGCGGGACGCCGACCTCATCCTCCACGTCGCCGACGCGTCAGAGCCGGAGGCCCGCCGCCTCGCGCAGGCCGTCGCCGTGGAGGACGTGCTGGAGGAGATCGGCGCCGCGGAGATCCCCCGCATCAGCGTGCTCAACAAGGTCGACCGCCTCACCCCGGACGAGCGCGACGCCCTGGTGGCCCGTAACCCCGGGGCGATGCTCACGTCCGCCCTCAGCGGCGAGGGCCTCGAGGAGCTGCGCGAACGGCTCGCCGACCTCGCCCGCGCGCAGATGACCGCCCTCGACGTCGTCATCCCGTACGCCGACGGCGCGCTGCTCAAGGACGTGTACCGGCAGGGCCACGAGGTGCACGAGGAGGCCACCGACGACGGCCTGCGCATCACCGCCCTCCTCCCCGGCCCGGCCGCCGCCCGCATCCGCACCGCCCTCGGGACGGCCCGCGCATGAGCCCGGAGGCCGAGTCGACCGGGCTGCGCAACATCGGCCCCACCTCCGCCCGGTGGCTCGCCGAGGTGGGCATCGACACGCCGGAGGAGCTCCGGCGCGTCGGCGCCGCCGAGGCCTACCGGATGATCAAGGCGTGGCGTCCGTGGGACGTCACCCTCATCCTCCTGTGGGCCCTGGAGGGCGCCATCACCGACGTCGACTGGATGGACGTGACCCCGGAACGCCGCCTCGAGCTGCGCCGCGAGGTCGACGAGGCCTGAGGGCTCCGGCGGCCCCCGGTGGGCGCCGCCGGCCGTTCTGGCTAGAGGATGGTGACCGGGGTGCCGATGTCGAGGAGCTCGAAGAGGCGCTCGGCGTCCCGGATGTACATGCGGATGCAGCCGTGGGACGCGCGGGTGCCGATGGAACCGGGCGACGGGGTGCCGTGGACGCCGATCCCCGGCGCCGACAGGCCCATCCAGCGGGTGCCGAGCGGGTTGCCGGCGCCCGGGGCGACGGGGCCCAGGCCGGCGGCCCAGCGGGAGTCCGGCGGGTACCAGGTCGGGTTCCGCTGCTTGTCGACGACGTGGAAGGCCCCGGTGGGCGTGGGGTAGGCGGGCTGCCCGACCGCGACCGGGAACGTCATGATCCCGCTCCTGCGGACGATGGTGAGCCGGAACCGGCCGCGGTCGATGAACACCGTGGTGGGAACCGTGGGGACGTCCGCCGCGATCCGCGAGAGGGGCAGGGTGAGCGGCGTGCGGTCACCGGACAGGATCGCGTCGCGGACCCTGGTGAGCGACCGCTGGACGTTCAGCTCCACCCCGGGACGGGAGCGGGTGATCTTCACCTTCCCGCTGCGGGCGGCGTACGCGACGGTCGCGTTCCTCGGGGACACCCGGAGCTTCCGGGCCCGCCACTCCAGGACCTTCTTCAGCTTGCCGAGCTGGACGCGCTCGGTGAGCGGGATGTCCACCGGGCCCGGCGGCTGGCTGCGGGCGACGTTCATGGCGCCGGTCACGGCGCGGGAGATGAGGTACGTGTAGCCGGCGTTGTCCGGGGAGATCGGGATCCGGTGCCCCCGGATGACCACGACCAGCGGGGCGCGCTTGGGCGCGACGACCTCGGTGGCGATCCTCAGCTCCGCGTCGCGCTTGGTGAGGCCGCTCACGTCGACGCCCTCGATGCTCACGCCGGATGCGATGAGGCCCGGTGCGGGCGGCACCACCGGGGCGGTCGGGGTCGTCGGGGTGGTGGTGGTGTCCGTCGGTGTCTGCGCGGACGCCACGGCGGGAACAAGCGCAATCAATGCGGCGCTCCCGACCCCAACCATCACCCTTGACTTGAGCCTCATCTCACACCCTTTCGGCGGTTCGGGACCGCCGTTGGCAACCGGGAACCGGGTGATCGTATTGAGCCGGACGGGCGTCCGCCCCGGCGACGGCCTCAGGAGACGTCGCTGCGCAGGAGCGCGCCCGTGCGCTCGTGGCGGGCGATCACCACGTCCCCGGCGGGTCCCGGCAGGCGCGGGCGCACCAGGCGCACGGCCAGGCGGCCGTCGGCGCCGACGGCGACCGACGCCACGGCGGCCAGCGCGATGGGCCCGAACACGCCCACCAGCTGCAGGTCCGCGGCGGGCAGGCGGTGGTCGCGCAGCACCCGGCCCCAGTCGCGCGCGAGGCGCTCGCGGTCGATGAGGCCCCAGTCCACACGCGTGCGGTGCGCCAGCAGCAGGGGGCCGTCCGGGCGCGGGCGGGCGCCCAGCGCCGTGAGCGGTGGCAGCGGCGCCACGCGGCCGGGCACGGCGCCGCCGAGCGGCGCGTGGGCGGCGCGCGCGGCGGCCGCGCACGGCGCGACCGGGCTCACCGCGACGGGCGGGAACGTGGCCCCTCCGCGGTGGACGCGCAGCACCGCGGCCAGTGACCCCTCCCGGACCACCGGCGCATCCGCCCGCACGGCGGCGCCGCGCGCCGGCCCGGGTTCCATGAGGGTGGCGAGTCCCCGTCCCTCGGTGGCGGGCACCTCCACGGACCCCCCGCGGGTGACGGCCGCGGGCTCCGGCACGCGGCCCGCCGCCGCCGCGATGCCGAGACCCAGCGGCTCGGCGTGGGCGACGCACAGGCCGGGGGCGTGGGTCCCGGCCGACGGCGGGGCGACCTCCCGCGTGGACGGGGTGCCGCCGAGCTTCGCGAGGACCCGCCGGAGCTCCTCGGCGACGGTGCGCCGGGCCATCGGGCCGGGCTAGACGCTCTCGCCGGCGGCGATGAGCTCCAGCGCCGCCCGCACGCGGTCCGCCGGCTCCAGCGGGTCCATGCGCGACCCCAGGGCGACCAGCGCGGCGGTGACCTCCGCGGTGCGGGCGGGGTCGGCGACGCTGATGCGCACGGGGTTCGCGCCCTCGGTGACCTGCACCAGGGTCTCACCGGGCGTGTCGGTGCGGGTGGTGCCGGCCTCGCCGAGCGGCGGGACCCGCGAGGGGCCGATGACCGCGACGGGGCACTCCGCCTCGATCGCGTCCAGCAGGGACTCGTCCTCCACCAGCAGCACCGTGGGCGGTTCGCTCGCCGCCTTCAGCAGGGTCGCGGCGACGACGTCGGCGCGCAGGTAGCGGTCGAGCGCGCCGCCGTACAGGGCCCGCTGCAGCCGGGTCGGGGTGATGGGGTCGGTGTAGCGGAAGTCGACCGGCAGGCCGCTCTCGTCGGTGAGCATGAGGCCGCCCACGTACGTGCCGTCGTCATCCCCGTGCACCACCAGGTACGCGGGACGTGCCCCGGAGCGTCCGTTCATCAGGCGAACGCGTCCAGCCGGCGGCCGGCGTTTCCGGACGGGTCGGGAGCCCCGCCGGGCCGGGCCGCCTCCGGGCGCCGGCGCTGCGGGTCACGCGTGTCCTCCCCCTCGTCCTCCGGCTTGGCGTCCGAACCGTCGACCTGCCTGCCGCGGGAGTGGTCCGGCAGCGGCCGGGCCCGCTCGGACTGCCCGATCCCGACGGTGGAGGCGTCGAACGCCGGGAACCACCGGGGGCCGCCGATCGTGAGACTCGACATCACACCTCACCCCTTCCGCTGGACGTTCACGGGTTCCCCTCCGCGGCGGAGGGCTCGTCGTCCGACGCCGCGAACTCCGTGGCGGCGGCGTACCGCTCGTTCTGCCGGTGCACCGCGGTGCGCATGAGCGCCTGGATGACCATCAGCGCGCACCACCAGCACACCAGCGACATCGCGAAGGCGCCGATCACGCCGCGCAGGAGCGCGTCGGAGGTGGGCAGGCCCTCCCCCCGCGAGATCCAGAACGCGACGCCGAAGCCCAGCAGCAGGCCGATGCCGCGGGCACGCTGGGTCCACAGGCCCACCGCCCCCGTGTCGCCGCCCTTGGCGGTCTTCGGTGCCTTCGCCTCCTTGGCCATCGCCTACTCCATCCCGCTCGCACGGCGGCGGAGCACCCGCTGGCGCTCGAACAGGAACTTCACGAGCCGGGACTCCGACTCACGGTCGATGTCCGGGAACGTGAGGGCCGCCCGGTACGGCCGGGCGGACTGCTCCTCACGGTCGACGCGGACGACCGTCGCCACGACCTCCACGTCGCCGCCGTCACCACCGCAGTGGATGACCAGGCGCGCCCTGCTGCCGACGTCGACGGGGTCGCTCAGGCGCACGAGCACCCCGCTGGCCGACAGGTCCTCGGTGACCCCGGACTCCAGGATCTCGGGGGCCTCCGCGCCCTCGGGGGCGCCGTCGGGCAGGAGCCGGGCGATGAGCTGCACGGGCACGCGCACGGCGGACCGGCGCTGCATCCGGTCGACGGACCGGACCTGGAGCCACAGGCCGGGGGCGTCGTCCGGCTCGGCGGTGACGGTGACCACGCGGGCCTCGCACGGCACCTCGCCGGCGGGGTACGTGATCGCCAGGTCGCGGCCCGGCGCGAGCGTCACGGCCTCCCCGCCCAGGCGCGGCGGCTCCAGCCGGACGCGGTCGCCGCGGATCTCACCGACGATGGTGCCGAGCGGACCCATGGGGAGGTCCTCCAGCCACACCTCGGTGCCGGGCAGCGGCAGCGGGCCGGGGTCGCCCGCCTCACGTCGTGCGAGGAAGAGGGTCACGGCAGCAGCAGCTCCGCCACCCGCACGGGGTCGGCGGGCGACAGGTCGCCGGGCACGCCCGGGCCGTCGGCGAGGAACGCCAACGGCTTGGCCATGCGCAGCGGCACGTTGACGAGGTTGCCGAGGAACCGTGTCTCGTCGAGCTTGGTGAGGGTGAGGCGGTTCACGCCGGCGAGCCGGAAGCGGCGGGACACGTCCCCGAGGTCCGCCAGGTGCACGGCGACCGGGAGGACCAGGTGGACCTCCTCCGCCTTGCACGGGGTGAGCAGGCGCCCCAGCTCCTCCATGTCCCCCAGGTTCTTGTGGGACCGGCCCGGGGTGTCCACGAGGATCGCGTCGTGCCCGGCGAGCTCCGCCCGGGCCTGCGCAACGGCGTCGCCGTCCTCGGCGATCGCCAGGGCCAGGCCGAGGCGCTGGGTGACGGCCTCCAGGGTGGGGTCGGGGCTGCCGCCGGCGCAGATCACCGCGACGGACTGCCCGGCGGCGTGCAGGCGCCATGCGAGCTTGCTCACCACGGTGCTCTTGCCGACGCCGCTCTGGCCGACGAACGCGAGCATGTGGCCGGCCGGCCGGCCCTTCCACTCCCGCGGGACGGGCAGGCGCGACGCGAACCAGCCGCGCACGGAGTCGCGCAGGGCGTCGCCGTCGCTGAACGGCAGGCAGGTGCGGGCGAACCCGTCGAGGAACGGGTCGAGGTACCGGGCGTCGACGCCGGCGCCCAGCAGCTCGCCGCGGACGGCCTCCAGGGCCTTCGCGGGGCCGGCGGCCGGCTCGGCGGCCGACACCACGACCTGCCGGGACCCGGCGCGGGCGGGAGCCGGGGCGATGGGCTCCTCGGCGATCGCGACGGCCTCGTCCTCCATCGCGGGGAGGTCCTCGAGGTCCTCCTCGTCGTCCTCGATGGCCGGCGGGGGCGGCGGCGCGGCGGCGCGGCGCGGCGCGGCGCGGCGGGACGGGGCGGGCGCGGCCTCGGCTCGGCGCCGCGGCGGCGCGGCGGGCCCCGGCTCCTCGTCGAGGTCGTCGAGGTACGCCTCGTCCGCCTGGGGGGCGTACGCGGCGGGCGCCTCGAACCGGGCGGCGACCTGCTCGGCGTACTCCGCGGGGGATGCGGCGGCGCGCGGCAGGGACGGCCGCGCGGTCTCGACGCGCTCCCACACGGGCAGGGCGACGGCCGGGTCGTCGGCGTCCGGCACCACGTTCATGCCGCCGGCGGTGCGCGCCGCGGGGCGGGTCGCGGGGATGAACTGCGGCGGGTCCGGGAGACCGGTGGCGGTGCGGGCCGGCGGCTCGGCGACCGCGCTCTGCTCCTCGCGGGCGGCGCGCGCCTGGCGCATCGCGTCGCGGGCGGCATCGATGATCGCCTGCGTGCGCTCCGGGCCGCCGGGCGCGAAGGGACGGTCCTCCGGCTCCGCGGCCTGGGCGTTGCGGGCGTAGACGCCGGCGGGCGACGCGGCCGGGCCGTCGTACATGCGGGGGTCGGTCTCCGCCTCGGTGGCCGCCGACATGCGGTGCTGCAGGTGACGGGCGAACGGGTTCGGGAGGTCGTCCTCGTCGTCGTGGACGTCGAGCACGGCCCGGGCGGCGGCCCGGTTGAGCTGCTCGCGGCCGGCCTCGTCCTCGACTCCCTCGGCGGCGGTGACCTCGATCATCTCCCGGCCGAAGAAGCCGCCGATCCCGCCGCGCACGATGCGGCGGGTCTGGATGATCACGGCGTCGTCGCCGAGCTCCGCGCGGATCTGCTTGAGGATCTCATCGACGGAGGATCCGGTGAACTGCTTGATCTGCATCGGTCAGCTCGCTCCTTGTCAGGCGACGCGTGCCATCCCGACGGGCTCGACTCGCACGTCGGGGAGGATCTCGTTGTAGGAGAGGACGGTCAGGTTGGGCAGGGCGTGGACGGTGAGTGCCTTCAGGTGCCGGCGGGTCGCGGCGCTGCACAGCACCACCGGCGGGGCGCCGATGGCCTGGGCGGCCTCGGCCTGCTGGGACAGGACCTCCAGCAGCTCGCCGAGCCGGTGGGGGTCCATGGACGGGTGGGCGCCGTCCTCGGTGCGGGTGACGGACTCCGCGATCTCGCGGTCCAGGTCCGGGTCGAGCGTGATGGCGCGCAGGGTGCCGCGCTCGTCGAGGTACCGGCCGCAGATGACCCGGGCGAGGGCCTGGCGGCAGTACTCCGCGAGGATCCCGACGTCCTTGGTGATCTTCGCCTTGTCGCCGAGGGTCTCCAGGATCGAGACCAGGTCGCGGATCGACACGCCCTCGGCGAGCAGGTGCTGCAGGACGCGCTGCACCTCGCCGACCGACAGGTGGTCGGGCACGAGCTCGTCGACGGCGGCGGGGTAGCGCTCCTTGAGCTGGTCGAGGAGTGCCCGCGTGTCCTGGCGGGACAGCAGCTCGTCGGCGTCGCGGCGGATGATCTCCGACAGGTGCGTGACGACCAGGGAGGTGGCGTCCACGACCGTGTAGCCGCTGATCTCCGCCTGGCCGCGCTGGCTGTCGCTGATCCACACCGCCGGGAGCCCGAACGCCGGCTCGGTGGTGGGGATGCCGTCCAGGTGCGCGTCGGCGGTGCCGGGGTTCATGGCGAGCAGCTGGCCGGGCATGAGGGCCCAGCGCGCCACCTCGACGCCCCGGATCTTGATGGCGTACTCGTGCGAGCTCAGCTGGATGTTGTCCCGGATGCGGATCGGCGCGAGCGACAGCCCGAGCTCGGTCGCGGTCTGGCGGCGCACCATCGCGACGCGGCCCAGCAGGTCGCCGCCCTCGTCCTTGTCCACCAGCGGGATGAGGCCGTAGCCGATCTCCAGCTCCAGCGGGTCCAGGGGCAGCAGCTGCGCGACGTTCTCGGGCTCCGACGGCCGGGTGGCGAGCGCCGCGGACTCCTCGTCCTTGGCGGCCTCCGCCTCGGCCTCGTGACCCCGCTTGAGGATGAGGGACAGGGCGATCACGGACCCGCCGATCACGAAGAACGGCAGCGTCGGGAGCCCCGGCACCAGGCCCATCGTGGTCACCACGACACCGGTGATCATCAGGGCGCGCGGCTGGGCGGTGAGCTGCTTGGTGAGGTCCTTGCCCAGGTCCGACTCGCCCGCGGCACGGGTGACGATGATGCCGGTGGCGGTGGAGATGAGCAGCGCCGGGATCTGGTTCACCAGGCCCTCGCCGACGGTGAGCAGCGAGAAGTGCTGGATCGCCTCGGAGACGCCCATGCCCTGCTGGAGCACGCCGACCGCCATGCCGCCCACCAGGTTGATGAACACGATGAGCACGGCGGCGATCGCGTCGCCCTTCACGAACTTGGACGCACCGTCCATCGCGCCGTAGAAGTCCGCCTCCTTGGAGATGGCGGCGCGGCGCTTCTGGGCCTCCTCGTCGGTGATCACGCCGGCGTTCAGGTCGGCGTCGATCGCCATCTGCTTGCCCGGCATCGCGTCGAGGGTGAACCTGGCGGCGACCTCGGCGACGCGTCCCGCACCGTTCGTGATGACCACGAATTGGATGACGATGAGGATCGCGAACACGATGAGGCCGACGACGATGTTGCCGCCCACCACGAACTCGCCGAACGCGGCGATGACCTCACCGGCGTCGCCGTGCAGCAGGATGAGCCTGGTGCTCGAGATGTTCAGCGCCAGGCGGAAGAGGGTCGCGACGAGCAGCAGGCTCGGGAAGATCGAGAACTGCAGCGGCTCGGTGGTGTAGATCGTCGCGAGGACCACCGAGAGCGCCATCGAGATGTTGAACGTGAGCATCACGTCCAGCAGCGCCTTCGGCATCGGGATGATCATCATCCCGACGATCGCGACGATCGCGAGGGCGATCATCACGTCGCCGTAACCGGTGACCCGGTCCATGACGTTCATGCCCCGGTTGCCGGGCGCGACCGTGGTGGCGTCCGTGCTCATTCAGCGATCTCCGTCACGCGACGGCCGGCTCGCGGCCGGCGACGCGGTAGACGTGGGCGAGGATCTCGGCGACGGCCGCGAACGCCTCGGCGGGGATGAACTGCCCCACCTCCACGGCGGAGTACAGGGACCGGGCGAGCGGCGGGTCCTCCATCACGGTGACCCCGTGCTCGGCGGCGACCGCGCGGATGCGCAACGCGACCTGGTCGGCGCCCTTTGCCACCACGACGGGGGCGGGCAGGTTGCGCCGGTACTTCAGGGCGACGGCGTAGTGCGTGGGGTTCGTGATCACCACGTCCGCGTCGGGGACGGCGGACATCATGCGGCGCACCGCCATCTCACGCTGCCGGCGCTTCATCTGCGCCTTCACCTCGGGGGCGATGTCGCCCTCCTTGGCCTCGCGCTTCACCTCGTCCTTGCTCATCCGCATGTCGCGCTCGTGCTGCCAGCGCTCGTAGACGACGTCGGCGATCGCCAGGACGATGTACGCCCCGGCGACGGAGAAGCCGAGCTTCATCACGATGCCGGAGACCACCCCGAGCGACGCCTGCGGGTCCGAGCCGGTGAGGCCCAGGAGCGTGTCGAGCTGGCCGCGCAGCGACCACCACGTCACGGTCGCGACGATCCCGATCTTCAGGAGGTCCTTCACCAGGTGCGCGACCGACCGGATGGAGAACAGGCGCTTCGCCCCGGTGAGCGGGTTGATCGCCGAGAACCGCGGGGCGATGACCTTCGGGAAGAACCCGGGCCGCACCTGAAGGGCCGACATGAGCACGCCCACCACGACGCCGCCCAGCGCGAACGGGGCGGTGAGCTGCAGCGCCTTCATCCCCGTGTCCATGAGCATCTGGAAGCCGGTGCCCGGGTTGATCTCCCCCGTCTCACCCGCGCTCCCCAGGAAGCCGGTCATGATGTCCGCGAAGCTGGTGAGCATCGACCCGCCGAACGCGGCGAGCAGCATGAACAGCGCGAGGAGTCCCACGGCAGTATTCAGCTCCGTCGAGCGCGCCACCTGTCCCCGGGACCGCGCCTCGTCCCGGCGTTTCGGTGTTGCTTTCTCTGTGCGGTCGTCGGCCATGGAGCCGGGTCCGGCGCTCCGGGTTCAGCCCTCCATGGCGGTCAACGCAGCGCAGCCGGCGGTCCGTCCGGGACCTGGGGGTGCGGTGACCGGCCCCGGATGGGGTCCGATCACGTCCCCCTCATCGGCGGCGGCGGCGAGGAGTTGAGCGGAGGCGACCCGGTCGGGGCCGTTCCAGCGCGTGGGGCGCATCGACGTGGAGTCGGACGGTCCCAGCTCGTCGTCGCTCCGGTCGACGTCCTGGTCCATTCCAGCGGACCGGCCGACCGACGCGCCGAACCGATGGATCCAGGCTCAGCTCAGCTCGTCCGCCGTCACGACGTCCATGAGGTCGCGCGCGACGTACCGCCGTTGACCCCGCGCGCCCTGCGCCGCTTCCTCGAGCAATCCGGCGCCTTCGAGCTGGCGCAGCAGCCGCAGGGCCGTCGGGCGCGTGACGTCGAGCCGGGCCTCGACGAGGCGCGTGGTGACGATGGGGTTCTCGCACATCAGATCGACGACCTGGAGGGCGTTGACGCTTCGAAGATCGGTGGCGACCGCCCGATAGCGCTCGCGCAGCGCGACGATCCGCTCGGCGCGAGCGACGGCGTCCACGGACTGGGAGCGCACAACCTCGAGGAACAGCTCGATCCAGGGCAGGGCGTCCCCGTCGGTCCGCGTGGCGCGGAGGGCGGCGTAGTAGCGGTCACGCTCACGCTCGATCCCGGCGCTGACGTACAGCAGCGGCGCGGTGAGGCGTCCCCGCACGATGAGGAACAGCACCAGCAGCAGGCGTCCGAGGCGTCCGTTGCCATCGAGGAAGGGGTGGATGGTCTCGAACTGCGAATGCAGGAGTGCGTTCTGGACGAGCAGCGGCATGTCGGGCTCCTCGTTGGCGAAACGCTCCCAGTCGGCGAGCGCGGGTGCCACCTCGTCGGGGGGCGGCGGCACGAAGCTCGCGTTCGCGAGCGTGGAGCCGGGCCGTCCGATCCAGTTCTGGGTGGTCCGGAACTCGCCGGGGCGTCTCCCCGCCCCGCGGACGCCGTGGAGCAGGCGACGGTGCATCTCGAGCAGCATCCGGTTGCTGAGCGGCAGGCGCGGCGCCTCGGTGACCGCCCACTCGAACGCGTCGACGTACGCGAGAACCTCCTCGACGTCGGCGTTCGGCCCGTCACCTGCGGCACCGAACTCGAAGATCTCGGCAAGCGAGGCCTGCGTGCCCTCGATCATCGTGGAGGCGAGCGCCTCCCGCAGGAGGTACGGGCGGATCAGCAGGTGCGGGTTCGGCAGAAGGCGTCCGACGCCGGCGAGCCGCCCGAGCGCGGCCTCCGCCTCGGCCAGGAGCGACACGAGCGGCGGGGGCAGCTCGAACGAACGCGGAAGGGGCGCGGGGAAGTACGCGACGTACCGGTGTCGCCCGACGGTCCGACGCGCCTCGCCGAAGACGGTGCGTGGGAAGTCGGCGGCGTCCATGCTCACCCACGCTACGCCACCCTAACGTGATAGGCAAACATCGTTAGGGACAACGAAGGACCGTTACGGCGACGTTCGGGTCGGCACCACGTGGCCGTGCGGACCCGACGGCATCGAGGCGCCGATGACGCACCTCGATGCCGTCGTGGTCACCGGCGCGCCCGGGCGGGCGCGGCACGCGGCTACGGCTTCGCCTCGAACACCAGGTTGAACGGCGTCTCCGCGGCCCGCCGGAAGCGGGTGAAGCCCCCCTCCGCGGCGACCGCGGCGATGCGGGCGGGGCCGGCCTGGGCGCCGAGGGCCAGCCCGACGTCCTGCGCGAGCGAGCACGGCGTGCACAGGAGCGTCGAGAACCCGTAGTACGCGCGCCCCACCGGGTTGAGGTTGTCCTCGACGCTGTCCCCGGCGGCGGGCTCCACGATCATCCAGGTGCCGTCCGGCGCCAGGGCCTGGCGGACGTGCCGCGCCGCCCCCACCGGGTCCCCCATGTCGTGCAGGCAGTCGAACATGGTCACCAGGTCGTAGCCCTCCCCGGGGAACGCCGCCGCCGGGGCCGCCTCGAACCGCACGCGGTCGGCGACACCCGCCTCCTGGGCACGGCGGCGCGCCGTCGCGATCGAGCCGGCGTGATAGTCGGAGGCCACGAACGTCGAGTTCGGGAACCGGGTCGCCATGAGGATCGTCGACGCCCCGTGCCCGCAGCCCACGTCGGCGACGCGCGCCCCGCGCTCCAGCTTCGCGACGACCCCGTCGAGGGCCGGAAGCCACGACCCCACCAGGTTGGCGTTGTAGCCGGGACGGAAGAAGCGCTCGCAGCCGTCCAGGACGTCGTGGTTGTGCTCGTGCCAGCCCATCCCGTCGCCGGCGCGCGCCGCCTCGGTGATGCGCGGGGAGTCCATCACCGACCCCAGCGCGATCT
The DNA here is from genome assembly GCA_020848615.1 of Thermoleophilia bacterium. Lineage (GTDB taxonomy): Bacteria > Actinomycetota > Thermoleophilia > Miltoncostaeales > Miltoncostaeaceae. Next base: position 56,067 of record JADLHW010000160.1, read on the forward strand.
GGAAGAACCCCGGCAGGAAGGCCGGGCTGTCCTCGTCGGTGAGCGCCACCGCGTGCTCCGGCGGCAGCGTGTACATGCCGGTCGCCGGCTCGAAGCTCACCCAGCCGCCCGCGGCCTGGGCGTTGAGCCACTCCCGGGCGTAGCGCGGCGCGACGCCGGCGCGCTCCGCGAGGTCCTCCGGCGTGACCGGTCCCTCCGCCATCGCCCGGTACAGGCCGAGCCGGTCACCCATCACCACCAGGGCGGTGTTCAGGGTCGCGCCGACCTCGTCGACGGCCCGGAACACGAACCGCATCAGCTTGTCGTGGTCGATCTGCGGGTCTGCTGTCGTGCTCATCGTCACGGTCCTCTCCGCTCGTGTGCCGTGGCACGACGCTACGACCGGGTCGACGCGCGGGGGATGGGGGGACCACCCCCGGATTGCGCGCCGCGCGCCCCCGGCTTTCGGGGTCTCAGCCGGTGCCCATCCCCGTGAAGCGGACGGCGGCCTCACGGCGGTTCGGCACGCCGAGCTTCGCGAGCACCGCGCCCACGTGGTGCTCCACCGTCTTGCCCGACAGCACGAGCCGGGCGGCGATCTCGGGGTTCGTGAGCCCGGCCGCGATGAGGGCGAGCACCTCCATCTCACGGGCCGTGAGCCCCTCCGGGTTGGCGCGGGTCGTGCGGCGCGGCCCGCGGGGGACGCTGCGCACCCCGAGGGCCCGCAGGCGCTCACGGGCCACCGGCGCGACGCCCGCCGCCCCGAGCCCGTCGAGGACGAGGACCGCCTCCCGCACCGCCTCGGGTCGCTCCGAGCGCATCAGGGCGATCGCGCGCGCATACGGGTCGCCGATGTCCGCCCACGCCCGCGCCGCGGCGAGGGGGTCCCCCGCGATCTCCATCGCGAAGGGCGGCGGGCAGCCGGGCGGCGGCTCGTCCAGCAGGCCCGCGCGGGCGCGCCACACCGCGAGCTCCCCCCACGACCAGGGCCGGGCCCGATCACGGGCGAGCTCGTACGCCTCCTCCGTCGCCCGGCCGATGCCGGCGATGTCCCCCGCCAGCCAGCAGGCCTCGGCGCGGGCGCAGGCCACCGGGACGATGCGCTGCGGCTCCCCGGTGGGAAGGGCCAGCGCCCAGGCCCGGTCCAGCAGCGTGGTCGCGTCCCCTGCGCCGCGACGCAGCTCCACGAGGGCCAGCACCTCCAGCGCGGGGATGAGGGCGACCAGCACCTCGCCCGCGTCCGCCTGCTCCACCAGCCGGCGGGCGGAGGCCGCCGCGGCATCCCAGTCCCCCAGGCGCAGGTCGAGGATCGCGCGGCTCACGAGCAGGTAGTCCTGGAACATCGACTGCTCGCGCTCAGCCGCGATGCCGATGCCGCGGTCGACCACCGGCGCGGCCTCCGCGTAGCGGCGGTGCTGGGTGAGCTCCCAGCCGGCGTTCACGAACGGCCGGCAGGCGTGCTCGTCGAGGTCGGCGGCGATGGCCCCCTCCGCCGCCTCCATCAGCAGGGCGATGCCCGCGTCCAGGTCGGTGCGGCTGAGCGAGGTCCCGACGTTGGTCTGCGCGTGCACCAGGGTCTCGACGTCACCGACCTCTCGCGCCAGGGCCATCGCCCGGCGCCCGAGTTCGATCGCCTCGTCGTCCCGGCCGGCGAGCATCTCCAGCTGCGACCGCGTGCTGAGCGCCATCGCGAGCTCACGCGTCGGGCCGAGGGGCTCCAGCACCCGCACCGCCTCCTGCGCGGCGGCGGCCGCCCCGGCGCCGTCACCGGTCCACCACCGCAGGCGCGACAGCCATCGCAGCGCCCCGCCGAGCCGAAGAGGATCGCCCATCCCTCGCCGCAAGCCGACCGCCTCCTCCCCCGCCGGCAGCGAGACGGTGGGCTGGCCCGCGTAGTAGGCCTCCTCCGACAGTCGCTCCAGGGACCCCACCAGCTCAGGCGGCTGCAGGAGGTCCCGGTGGGCGAGCGCCGCCGTGAGGAACCCGACGGCCTCGCGGTGCGCGCGGGCGCCGGCCGCGGTGACGGCCGCCGCCCGGGCGTGCGTCACCACGGCCGGCGCGTCGCCGGCCTGTGCCGCGTGGTGCGCCAGGCGCGCCGAGGGTGCCCCGTGCCGCAGCAGGCTGCCGAGCGCACGGGCGTTGTGGTCGACGCGCTGGGCGCCGCTGAGCCAGCCCTCGACCGCCCGCCGGGCGATCTCGTGCCGGAAGCGCACCGAGGTGCCGTCGCTCACCAGGACACCGCGCGCCTCACATTCGGCGAGCGCGTCGCGGGCCCCCGCCACGCAGTCCTCCACGAGCCACCGCTCGGCACGGCCCGGCACGACGCTCACGAACCCGGCCAGGTCTCGCGCGCCGGACGAGATGCGCACGAGCCGGGCGAGGACGCCGTCACGCACGCTCGCGGGGATCCCCCGCGGGCCGTGCGACAGCGACTCGGAGACGAAGAACGGGTTCCCGCCGGTCACCGCGTGCAGGGAGCGGACGTCGACCCCGGGACCGGCCAGACGGTCGACCGCCTCCAGGCTGAGGGGGCGCAGCCCGATGCGGTGGCTCGCCGCGGCGGGCGCCGCGCCCAGCACGCGGCGCAGGCGGTGGTCCCCGCCGATCTCGTCGTCCCGGAAGGTGAGCACCAGGAGCACGCCGGTGGACTCGAGCCGCCGCACCAGGTGGGTGAGCACGTCGAGGGTGGCCTGGTCGGCCCAGTGGACGTCCTCCACCACGCACACCGTCGGCGCGCGGGCCGTGAGCGCATCGAGGATCGCGCGTGCGGCGGCCGCGCCGTCCGCGATGCGGTCCGCCAGGCCGGGGACGGCTCGTGCGATGTCCAGGAACGGCGCCAGCGGCTCGGCGACGGCCAGGTCGTCGCAGGCCCCCTGCAGGACGCGGATCCCGTCGTCGGCGTGCATGGCGGTGAACGCGCGGACGACGCTGGTCTTCCCGATCCCGGCCTCGCCGCTGACGAACGCCACGGACCCGTTGCCCTCGCGTGCATCGCGGAGGGCGGCGTCGAGCTGTGCGAGCGCGTCCTCACGCTCGAGGAGCAGACTCGTGTCCGTCGGGCTTCGCACCGCGCCATCCCGGGCTGATCCGAGGCCCGATCGTATGCCGGACGGCCGCGCGCGGCCACCCCTCAGGGCGGGGCGCCGGTGGCGCCTCGCGACCGCGGCGTCCGGTTGCGTCCCGAGCGTTCGACGGACGGTCACACGCCTGGAGGCACCGCACCCGTCGCGGTGGGCCACTCCTCGATGACATGGCCCTGATCCGCGGCCCAGACCCGGCCCCGATCGTGAAGCGCCCGGAGGGCCGGGATCAGGCTGCGCCCGCGCTCGTTCGGGCTGTGGATCACGTGCGGCGGGGTCGCCGATATCAGCGTGCGATCGATCAGCCCATGGGCCGTCAGGGTCCGCAGTCGGTCGGCGAGAACCTTCTCCGAGATGCCGGAGCAGCCCGCGGCTCCGCGAGTTCCTGCAACTCGTGCGCCCCTTCATCGCCGACATCGCGGAGATGCGCCACTACACCCCGGTCGCCGGCCCGGGCATCTCGATTGGGGGCTGAGCTCGTCGCCACCCGAACCGCCCATGGGGCGGCGATCGGGTCAGATCGCGGGCGACCCAGCACACGCCGATCACCCTCGGCGGCGCGGTTCATCGCGGCGTCACCGGACCCCTCCGGGGCCGGGTGACGCCGAACGTCCTGCCCTACAGCTCCTCGACGGGGCCGCCGACGGTGCGGACCGTGACGATCCCGCTCCCGACGCGCATCTCCAGCGTGCGGCCGAAGTTGCCGCCCGTCTGGGCGGACTTGAGCCGCAGGCCGGCGCTCTGGAGGGCGGCGCGGACGGCGATCGCGTTGCGGGAGCCGATGTTGAGCATGCCGC
>JADLHW010000161.1 GCA_020848615.1 Thermoleophilia bacterium
ACCGGTACGCGCGATGCGCCGGAACCGGCGCGGCGGGGACCCCCGCGGTTCGAGGTGCCACCCACCGGCACAAGCGGAACGCCGCCCATTCGGGCGGCGTTCCGCTTGTGCCCCTGGAGGGACTCGAACCCCCAACCCTTTCCTTAGGACGGAACTGCTCTTCCATTGAGCTACAGAGGCGTGGTGCGGCAAGTTTATCGGGCGCAACGCAGCGCAACTATTCAGTTGCAGTTCGCAGCCACATGTGCAACGCTTGAGTTGCACCCCAACCCGACCACCGAAGAGGACCCACCGTGACCGACAACCCGCCGGCCGTCATCGACGCCGATGCGTTCACCGTGCGACGCACCATCCACATCGATGCGCCCATCGACACGGTCTGGCGCGCGATCACCGAACCCGCCCTCATCTCGCAGTGGTTCGGCGACGCCGCCTTCGAGGCCCTGGCCGTCGGCGCACGCGGCACGCTCAGCTGGCCCGACTACGGCGCCGCGCCTGTGCGCATCGAGGCAATCGACGAACCGCACTCGATCAGCTACCGCTGGGCGGATGGCGCCGAGTACCCCGGCGTCCCCGACGTCGACACCGTCCCTTCGACCGTGTTCACGTTCACCCTCGAGTCCGTCGAGAGCGGCACCCGGCTCACCGTCGTCGAGACGGGCTTCGAGTCCACCCGCGCGCCCGAGGAGAACCTCGAAAGCCACCGCGGCGGATGGGACTTCGAGCTCGACGAACTCGTCGCCCTGCTCGAGGCAGCCGCATGACGACCCTGGTTCCCGTGTTCGCGGCCCTCGGCGACGACACCCGCTGGAGCATCCTCACCGCCCTCGGCGCGGGCGACGCCTCCGCCTCCGCGCTGGCCGACCAGCTCCCCATCAGCCGTCAGGCGATCGCCAAGCACCTCGCGGTGCTGCAGGAGGTCGGGCTGGTGGAGCCGGTGCGGGTGGGCCGCGAGGTGCGCTTCCGCGTGGTCGGCGCACAACTCGGCGCGACGGCACGCCAGCTGGATGAGATCGGGCGCCAGTGGGATCGCCGCCTCGAGTCGATCAAGCGCATCGCCGAGTCGCTGTAGCGGCGGAGCGCCCAGCATCCGGGCCGTCGCTGATGCGAGCTATCCTCGATTCATGGATCGCTACGCCCGCCTACGCGAACTGAGGCAGGGCAACGCCGCTGGGGACGATCCCACTACTCCGATCACCCCGGATGGCGGCGACCTCGAGCTGACCGTGCGCTGCTACACGAGCCGCGACTCGGCCGAGTTCGCCACCCACCGCATGCGACTCCACCCCGACGGCACGGCCGAGCTGCCCCACGATCTGCACGCCGAACGGATTGCCGCGGCGCTCGGCTCCTTCACGTCATGCCTGGAGCTCGTTGACTCCGTCATCCCCGCCCTGCTGAGCGCACTCCCCCTGATCTCCCGCCGTGCGCGGGTGGCACTCGACCGCGACGCGCGCGGGCAGTGGCGTATCCCGCGGGACCGCGCGCGCGGATGCTGTCGCCGGGCGACATTCCCCGATCCGACGCTCGCCGTCGAGCACCTGCGCGACCCCAGGCACGCGCTCGGCGCTCAGAGTTTCGCGCACGACGCGATCGCCGGTCCCGTGTTCGCTGCCGCCGAGGCGGCGTGGGCACGCGCGAGGCCCGCCCATCCCGACGTGAACCGCCTGGTGGTGGAGGGCGACGGCATCGACCAGCTCTGGCGAGCGGGCATCCACCCCGATGACATCCCGGCCCTCGCCGCCCCGGCCGCCGCGGTTGCGCGCCCCCTGCCGGCGACCTACTTCGTGCGGATGCGCTACGGCGCCGTCGACCCGGACTGGTTCTCCACCGTCATCGCCGCGCGCCCCGATGGGGAGTTCGCCGCGTGGCTGTCCGCCCGCGAAGGGGCCGTGCCCGACGCGCGCGCCTGGGCCGCCTGGCTGCGCTACGGAGTCACCCCTCGCGACGCTGAACTGGCGACCGAGCGCCGCATCTCGCCCGACGTCGTGCCGGCTGTCGTCGCGGCGACCGCGTGGCCGCCGTGGCTGGCCGCCCGCAACGTCATGGCCTGGGCTGCGGCCGGCTGCACCCCCACCCCGGCCCACTTCGCCGCCCTCGCGCGCCACGGCCTGGAACATCATCGACCGTCAGCCGCCGCGATCGACGCCCTCATCGCCGATATCGCGCGCGACCGGGGCGATCCGGTGCTGCCGCGACCCGCGCAGCCCGCTGCCGCTCCGCTCGAGGCTGAACCTGGGCGAACCGAGCTTGCCGTGCTGCTCGCCCTGCTCGGCACCCGGCGGCAGGTGGTCTCCCGTGTGCGCACCGGAGTCACCGCGATCGATTGCCGCGCACTGGCGAGCCAGCAGTCCGCCTGAGGACACCCCGAGCGGCAGCCGCCCGCTCACACCTCGCTCAGCCGCAGCCCCTCGATCGGCACGCGCTCCCACACGTCGAACGGATCGTCGGCGACCGCCGCACGTGCCTCCGGCGCCAAGCGCTGGAACGCCTCCTCCGATTCGAAGATCGCCAGACCGACGAGCCGGTCGGATCCGGCATCGGCCAAGGTGTGCACGGACACGAGGCCCGGCTTGCCGCGCAGGGCGTCGCCGTAGCGGTGCATCGACTCGATGAGCGCCTCACGGTGCTCCGGATGCGGATGGTGCACGGACATGAGCATGAACATGCCGCTCACACTAGACCCGGGCGCGCCGCGCGGCACTCACAGGAAGCACCCACCCTCAACGATGTATCGTTAACTATCGCTGAGCGCTTCCGACTGGTGGTGCTCCTGACCGATCGGAGACGATCATGCGCAACGCCTCCCCCGCCGGATTCGACCTCTGGGAGGCCGTCGACGGCCTCCGCGACGCCTTTGCCCCCCGCATGAGCGGGCGCATGGGGCGCGGCGACATCCGCACCGCCATCCTCGCCGCCCTCGCCGAGGAACCGATGCACGGCTACCAGATCATCCAGGCCATCGAAGCCCGCACGCGCGGCATGTGGAAGCCGAGCCCCGGATCCATCTACCCCACCCTCCAGCTGCTCGCCGACGAGGGTCTCGTCACCGCCGAGCAGGTCGGCGAGCGCAAGGTCTACTCGCTCACCGATGCCGGTCGCGCCGCCGCCGAGGAGGCATCCTCGGCGGGCCCCCTGCCGTGGGAGCCGCGTCGCCACCACGGCCACGGCGACCGGATGGGCGCCCTGCCCAAGGCGGGCGCCAAGCTCGCCCAGGCGGCAGCCCAGGTCGCCCACAGCGGAACGCCGGAGCAGACCGAGCGCGCCGTCGCCATCATCGACGAGGCGCGCCGCAAGCTGTACGCGATCCTCGCCGAGGACTGAGGGGTGCCGCCCCAACCCGGCGAGTCCCCCGCGGGCGCGCGAGCGTTCCGCGCCCGCTATCGACGCATCATGCGGTTCGCCGCGCGTGCGATGGTGCAGGCCTGGTGGTTCGAGCTCGTGCTGCCCCGCGTCGGACTCGGCCGGCTCGCCGCACGCGGGCGCGTCGCCCGGCTGCGGCGTCTCGCACGCCTATTCCACGGACTCGCGCTCGACCTCGGCGGTCTCATGATCAAGGTCGGGCAGTTCCTCTCGTCCCGCCTGGATGTGCTGCCGCCCGAGATCACGAGCGAACTCGAGGGCCTCCAGGACGAGGTCGCTCCGGAGTCCTTCGACGGC
>JADLHW010000162.1 GCA_020848615.1 Thermoleophilia bacterium
ACCGCCACCCACGGCCTCGTCGCCGGCCGCCTCGAGCCCGGCGACGACGTGGTGGTGATCGGTGACGGCGCCGTGGGCCTGTCGGCGGTGCACGTCGCCCGCGCGCTGGGCGCCCGGAACATCGTGTGCCTGGGGCACCACCCGGACCGTCTGGCGATGGCCGAGCGGCTGGGCGCGAACGTGACCACCGCGGAGCGCGACCCCGAGGCCATCAGGGAGCTGGCCCGCGGCGCGACCCGCGGCCAGGGCGCGCGCGTGGTGGTCGACTCGGTGTCGAACACCGCCTCCATGGAGGCCGCGCACGCGTCGGTGCGCGCCGGCGGGTCCATCGCCTGCCTGGGCATGGACCACTTCATGGGCAAGGTCCCCGCCATCAACTGGTACGACCAGTTCGTGCGGAACATCAGCATCACCGGGGGACTGGTGCACATGAACCGATACATCCCGCAGCTGCTGAAGCTCGCGGAGGCCGGGGCCGTCGACCCCAGCCCCATGCTCACGCACCCCCTGCCGCTCGCCGACGCCGCCGAGGGGTATCGCCTGATGGCCGAGCGCGAGGCGGGCGTCGTGAAGGTCGCCGTCCTCACGGCGGACTGAGCATGGCCCTGGACGCCGCCCTGCAGGCCCGTCTGGCGGAGGCCGGGCAGGAGCACCTCGCCGACGCCGTGCGCGCCGCCCCCGAGGCGGAGGCCGCCGGCCTGCTGGCGCAGGTCGAGGAACTGGACCTGGGGCTGCTGCGGCGCCTGGTGGACGAGTTGGTGCTCACCGAGCCCGAGGCGCACGGCCCGGGGCACATCGCCCCGCCCGAGACCGTGCCGCTCGCCGCGGACGAGCCGGGCCGGGCCCGTGACCTGGAGGCCGCCGAGCAGGGCGAGGCCGCGCTGCGCGAGGGCCGCGTGGCCGCGGTGCTGCTCGCGGGCGGCCAGGGCACCCGCCTGGGCTTCGACGGCCCCAAGGGCGACTACCCGTTCGGGCCGGTCACCGGGAAGACGCTCTTCGCGCAGCACGCCGCCCGCATCGCGGCGATGCGGGCCCGCTACGGCGCCGGGCTCCCCTGGTACATCCTCACCTCGCCGGTGAACGACGCGCAGACGCGCGCGAGCTTCCGGGACGCCGGGTTCTTCGGCCTGGACCCGGAATCCGTGCGGTTCGTGGTGCAGGGCACCCTGCCGGCGGTCGACCGTGGCACCGGCCGGGTGCTGCTGGAGGCGCCCGGGCGCCTGGCCCTGTCGCCGGACGGCCACGGCGGGCTGCTCAGCGCGCTGCGGCGCACCGGCGCCCTGGACGAGATGGCCGTTTCGGGCATCACCACGTTCTTCACGTTCCAGGTCGACAACCCGCTCATCCGGGTCGCGGACCCGGTGTTCCTGGGCCACCACCTGTCGGCGGGCGCGGACATGTCGAACCTCGCCGTGCGCAAGCGCGAGCCGCTGGAGCCCGTGGGGCTCATCGCCTCCATCGACGGCCGCACCGGCGTGATCGAGTACTCGGACCTGCCGGACGAGCTCGCCCATGCCCGGGACGACGCCGGGGACCTGCTGCTGTGGGCGGGGAACATCGCCACCCACTGCATCGAGGTGGCGTTCGCGTGGGAGCTCACCGAGGGCGGGCTCAGGCTGCCGTACCACCGTGCCGTCAAGCGCGTGCCCTTCGTGACGCCGGACGGCGCGGCGGTGATCCCGGACACCCCGAACGCCGTGAAGTTCGAGACGTTCATCTTCGACGCGCTGCCGTTCGCGGGGGCCTCGGTGACGGTGGAGGCCCGCCGGGAGGAGCAGTTCAGCCCCATCAAGAACGCCACCGGCAACGACTCGCCGGCGACGTGCCGCCGGGACTGGAACCGCCTGTGGGCGGGGTGGCTGGAGGCCGCGGGGGTCGCCGTGCCCCGTGACGGGTCCGGCGAGCCCGTGGACCTGGAGATCGACCCGCGCCTCGCGCTGGACGCCGCCGAGCTGGCCGCGCGGATCCCCCCGGACCTGGTGATCGACGGCCCCGTGGCGCTGGGACCCGCCGGCCCCTAGACCTTCGGGTGCCAGGCCCCACCCGATCGAGCTGGGTGGTTGTTGGCAGGCCGTGTGCGCGGACTCCGGGATGTGCCGGCGGCGCGATGGGTGCGACAATGGGTGTCGAATCGACGAGTACGAATCCGGCCCCCTTCATGGGAGGAGCGATGTCTCTTCTCCACGGACGTCTCGGCCGCCTCCGCGTGCGCGCGACGCACCGGACGACGGTGCTGCTGGTGGCGCTCCTCGCGCTGCTGGTCACCGCCACCGGCGCCGCCGCGAGCCCCGGCACGCTGCGCCTGCTGCAGGTCTCGCCCTCACTCGGCCACAAGGTCGCGGTGACCGCGCCCGGCGGCGGCACGTACAGCGTGAACCCCGGCCGTTCCCAGGTGCGCGTCACGATGGGCGGCGATCCGCTGCTCACCTGGGCGTGGTGCGTGATGCCCCGCGTGGGCATCGGCTCCGGCACCGACTACACGGTCGACCTGCAGAGCTCGCAGGAGACGGCCGACCTCGCCACGCCCGCCCAGCAGGAGGCGGCATGGCTCATGACCCGTGCCGACGGCCTGCTGGCCGCCGCCGCGGACCCCGGCCGTGAGGCCGCCGCGATCCAGGTCGCGGTGTGGCAGCTCACCGGCCAGGCCGCCGACATCACCGCCGTGACCGCCGACACCGCGCTGAACGCGCGCGTCGCGCAGCTGCGGGCGATGGCGGCCGGCCGCAGCGCCGGGGCCACCGTCACCCTCGCCGGTCCCGCCGCCGGCGTGGTCGCCGGCGTCCCGGCGACCGTGACCGTCACGGGCACGCCCGGCGACGTGGTGACCCTGCGGGCGACCGGCGCCACCCTGTCGGCCGACCGCGTGACGCTGGCCGCCGACGGCACCGCCACGGTGACCGCCACGCCCACCGCGGCGGGCGAGTTCAGCGTGACCGCCGCGGCGCCCGGCGCCGTGCTGTGGCGCGCCGTGCATCCTGCGAACCGGCCCGCGCAGAACCTGTCGTGGGTCGTTCCCGGCACGGTGTACGGCCGCCTGGTGGTGACCGCCGCGGCGGCCCCCGCCGAGGTGCCCGTCACCACGACGCCGACGACCACGCCCACCACGCCCGTCGTCGTCCCCACCGGGACCAGGAACGCGACACTGCGCCTGGTGAAGTCCGCGCCGCGGACGGTGGTGACCGGCCTGCCCGTGCGGTACACCCTCACCGTCCGGAACGTCTCCGGGCGCGTCGCACGTGACGTGGTGGTGCGCGACGTGCTGCCGCGCGGCACCTACGTGAAGACGACGCCGTCCCGCGCGATCCTGCGCGGCGGGGCCGTCGTGTGGCGCCTGGGCGACCTCGCGCCGAAGGCGACGGTGACGGTGCACGTGACGCGGTGGACCCTGAAGGCCAGCGGTACCGTCATCCGCAACGGTGCCACCGCGACCGCCGCGAACGCGGCGTCGGTGCGCGCCGGGGCCGTGACGCGCGTGCTGCCGCTGCCGCCCGGCAGCCAGCCCGCCGTCGCCGGCTGACCGGCCGACGCCGGTCCCGTACCCGCCGGGTACGGGACCGGCGCCTCACCTCACGACGGGCCAGGCGGACACGATGGGATACGGGCGCACCGGCCCCCCGCCCGCCGGATGGATCTCGAAGTGCACGTGCGGCGGGGTGCCCGCGGCGTCGCCCGAGGTCCCCATGTAGCCGAGCACCGTGCCCTGCGTGACGGTGGCGCCCTCCTTCGCGGCGGGTGCGAACGCGGACAGGTGCGCGTAGTAGAACTCGGTGCCGGCGCGGTCGCGGAGCCACAGCCGCCACCCGCCCAGCCCGTTCCAGCCCACGCGGAACAGCGTGCCGTCGGCGACCGCCACCAGGGGCTGCCCCGTGGCCTTGAACAGGTCGATGCCCTGGTGCACGCGGCCGCCGGCGCGGGAGGCCATCCAGTCGTCGCCGTAGTTCGCGCCGCCCTGCACCGGGAACACGTGGGCCACGCCGCCGGGGAGGACCGCGACCTCCGCGGCGCCCGGCAGGTAGGGGATGCCGCCGGCCGACTGGGCCCGGGCTGCCGCGGCGGCCGCGGCCGCCCGTCGGCGCCGCTCCCGCTCCGCCGCGATCGCCCTGCGCAGGTCCGCCTTGGCGCCCTTCAGCAGGCGCTCGCGCCCGGCGACGGCCCCGTCGAGCGCGGTGCGTTTCTCGGCCAGGGCCTCCGCCTGCCGCTCCGACGCGGCCCGCTGGACGGTGAGCTCCGCCTTCAGCGCGGCGATGCGGGCCCGCTCGCGGGTGAGGGTGGACACGGTGGCGGCGTCCTCGCGGGCGATGCGGTCCATGAGGCGCCGCAGGTCGACGGCCGCGCTGAGGCTGCCGCTGGAGAGGAACAGCTCGGCGTCGGTGGGGACACCCATCGCGTAGATGCCCCGCAGGCGCTGGGCGAGGAGCCGCTGACCCGTGCGGAGGTTCCCCTCCGAGGTGGACAGGTCCTCGCGAGCGCGCAGCAGCCGCGCCCTGACCGCCTCGAGCCGGTCGATCGCCGCGTTGTACTCGGCCGCGACGGCGCCCACCCGGGCGTCGAGGCGGGCCAGGTCCCCCTCGAGCCGCTCCACCTCCGCGCGCGAGGCCGTCACCGACGGCTGGGCGCCGGCGGTCGCGGCCGCCGCGAGCAGGGCGACGGGCACGGCGGCCGCGCACAGGGCGCGGGCGAGTCGGGGTGGGAGGGTGCGGGGCATCGCGGACATGGCGGCCACCCCGTCGTATCGGCCGGCGGGGGGCTCGTCCGGAGTCGTTCGACACCGCCGGGCCGAGCCCTTGCGGTGCGGACGGCCGGTCAGCGGGCGGCGCGGACCTCGCGGGGCAGTGCGAAGACCACGCCCTCGGCGCTCGGCAGCTCGGCGCCGGTGCGGCCGAACCCCAGGCGCTCCAGCATCTCCGCGACCTCCCGCACCAGCACCTCGGGTGCGGACGCCCCGGCCGTGAGTGCGACGCGGCGCTTGCCGGCCAGCCATGCGGGGTCCACGGCGGACGCGTTCTCGATGAGATGCGCCTCCGCGCCGCTCGCCTGGCCCACCTCCACCATGCGGTTGGAGTTCGAGGAGTTCTGCGACCCAACCACCAGCACCAGGTCCGCGCCCTCGCCCACCGCGGACTTCACGGCGTCCTGCCGGTTCTGCGTGGCGTAGCAGATGTCGCTCTTGGGCGGCAGCTGAAGGGCCGGGAACCGCTCGCCGAGGATCCGGACGATCTCGGCGGTGTCGTCGAGCGACAGGGTCGTCTGGGTGGTGAGGGCGACGCGCAGCGGGTCCGGCACCTCCACGGTGCGGGCCTGGTCGGCGTCCTCCACCACCACCACGCGATCGGCGGCCTCCCCACGGGTGCCGATCACCTCGTCGTGGTCGGCGTGGCCCACCAGCAGCACCGTCGCGCCCCGGGAGGCGAAGCGGCGCACCTCGGCGTGGACCTTGCTCACCAGCGGGCACGTGGCGTCGATGACCCGCAGGCTGCGGGACCGGCAGTTCTCGTAGACCTCCGGCGCCACTCCGTGCGCGGAGAGGATGATGGTCGCGCCCTCCGGCACCTCGAGCTCGGTGGGCACGAACACCGCGCCGCGCTCGGCGAGGGTGTCCACGACGTGCCGGTTGTGGACGATCTCCCCCCGCACGTACACGGGCGGGCCGAGCTCGTCGAGGGCCCGCTCGACGGTCTCGATGGCGCGGTCCACGCCCGCGCAGTAGCCGCGCGGGGCGACGAGGTCGAGGGCTCCGGGGACCGGCGCCGGGCTGGCCGGGTCGCGCATCCCCCGCAGGGTAGCGGACGCCGGACGGCCTCAGCCGCGCAGGTGGCCCACCACCAGGGCCGCGACCCCGGCCGGGTCCTCCAGGTGCGGGAAGTGACCCGCCCCGGGGACCTCCGCGCACCGGCCGTCCGGGACCGCCGCGGCGAAGTCCCGGCCGGCCGCCGGCGGCGCGAGGGGGTCGTGCTCGCCGCAGCACACCAGCACCGCGCCGGGGACGGTGGGGGCGCAGGGCCGCAGGTCGAGCCGCAGCGTGGCGGCCAGCGACGCCGCCGCGACCCGCAGCGACGAGGTGGTGATGGTGCGGGTGGTCGCCGCCACGAACCCCGCGAGCGGCTCGCGGTCGACGGCGTCCGGGGTCCCCGCGGCCCGCCGGTAGGCGCCCTCCAGCCGTGCCGGCCGCCGCGCGACGGCGGCGAGCGCCGCCAGGAACAGGGCGCCGCCCAGGCCGGGCACACCGGCCAGCTGCCGGGCGTCGCGCGGCAGCCACGTGCGCGGCGCGAGCGGCGCGACCGGCGGTGCGAGCATCACCACGCGCTGCGGCGCGGGGTGCATCGCCCGGGCGAGCAGCGGGGCGACCTGCGCGCCCAGGGAGTAGCCCACCACGCCGTGCACCGGACCGGTGGCCGTGACGGCGAGCCACGCGGCGATGTCCCGCGGCCCTCCGCGCAGGACCTCCTCCGGCGGGTCCGCGATCTCGGCGGCGAAGCCCGCGGCGCGCACCGCGTCGTCCAGCCCGCCCCAGCACCCCGGCGGGCACCGCCACCCGTTGACCATGACGACGCGTGGGCGGTTCATGCCGCGGATCCTGTCAGGATGCCCCCGCTCGAGACGCGCCACCGGAGGGACCCCCCCGTGCCGACCCTGCCCGAGGAACTGCTGGAGATCGCGCGCCGCGCCGCGGATGCGGCCGCGGCCGAACTGCTGCCCCGGTTCGGCGGGCCCGCGAGCGGGGTGGCGTCCAAGAGCAGCAGCACGGACCTGGTGAGCGATGCCGACCGCGCGGCGGAGGCCGCGATCCGGCGGGTGCTCGCCGCCGCGCGTCCCGACGACGCGCTGCTGGCCGAGGAGGGCGGCAGCGCGGAGGGCACCTCCGGCGTGCGGTGGATCGTGGACCCGCTGGACGGCACCACGAACTACCTCTGGGGCATCCCGCACTGGGCGGTGAGCATCGCGGCGGTGGGCCCCGACGGGGGCCTCGCGGCGGTGGTGCTCGACCCCTGCGCCGGGGAGTCGTTCGCGGCGGGCCGCGGCCTCGGCGCGTGGCTGGAGGACCGCCCCATGCGCGTGAACCGGCCCGCGTCGATGGCCGAGGCGCTGGTGGGCACCGGCTTCAACTACTCGGCGGCCGAGCGCGGACGCCAGTCGGAGGTGCTCACCCGCGTGATGCCGCTGGTGCGCGACATCCGGCGGTTCGGGGCCGCCTCCCTCGACCTGGCGTGGACCGCCGCCGGGCGGCTGGACGCGTTCTTCGAGCGCGGGCTGGAGCGCTGGGACTGGGCGGCGGGTGCCCTGCTGATCACCGAGGCGGGCGGTGCCGTGCAGGTCCTCGACGCCGAACCGCCGCGGCCCGCCGGGGTCGTCGCCGCCCACCCGGAGGTCGTGGACGCGGTGCGGCGGCTGTTCGAGGACTCCGTGTGAGCCGCCTGTGGGAGATCGACGCGGCCCGCACCGCGGCGATCCTCATGATGGTGACCTACCACGCGGGGTACGACGTGTGGTGGCTCGCGGCGGGCGCCGACATCGACCCGTTGACGGGGGGCTGGCGTGCCCTGCAGGTCGCGACCGGGTCCTCGTTCATGTTCCTCGTCGGCCTCAGCCACGCCGTCGCGAGCCGGCGCAAGCGTGAGCGCGGACTGGGCGGCGCCGCCCTCTGGCGGCACCACGCGCGCCGCGCCGGACAGGTGCTGGGCGCCGCGCTGCTGGTCACCGCGGTCACCTACGCCGCCCTGGGCGGGGAGGACTACGTCCGGTTCGGGATCCTCCACTGCATCGGCACCACCATGCTGCTGCTGCCCCTGCTGGTGCGGCTGGGCCCGTGGGTGAACGCCGTGGCCGCGATCGCGGTGATCGCCGCCGGGAAGGCGCTCGAGGACACCTACGACGGGAACCCCCTGCTGCTGCCGCTGGGCTGGCGGTTCCCGGAGGGCAGCGGCACCGACTACTACCCCCTGCTGCCGTGGCTCGGCCTGGCGATGCTGGGCCTGGCCGCCGGCCTGCTGCTGTACCCGCGGGGCGAACGCGGGCCGCTCCTGGCTCGGCTGCTGGACGGCCGGACGCCGCGGCGGGTGGAGCGGATCACCTGGCCGGGCCGCCACGCCCTGCCGATCTACCTCGTCCACCAGCCCGTGCTGATCGGCCTGGTGGCGGTGATCCTGGTGCTGGCCGGGGTCGGGGTGGACCCGCGGCCAGCACTGGTCACGGCGTCGCCCTAGGACGCGGCGGGCGCCGGCTTCTTCGGCGGCGGCATGTGCAGCGGGCGCCCGAGGCCCATGAGCGCGGCCTCCTTGAAGGCCTCCGCGAGGGTCGGGTGCGCGGCGATGGAGTCGCCCACGGTGTCGACCCGGGCCTCCGAGTCGAGGGCGATGACCCCGGCGTTCACGATCTCGGTGGCGTTGATGCCCACCACGACCACGCCCACCAGCTCGTCGAGCGAGGTCTCGTGGATGGTCTTCACGAAGCCGGTGCGGTCGGCGAACATCGCCGCACGGGCGACGGCGGAGAACGGGAACCGCCCCACCCGCACGTTCTCCGCGCCGAACCGCTCGACCGCCTGCGCCTCGGTGAGCCCCACGGCGGCCACCTCGGGGTCGGTGTAGATGCACCGCGGGACGGCGCCGGTCACCTCCGCGGGGTGGCCCGCGATGTTCTCCGCCGCGACCTCGCCCTCGCGGAACGCGGTGTGCGCCAGCTGCCAGTACCCGGCGACGTCGCCGACGGCGAAGATGTGGCCCACGTTCGTGCGCCGCGCCGCGTCGGTGGGGATGCGCTGCGGCTCGGCGGTGACGCCGGCGGCCTCCAGGCCCAGGTCCTCGACGTTCGCGCGGCGCCCCGTGGCCACGAGCACCAGGTCGCCCTGTACCTGCAGGTCGGCGCCGTTCGCGTCGGTGAAGTGCAGTGTCACGCCGTCCGCGCCGTCCTCCACGTGGGTGGCGCGGGCGCCGAGGTGCATGGCGATGCCCTGCTTCTTGAAGGCGCGCTCCAGCTCCTTCACCGCGTCGGCGTCCTCGGCGGGGACCAGGTGGTCGAGCATCTCGACGATCGTCACCTCCGACCCGAAGTGGTTGAAGATGGACGCGAACTCCACGCCGATCACGCCGCCGCCCAGCACGACGAGGCGCCCGGGGACGGCATCGACGGCCAGGAGGCCGGTGCTGTCCACGCACCGCGGGCCGTCGATGCCCTCCACCGGCGGGCGGGCCGGTCGGGACCCCGTCGCGATGACGGCGCTGGCGAACCGGACGGTCTCGCCGCCGTCCACGGCGATGGTGTTCGCGTCGGTGAAGCGGCCGCGACCCTCGACCACCGTGATGCCGTTCGCCTTCAGCAGGCCCGTGACGCCGCCCACCGAGCGCTCCACGATGGACTGCTTGTTCGCCTGCACCTGGGCGAAGTCCAGGGCGGCGTCCCGCACGGTGATGCCCAGCTGGGCGAACGCGGTGTGGGCGTCCTTCAGCGCGTGGGCGCTCTGCACCCACGCCTTCGTGGGGATGCAGCCCACGTTCAGGCAGGTGCCACCCAGGCGGCCCTGCTCGATGACGGCCACGGACAGGCCCAGCTGGGCCGCGCGGATGGCGGCCGGATAGCCGCCGGGCCCGCCGCCGAGGACGGCGACATCCACCTCGATCACGATCTGGCTCCTCACGGAGGGGGCGAAGACCGGGGCGGGCGTGGGCGCCGCGCCCCGGGAACAGGGGAAGGCTATCGCGGGGCCCGCCCCCTTCGGCCCTCCGCGCGGAGGGGGTGAGCGGGCCGCACCGTTCACAGGTGGTTCACAGGAGCGCCACGGCCTGGTCACCCGCTCGCCGGGCGGCGCGATCTACCGTCCCGGACGACACGGTGCGACCCCTCGCGCCCGGCGTTCCCACAAGGAGATCCCACCGAATGGCCGCACCTCCTCGCCGTCGCAGCATCGCGCTCGCGCTCGTCGCGACGACACTCACCCTCGGCACCGTCGCCGCCGGCTGCGGCGATGACGACGACACCGCCGGATCCGGCGGCGACCTGTCCGGGCGGATCGCGATCGACGGGTCGTCGACGGTCGGCCCCCTCACCTCCGCCGCCGCGGAGACCTTCAACGAGGACAACCCGGACGTCGACATCACGGTCGGCACGTCCGGGACCGGCGGCGGGTTCGAGATCTTCTGCAGGGGCGAGACCGACATCTCCGACGCGTCGCGGACGATCAACGACGAGGAGAGGGCGGCCTGCGCCGACGGAGGCGTGGAGTACGAGGAGCTGCGGGTCGCCTCCGACGGCATCACCATCGTCACCAAGAAGGGCGGCGCGGTCGGCGACGAGCTGAACCTCACCACGGACCAGCTCGAGGCGATCTGGATCAGGGGATCGAAGATCGGCGACTGGAGCCAGATCCCCGGCGGCGGGTTCCCGAGCGCGAAGCTGACGCTCGCCGGCCCCGACTCCCAGTCCGGCACCTACGACTTCTTCAACGAGGAGGTTCTGGGCGAGGACGCCGACGGCGAGGTCCGGTCCCCCCGCCAGGACTACTCGGCGTCCGCGGACGACAACGTCACGGTGCGGGCGGTCACGGGGTCCGGGCAGGGCCTCGGGTATTTCGGGTACACGTACTACGAGGAGAACGCCGACAGCCTCGACGCGATCTCCGTCGACGGCGTCGCGCCGTCCGCGGAGACGATCACCGACGGCAGCTACCCGCTGTCCCGGCCGCTCTACATCTACGTGAGCAAGGCGTCCCTGGCGCGTCCCGAGATCGCCGCGTTCGTGCGGTTCTACATCGAGAACGCCACCTCCCTGGCGCAGGAGCTGCAGTTCGTGCCCGCGCCGCAGGACGCGATCGACGAGGACCTCCGCAAGCTCGACGCGTCCACGACGGCCGCCGCGAGGTGACGACGGAGCCGCTGCCGCCGGCGGGCCTGCGGGCCCGCCGGTTCCGGCCCGCCGAGCAGGGCGTGGTGCTCCTGCTCGCCGCGGCCGCCACGGTCTCCGTGCTGGTGGCGGTGGGGATCGTGTTCACCCTCGTCGAGGAGGGCGCCGGCTTCTGGGGCTCGGTGTCGCCGTGGGACTTCTTCACCGGCACCGAGTGGTTCCCGGTCGACCGTGTCTACGGCGTCCTGCCCCTGCTGTCGGCGTCCGTGACGATCGCGGTGCTCGCGGCGATCGTGGCGGTGCCGATCGGCATCGGGTCCGCGATCTACCTGTCGGAGTACGCCGGCGAGCGCACCCGGCGCATCGTGAAGCCGATCCTCGAGCTGCTCGCCGGGATGCCCACCATCGTCCTCGGCTTCTTCGCCCTGGAGTCCGTCACCCCGGCGCTGCAGGACATCGGGATCCTCGGCCGCGACCAGCTCTACAACGCCCTGTCGGCCGGGATCGTCGTGGGGCTGCTCATCGTCCCGCTCATCGCCTCCCTGTCGGAAGACGCGTTCCGGGCGGTGCCCGCCGCGATGCGCGAGGGCGCGTACGGCCTGGGCGCGACCAGGCGCGTGGTCGCCACCCGCATCGTGTTCCCCGCCGCCCTGTCCGGCGTGATGGCGTCCATCGTGCTGGCCCTGTCCCGGGCGATCGGCGAGACGATGGCCGTGACCCTCGCGGCCGGCACCCAGCCGAACTTCACCGCCGATCCCACCGAGCCGATGCAGACGATCACCGCGGTGATCGTGGCCGTCTCCAAGGGCGAGGCGACGCGCGGCACCGAGCTCTACGAGTCGATCTTCGCGATCGGCCTGGTGCTCTTCGCCGTGACCATGCTCATCAACATCGCCGCGGTTGCGCTGGTCCGCCGGTTCCGGACGGTGTACCTCTGATGGCGACCACATCCGCACCGGTCACCGCCGAGATCCCCGCCCCCCGCCCCCTGGCGCGGCGGCGGGCGCGTCCCGGGGACGCGGTGTTCCATGCCGCCGTGCTCGGCGCCCTCCTCATCGCCCTCGCGGCCCTCGCGTGGCTCCTGGTGTCGGTGGTCACCAAGGGCGCCTCCGCGCTCACCTGGGACTTCCTCACCAGCAGGACCTCGTCGCGTGCGAGCCGGGCGGGTTTCCTGAATGCCCTGAAGGGCTCCGTGGTCCTCATGATGATCACGATCGCGGTGGCCGTGCCCCTGGGGTTCGCGGCCGCCACGTACCTGGAGAAGTTCGCGCCCCTGTCCCGAGACGAGCTGCGGGTCATCTCCCGTCGCAGGCGGCGCGCCCTCGCGGACCGCCGGGCGGCCGGCACGATCGGCGGGATCCGGCTGCTCGTCGCCCGCCTCGGCGTGGCGTTCTCGGCGCTGTGGGCGCGCATCGGGCCGCCGCTCACCACGTTCGTGGAGATCAACCTCTCGAACCTCGCGGCGGTGCCGTCCATCATCTACGGGCTGCTCGGGCTCGCCCTGTTCGTGCAGATCATGGGGATCAGCAAGTCGCTGCTCGCCGGGGGGCTCACCCTCGCGGTGCTCGTCCTGCCGATCATCATCATCGCCAGCCGGGAGGCGATCCGGGCGGTGCCGCGGTCCATCGAGCAGGGCGCGATGGCGCTCGGCGCGACTCGCTGGCAGGCGGTGCGCCGCCAGGTGCTGCCCGCCGCCCTGCCCGGCATGCTCACCGGCACGATCCTCGCGATGTCCCGCGCCATCGGCGAGACCGCCCCGCTGGTCGTCGTCGGAGGGGTGGCGTTCGGGACGGCCTTGCCGAGCCTGAACCCGCTGAACGCCGCCGACGAGCCCCTGTACGCGATGCCCCTGCAGATCTACACGTGGGTCGACCAGCCCCAGCAGGGGGTCTGGGGCCCGAAGGCCGCCGCCGGGATCATCGTGCTGCTCGTGACCCTGGTCGTGATGAACCTCGTCGCGATCTGGCTCAGAAACCGCTTCACACGACGCTGGTAGGGACTCCATGGGAGACTTCGACGTGACCGACGACCTCGACGCCGAGCTCGCGGCGCTCACCCGGACATCGGGGAACCGGATACCCGAGATCGACATCGCCCATCAGGCCGACGTCCCCCGCACGGGCGACCGGACCGTCGTCTTCGAGGCCCGTGACGTGGACGTCCGCTACGGCGCCTTCCTCGCCCTCACCGGGGTCGACCTCTCGATCCACAGGAACCGGATCACCGCCCTCATCGGGCCGTCCGGCTGCGGGAAGTCGACGTTCCTGCGGTGCCTCAACCGCATGAACGACCTCATCCCGGGCGCGGAGGTGGGCGGCACCATCACCTTCCACGGTGAGGACATGTACGCCCCGGACGTCGACCCCGTGGACCTCCGCCGTCGCATCGGCATGGTGTTCCAGAAGCCGAACCCGTTCCCGAAGTCGATCCGGGAGAACCTGAGCTTCGGGATGAA
>JADLHW010000163.1 GCA_020848615.1 Thermoleophilia bacterium
CACAACCAGCACGGCTCGGACGACACGCCGCTGGAGCCCGTGGGCCGGTACCTCACCGAGGCCGGCTGCCCGCAGACCGCGCTCATCGGCATCGGCGCCACCCGCTACACGGACTTCGGGGAACGCAACTTCCTGCGTCCCGGCGACCATTCCGTGGTGATCGTCCACGACGCGGCCGTCACCTCACCCGAGGCGGTGCGCGCCGCGGTGGCCACGGGACGGGAGCGGGATCTGAAGGGTGCGTCCGTGCTGACCCAGGTGGTGGAGGCCGGCGCCGCGCTCTGATCGCGCGGCGGTTCAGCCGAGGCGGATCGTGCGCGCGGGCTGCGCGGCGCCGTCGGCCAGCTGCATGAGCACGCCGCCGCCGGCCGCGCTCGCCGCCCACGCGCCCGCCGGCCCGCCGGCGAGGGCCGAGGGCTGCGAGGTGAGCCGGATCACGGGACCCACCGGGACGGCCCGCGTGCGGTCCACGCGCCGCAGCCCGGCGCCGTAGTCGCCCATCACCAGCAGCGACCCGCCCGCCGTGGCCGCGTCGATGGGGAAGGGGATCGCCCGGATGGGGTGGTCCGCCCCGCGGGCCGTCCGCCCGTCCCGCCGCACCAGCGTGCGCCCACCGCCGTACAGGACCCACACCCAGCGGCCGTCGGCGACGATCCGCGTGGGGGTGCAGCCGATGGGCGCCCCGTCCACGACCCGCGCGGTGGCCTCGTCCAGCCGCTTGAGGAAGCAGCGGGTGCGCCCGTCGCGGCGGCGCACGGCCAGCGCGTACATGCGGCCGCCGCCTCCGGCGAGCATCGCGATGCCGGTCTGGCGGGCCGGGACCTCCCGGATGCCGCCGGGCACGATCCGCACGACCCGCCCGGACCCGCCGGCCACGCTCCACACCCCGCCGCCGGTGACCGCCAGGCCGCGCAGGGAGCGGGGCACGCGCCACGCCCCGCGCGGCGCCAGGGTGCGCCGGTCGTAGCGGGCGATCCGTCCGGTGGCGAGCACCCACAGGTCGGCGTCGTCCGCGGCGAGCGCGGTCACGCCGCCCCGGGTGCTCCCGCGGGCGGCGACCGTGCCCGTGGCGGTGTCCACGCGGGTGAGGGCATCGCCCGGGCCGGCGACCCACACCGCGTCGTCGCCGACGGCGATATGCATCGGGACGGGGCTGAACGCCGCCGCGCTTCCGGCGGACGTCAGGGCCGCCGCGGACAGGACGGGGATCGTGAGGCGGAGGGTACGCAGGGGGCCAGGGTAGCCGCACGCGCGGCGGCGCGGCGGACACCCGGGCCGGTACCCTCACCGGCATGCCCGCCCCCGAGCTCACCGTGTACACCGCCACCGGCTGCTGTCTGTGCGACGACGCCCGATCGGTGCTCGACCGCCTGGCGCCCGAGCTGGGGATTGCGGTGCGGTGGGTGTACATCGACGGCGACCCGGAGCTCGAGGCGCGCTGGCGCGAGCGGATCCCCGCGGGCGTGCTCGACGGCCGCAGGGTCTTCAAGTACCGGGTGGACGAGGAGCTGCTGCGGCGCCGCGCGGCCCGGCGCACCACCGGCTGACCGCCCGCATGTGAACAGCCGGTCCCGGCCGGCCGGCCGGCCGCGCCCGTCGCCGCTACCCGCGGCGCGTGTAGGCGCCCAGACCGCCGTCCAGCACGGCGAGGGCCTGCTCCAGTTGCCGGCGAACATCCGCGGGCAGGCGCGTGAGGGCGCGCCCGCGCAGCACGCGACGCCTGGTGAACCCGATGAGCGTGCGGTGCAGCCCGATGACGGCGTTGGCGGCGACCCAGGGCCGGATGTCGTCGTCGTCGGCGCCGGCCTCCTCGGCGAGCAGGCGGGCCAGGGCGTCGGTGTAGCCGCTCAGGATCTGCTGCTCGCGGGCCCGCAGGGCGGGACTCCCGTCGATCATCCGCGCGATGTCCGTGAGCTGGGCCCGGGCGTCGGCGTCCGCACGGCCCAGCAGGCCCTGCTGGGCGAGCAGGAACGCGCCGAACGCGTCCAGGACCGACGTGCCGGGCGCCCGGCTCCGCACGGCCGCCAGCAACTGCTCCTCGAACGCCGCGAACCGCCAGAACACCAGGTCTTCCTTGGTCGGGAAGTAGTTGAACACGGTGGTCTGCGCGACCTCGGCGGCCGCGGCGATCTCGGCGACGGTCACGTTCTCGAAGCCGCGCTCGGAGAACAGCGCCCGGGCGGTCTCGGCGATGTGCCGCCTGGTGCGCTCCTTCTTCAGCTCACGGAGGCCCGCCTGCGGGACGGCGGGCGGGGACGGTGGGCGGGCCATGCGCCGATGCTGCCACATCACCCTTGACACCACAAACTTGATGTGACACCAATATTACTGTCACACCAACGCATTGGGGGATGGGGAGATGACGACGCGATTCGAGGTGCTGGTCCGCAGCGAGCAGAGCGAGGGGCGGCTGGGGGTCATCCGCAACACGGTCCCCGCGAGCTTCGCGGGGCCGCCGCTGCACCACCACGCGTTCGACGAGATGTTCTACGTGCTGGAGGGCGAGCTCACGTTCCGGCTCGGGGACGCGCTGGTGACCGCCGGTCCCGGGGAGGCGGCGTTCGCTCCCGGGGGGACGCCCCACACGCTCGCCAACCGCAGCGGCGCGCCGGCGCGGTACCTGCTGATCTGCACGCCCGGCGGCTTCGAGCGGTACTTCGACCGGCTGGACGCGGAGATCACCGGGGTCGCGCCGCCGCCGGAGGCGTCCGGGCCGTATCCCGAGACGATCGTGGTGGGGCCCAGGATCGGTGAGGAGGCGAGCTCATGACCGCGCATCCCGCGACCGGCGGGCGGGCCGTGCTGCTGCCGTTCGGCGCGATCGTCCTCGCGATGCTCCCGGCGGTGCTCGACCAGACGATCCTCGCCGCCGCGCTGCCCACCATCGCGGGCCGGCTCGGCGCGCTCAGCGACGTCTCCTGGGTCGTGACCGCGTACGTGGTCGCGGCCGCCGCGGCCACGCCCCTGTGGGGCAAGCTCGGCGACCGCCACGGACGGCGGCGCCTGCTGATGGCCGCCCTGGCCGCGTTCGTGGCCGCGTCGGCCCTGTGCGGGCTCGCGCAGGACATCACCGGGCTCATCGTGTTCCGGGGGCTGCAGGGCATCGCCGCGGGCGGGCTCATGACCCTCGCCATGGCATCGGTGGGGGACCTGGTGGCACCCCGGGAGCGGGGCAGGTACCAGGGCTACATCGCGGCCGCCTTCGCGGTGGCGACGATCGTGGGCCCCCTGCTCGGCGGCCTCCTGGTGGAGCACACCAGCTGGCGGTGGGTCTTCTACGTGAACCTGCCGGTGGGCCTGGTCGCCTTCGCCGGGCTGGGCATCCTGCTGCCCGACCCGCCGCGGGACGACCGCCGCGCCGGGCCCCTGGACATCGGCGGCGCCGTGCTGCTCGCCGGCGCGACCTGCACGGTGATGCTCGCGTGCATCCTGGGCGGGGACGCCTGGCCGTGGGGATCTGCGCAGACCGCCGGCCTCGTCGCCGCGACCGTCGTGCTGGGGGCGGCCCTGGTGGTGCGCGAGCGCCGCGCCCCGGACCCCGTGGTGCCGGTGGCGATGCTCGCCACCCGGGCGGTGGCCGTGGCGAGCGCCGCGATGTTCCTGGCGACGGCCGCCCTGATGGCCGTGATCGTGTTCGTGCCGCTGTTCCTGCAGGTCACCACCGGCGCCACGCCGACGGAGGCGGGGTTGCTGCTGGTGCCCGCCATGGCCGGCATCACGGTGTCGACGACCGTGTCGGGGCGGGTCATGGAGCGCACCGGCCGGTACCGCCGCTTCCCGGTCGCGGGGCTGGCGCTCATGAGCGCCGGGCTGGTGCTGCTGGCCCTGGCCGCCGGGAACCCGTCGCGCCTCGCCACCGGCGCGGGGCTGGCGGTGTTCGGACTGGGCTTCGGGATGGTCACCCAGATCCTGATCGTCGCCGTCCAGAACGGGGTCGAGCAGCGGCAGCTGGGCGTGGCGACCGCGGCCACGGCGTTCTTCCGCGCCCTGGGCGGCGCGATGGGCGCCGCGGCCCTGGGCGCGGTGTTCGCGGCCTCCGGGGGGCGCGACGCCACCGGCGATCCCTCCCGGATCGGGGCCGTCGCGCGGGCCGACGTGATCGACGGCACCCGCGCGGTGCTCACGGTCGCGGTGCCCCTGGCGGTGCTCGGCCTGCTGATCGTGCTGCGGCTGCCGGAGGCGCCGCTGCGCCGGCGTCCCGCGGAGGGGCCCCGTCCCGCCCCGGCCGGCGCGGGACGGGCGTGACATGGCCTCCCGGGACCGGTCAGGCGTCGGCCAGGATCATCTCCGCGGCGCGCTCGGCCACCACGATCACGGGGCCGTGGATGTTCCCGGAGGTGATGGACGGCATCACCGACGCGTCGGCGACGCGCAGGCCCTCGATGCCGTGCACCCGCAGCCGCAGGTCCACCACCGACCCCTCCCCGGTCCCCATGCGACACGTGCCGCACGGGTGGTACAGGGTCTGGCCGGTGGCCCGCGCCCAGCCGAGCAGGGCGTCGTCGGTGTCGGCCGCGGGGCCGGGGTTCATCTCCCGCTCCACCATCCCCGCCAGGGACGGCCGTCCGGCGAGACGGCGGGCGATCCTGATGGCCGCCACCACGCGGCGGCGGTCGTCGGGGTCGCTGAGGAACCGCGGCTGGATGGTGGGCGGCCGCAGGGGGTCCGCCGACGCGGCGTGGATCGACCCCCTGGACCGGGGCCGCTGCTGGATGATCCCCACCGTCATGCCCGGCAGCTTGTCGAGGACGCGTTTGGCGGCGTTCTCGTAGCTCGCGTGCATGAACAGGAACTGCACGTCCGGCCGGTCCTCCGACGTGTCGGTGCTCACGAACCCGTGGCACAGGGCCGGGCCGAGGGTGAGGATCCCGTCGCGGCGCACCAGGTACCGCGCGACCGCGGCGGCCAGCCGCCACCCGCGGGTGGACTCGTTCAGGCTCTTCACGTCGTGCAGGCGCCAGTTCACGCGCAGCGCGTAGTGGTCGGTGTAGTGCTCGCCCACGTCCGGCAGCTCCCGCCGCACCGGCACGCCGATCGCCCCCAGCACGTCGGGCCGGCCGATGCCGGACAGCTCCAGCAGCTGCGGGGAGCGGATCGCCCCCGCCGCCAGGATCACCTCCCTGCGCACCCGGATGTGGCGGTCGAAGCCGTCGCGCCGCACGCGCGCCCCCGTGCAGCGGTCGCCGTCGAAGGTGAGGCCCAGCGCGTGGCTGTGGGTCATCACCGTGAGGTTCGGGCGGCGCCGCGCGGTCTTCAGCCAGCCCTCGTACGGGCTCCAGCGCCGTCCCCGGTACTGGTTCACCTGGTAGTAGCCGTACCCGGGCTGGTCCAGGTTGTAGTCGGGGTTCAGGGCGCCGCCGTCCTCCTGGGCGGCCCGCAGGAACGCGTCGGCCACCGGGAAGCGCTCCCGCACCTGGGTGAGGTGGAACGGGCCGCCGCGGCCCCGTCCCTCGCCGCCCTGCGCGTAGTCCTCGATGCGCCGGAACCAGGGCTCGATGTCCTTCCAGCCCCATCCCGCGGCGCCGCCGGCCTCCCAGGCGTCGTAGTCGGCGGCCTGCCCCCGCACGTAGACCATGCCGTTGATGAGCCCGGACCCGCCCAGGCCCTTGCCGCTGGGGATCGGGATCTCACGGCCGTCGGTGTCGGGGTGCGGCTCCGACCAGTACGCCCAGTTGTGCTTCGGGCTGCGCAGCAGGTTCCCGAAGCCCGCCGGGATGTGGATGTACGGGCTGCGCGGCTCCCCGCCGGCCTCCACCAGCACCACGCGGTGCGCGCCGGATTCGGTGAGGCGGTTCGCGAGGATGCACCCGGCGGTGCCGCCTCCGAGGATCAGGTAGTCGACGTCGTCCAATGCCCGCTCCGGTTCGTGGTTCACCTGAATATGCACGTCCGCGCGGCGGATTGCGCGGTTCGGGGGGCAGGAGAGCGCGCGCATCGGGCGAAGCGGAGGGCATGACCGTCATCCGCATCAGCGGCGGCCCGCTCAACGGCGTCGCCCTCGAAACCCGCCGTCGCAGCATTCCCGCGCGCATGTACGCGGCCGTGCGGGCGCTCCTGCCGCGCCGCGCCGTCCGCGTGACACCGCCCGCCGGGCTCACCGACACCCACGCCGCGGGGTAGCCCGCCCCGCGGGGCCGCCGATCAGGTCCCGGGCTTCTTCGCCCTGCTGCGGGACACCCGGGGCGGCTCTCCCGGCATCTTCGGGTACACCGGCGGCCACGGGGCGTCCATGAGGCCGCCCGCGAGGTCCCGCTCCGACCACGCCAGCAGCGCGTCCAGGCCCCGGCGGTGGTCGTCCATCCCCTCCCAGGGGTCGCCGCGCTCCGCCACCAGGGCGGGCACCGTCGCGATGGTGAACACCTCCGGGTCGATGCCGGGGAGGTCCTCCCAGCGGAACGGGCAGGCCACCTGCCCGCCGGGCCGGGGCCGGGCGCCCCATGCCGCGAACATCGTCTTGTGCGGGGCGTTCTGGTTGAAGTCGACGAACACCCGCTCGCCCCGGTCCTCCTTCCACCACTGGGCGGTCACCAGGTCCGGGCGGCGGCGCTCCAGCTCCCGGGCGAACGCCACGGCACCCGCCCGCACCTGCATCGAGGTGTGGCCCCCGGTGAGCGGGCAGTGGATGTGGAGGCCGTCCCGGCCGGTGGTGGTGGCGAACCCCACCAGGCCCGCCTCCTCCAGCAGCGCCCGGGCCTCGCCGGCCGCCTCCCGCACCATCGGCAGGGTCACGCCGGGCTGGGGAGCGAGGTCGATGCGCAGCTCGTCGGCGTGCTCGGGGTCGTCGGCCACCACCGGCCAGGCGTGGAACCCGAGGCACCCCAGGTTCACCGCCCACGCGACGTGCGCGATGTCCTCGGCCACGAGCGCCTCCGACGGCGTGCCGTTCGGGGTCTGCACCACCAGCGTGCGCAGCCAGTCCGGCGCGCCCTTCGGGACGCGCTTCTGGAAGAACGACTTGCCGCCGGCGCCGTCCGGGTACCGCTCCATCAGGACCGGCCGCCCGCCGATGGCCCGCATCACAGGTGCCTCGAGCGCCAGGAAGTAGCCCACCAGGTCGATCTTGGTCTCGCCGCGCTCGGGGAAGAACACCTTGTGGGGGTTCGAGATCGCGACGGTGCGGCCGGCGGCGTGCACATCCATGGGGCGAGGGTAGCCGCCGCGCGGGGAGGCCGCTCGTCACCGCCCGCCGGGGATGCTGCTCCCGGCTTCGCCCCGGCGTTTGCGCGGGTGCCCGGGGTCGTCTTGGATGGGTCTCCCGGCCCCCGCCGGTTCCCGGCGCGGCCGCCCCCTCGACGTGCGGGTGAACATGAGCAAGCCCCCGAAGGCCGACCGGACCGACGCGGCACCCGAGGCCGCCGAGCCCGCGCGGTCCCAGCGCCGCAAGAAGCTCGACGCCGCGGTGTTCGAGCGTGAGCTGGCACGCCTGCAGGTGGAGCTGGTGCTGCTGCAGGAGTGGGTCAAGCAGCGGGGCCTGAAGGTGGTGGTCATCTTCGAGGGCCGCGACGCCGCCGGGAAAGGCGGGGTCATCAAGCGCATCACCGAGCGCACCAGCCCCCGGATCTTCCGGATCGTCGCGCTGCCCAGCCCCACCGAGCGCGAGAAGACCCAGTGGTACTTCCAGCGCTACGTCGCGCACCTGCCGGCGGCGGGGGAGATCGTGCTGTTCGACCGCTCCTGGTACAACCGCGCCGGCGTGGAACGGGTGATGGGGTTCTGCACGGAGACCGAGTACGAGGAGTTCATGCGCTCCTGCCCGGACTTCGAGCGCATGCTGGTGCGCTCCGGCATCCACCTGGTCAAGTACTGGTTCTCGGTGAGCGACGAGTTGCATGAACGGCGCTTCCAGGCCCGCGTTCACGAAC
>JADLHW010000164.1 GCA_020848615.1 Thermoleophilia bacterium
CTCGGAGGCCGGCGGTCGCCGAGATCCGGGCGCGCCGCTGATGGGCGGGCTCGGGGGGACGGGGATCGGCCCTGCCGTGAGCACCGCGGCGCTGCGCGTGCTCGAGGCGATTGAGCCGCCGAGCGGCGAGCCGTGGCGTGTTCGCTGGTACGGTCGGGCCGGCGAGGCGATGGCGTTGGCTCAGGGGCAGCATCTGTCCGAGCCCATCGCGGAGTTTTGCGCCGGAATCTTCGGCGAGGGCGGGGCTGTGCTCAGCGGCCCGGGGGGCGGTCGGTACGTGTACGAGCTTCGCCGGCGGTTCGGTCTGACCTGGAAGTTTGTTCCGATCCGCCCGTGGCCCCAGATCGCGGGGGCCGGATGCCTGCGGCGGGGGCACACGGCGGACGTGGACATTCTGATCGTGCGGGACAACGCGGCGGGGGTCTATCAGGGGACGTGGCGCGAGGACCTGTCGCCGGGGGCGCGGTCGGCGGAGCATGCGTTCGGCTACACGGAGCAGGAGGTGCGCCGGCTGGTGGAGGTGGCGGCCCGCGCGGCGGCGGCGCGGCGAGGCCTGCTGACCGTGGTGGTCAAGGACGGCGGGGTGCCGACCATCAGCGCGCTGTGGCGCGACGTGGCGACGGCGACGGCGCGTGAGCACGGCGTGCGCGTGGCGACGATGAACGTGGACCTGGCGGTGTACCAGGTGATCCAGCATCCGCGTCAGTTCGACGTGATCGTGGCACCGAATCTGTGCGGGGACGTTCTGGCGGACGTGGCGGGGCTGCTGCAGCGGTCGCGGGGGGTGGGTTTCTCGGGCAATTTCGCGGCCGACCGGGGCGCGGTGTACCAGACGAATCACGGCTGCGCGCACGATCTGACGGGGCTGGACCGCGCCAACCCGGCCGGGCAGATTTTCGCGTTGGCGATGCTGCTGCGCGAGAGCTTCGGTCTGGAGTCCGAGGCCGATCAGATCGAGCGGGGCGTGGCGGCGGCGTGGGAAGAGGGATGGCGCACGGTCGATCTGGCGGAGCCGGGGTGTCGAGTCGTCGGGACGCGGGAGATGGCGGATCGGATCGTGGAGGCGGTCGGCCGGCGCAGTCCGCAGAAGGTTCGGGCATGAGCAGCGTGCTGATCCTGATCGACCTGCAGCAGGACTATCTGAGGGCGGAGGATCTTCAGCCGCCGGCGGACGCGGTGATCGCCGCGGCGGGGGAGCTGCTCGAGGGGTGTCGGGCCCGTCGCGTGGCGGTGATGCACGCGTGGACGACGATCGATCGTGCGAGCGACCGGCGGCTGCGTCACTGGCGGGAGATGGATCGGTGGCTGTGCGTGGCGGGGACGGCGGGGCATGAGACGCCCGCGGAGTTGGCTCCCCGCCCGGGTGAGCCGGTGATCCACAAGGCGGGGTACAACGCCTTCGAAGATGGGACGTTGGCCAGGGCGCTGGAGGCGAGCGGCTGCGACCACGTCATCCTCGCGGGGGTTCACCTGCATGCGTGCGTGCGCAGCGCGGCGATGGAGTGCCTGGGGCGGAACCTGCGCGTGACGATCGCGGCGGAGGCGGTCGGCAGTCACGATCCCCTGTACGCGGCGGCGACGCGGCGCTGGTTGGCGGAACGCTCCGTGCGTTTCGCGGGGGTCGAGGAGATTCTGTCGGGACTGGATGGTCGGGCGGGAGAGCGTCTGATCCATCGGTCGCCGAGAAACCTGGCCGAGGCGCTGTTCGAGGTGAAGGAGGCGAGCCCCGCGGAGATCGACGCGGTGGTGGGCAGGGCGTTTGATGCGCAAAAATCATGGCGGCGCAGCCCCTGGGCGGAGCGCCAGAGGATGCTGTGGGGGCTCTGCGAGCGGCTGGAGCATGAGGCGGAGTCCTGGGCCCGCCAGATGGCCGTGGAGGTCGGCAAGCCCATTCGCCACGGGCGTGAGGAGGTTGGGCGCGCGGCGCGGAACGTGCGTGACATTCTGCGGCTGGGGGCGTCCGTCGGGGTCGGAGAACCGGTCGGCGCGGCGGGGGTGCGGCATCGGCCGCTGGGTGTGGTGGCGGTGATCACGCCGTGGAATAACCCGCTGGCGATCGCCCTGGGCAAGATCGCGGCGGCGCTGGCGTACGGCAACACGGTGGTGTGGAAGCCGTCGCCCGCGGGGACCGGGTTGGCGCGGCGGCTCATGGATGAGCTGGCGGCGGCGGGGACGTCCGCCGGCGTGGTGGAGATGATCGGCGGCGATCACACGGCGGCGCAGCGACTGGCGATGCATCGGGGCGTCGACGCGGTGACGTTCACGGGGTCGACGCCGGCCGGCCATGCGATGCAGGAGATCTGCGGCCGGCGGATGGCGCCGTTGCAGGCGGAGCTCGGCGGCAACAATGCGGCGATTGTGTGGTCGGACGCGGACCTGGAGCGGGCCGCGGCCCAGATCGCGTCGGGGGCGTTCGGGTTCGCGGGGCAGCGATGCACGGCGAACCGTCGCGCGATCGTGGCCGAGGAGGTGTATGAGCCGTTCGTGGCGGAGGTGACGGCGGCGACGGCGCGGCTGGCGTGGGGGGATCCGCTGGAGGAGGCGACGGACATCGGGCCGCTGATCAGCGCGGCGCACCGGGATCGGCTGGTGGGCGTGCTGGATCGCGCCAAGAAGCGAGCGGCGGTGCGCGAGGTCATCGTGCCGCATGAGCGGGTCTTGACGGATCGGCCGTGGGAGAGGATGGGCGCGTACATGCCGCCGCGGATCGTGTGCTGCGAGGACCCGGCCGACGTGGTGGTGCAGGAGGAGATGATGGGGCCGGTGCTGGTGGTGCAGCGGGCGGGCGATTTCGAGCGGGCGATCGGGCTGTGCAACGGGGTGCGGCAGGGGCTGGCGGCGGCGATCTTCACGGGCAGGAAGGACCTGCAGGCCAGGTTCCGTGAGGAGGCGCGGGCGGGGATCGTGAAGGTCAATTCGTCGACGGCGGGCGTCGACGTGGGGCTGCCGTTCGGCGGGTGGAAGGCGTCGGGGATCGGCCCGCCCGAGCACGGCGAGGGCGACAGATTGTTCTACACACGGATGCAGGCGCTGTACACGAACGAGACGATCGATGAGCGGTGACGGACCCATCGCCGAGGGCGGGCGGGACTCGGCCGCGGCTGCGCCGCGTGACGCCGCATCGTCATCGTGGGGCGGCGAGGGCCTGAGCTTGCCGGGCCGATTCGCGCAGGTTGTGCGGGAGGGGCGTGATCGCGTGGCGGTCCGCACGTCGGCCGAGCGGTGGACGTACGGCGAGCTGGACGAGCGGTCGGGGTCTGTCGCGGCGCGGCTGGCCGGTCGCGGCGTGACGGCGTCGGAGCCGGTCGCCATTCTTCTGGACCACACCCCGCCGCTGGTCGCGGCGATCATGGGGGTGCTCCGCGCTGGCGCGATGTACGTGTGCCTTGACCCGGCGGACCCGCCGGCGCGGCATCAGGCGGTGATTGCCGAGGCGCGGCCGCGATGGCTGGTCACGGATGCGGAGCATGAGCCACTGGCGGCGATGCTCATGGGCGGAGGGGCGGCCGTGGTCAATATGGATGACCCTCATCACGCGGGCGGCGCAGGCGTGGACGGGGACCGGGTGGGCTGCGAGGACGGGGCGTGGCTGATGGACACGTCGGGATCGACGGGCCGGCCCAAGGGCGTGTGGCAGAGCCATCGGAATGTGGTCCACCACACGAGGGTCTACACCGATCTGGCGAGGATCGGCAGGGAGGACCGTCTGTCGATGCTGGCGTCGGGAGGCGTGGCGGCGTCGGCGACGGCGCTTTTCGGGGCGCTGCTGAGCGGGGCGACGCTGGCGATGTTCTCGATCCGCCGGGAGGGCGTGGAGTCGCTGGCGAGGTGGCTGGATGAAGAGGGCGTCACGATCTGCCACCTTGTTCCGTCGGTGTTCCGGATGCTGGCGCGGACCCCCGGTACCCCCGGGACCTCGGGAATACCGGGCGACGCGGGCCGGTGGTCGCGGATGCGGCTGCTGCGCCTCGGGGGCGAGGCGGTGCTGGGGTCGGACGTGGATCTCTACCGCCGGGCCTGCGCCGACGGGTGCGTGCTGATGCACGCGCTAAGCTCGACGGAGACGGGGCTGATCAGTCAGTTGATGATCGACAAATCATCGCCGCCGGTCGACGCGATCGTGCCGGTCGGCCGGCCCGTGGCGGACGTGGAGGTGCTGATTCTTGATGAATCCGGTCAGCCGTGCGAGGCCGGCTGTGAGGGGCGTATCGCGGTGCGGAGCCGGTATCTGGCGA
>JADLHW010000165.1 GCA_020848615.1 Thermoleophilia bacterium
GTACGCGCAGGGCACCATCCCGCCGCCGCCACCCCCGCCGCCGGTCACGGACCGCTGACGGGCGAGCGGTGAGCTGGGTCCTCGAGTTCTCCGTGACGGTGCCCGGCGGCCTCCCCTTCGGAATTGAGGACGCCATCGACCGCCGCCTCGGGGCGGCCGGTGTGGCGCACGACCCTGTCGAGGTCAACGCCGGCCCGTCCCTGAGCGTCACGTTCGTGGCACCTCCGGACGCCGGGGATGACGCCGCGGCATGGGGAGCGTCCCTCGTACAGGGCGCCCTGCGGGCCGAGCTCGGGGATGGCCCGCTGGAGGTGCTGCTGCATTCGTCGTCGCCGGTGCTCGATCGGGGCTGAGACCGGCCGCGGCACGCGACGGGCCGCCGGTAGACTCATCGGCGTCCGTCGCCGAGCCCCGGGGGGCCCATGTCGCAGATCGCCGCCGTCCACGCCCGTCAGATCCTCGACTCCCGTGGGCAGCCCACGGTCGAGGTGGAGGTCACGCTCGCGAGCGGCGCGGTGGGCCGCGCGGCGGTCCCGTCCGGGGCGAGCACCGGTGCGTTCGAGGCGGTCGAGCTGCGTGACGGCGAGCCCGGCCTCTACGGCGGCAAGGGCGTCCTGAAGGCCGTCGCGAACGTCGAGGACGAGCTCGCCGGTGTGCTGATCGGCCTGGAGGGCACCGACCAGGCCGTCGTGGACCGCACGATGATCGAGCTGGACGGCACCCCCAACAAGGGCCGCCTGGGCGCCAACGCCATCCTCGGCTGCTCCCTCGCCACCGCGCAGGCCGCGGCCGTCGAGGCGGGCCTGCCGCTGTACCGGTACCTGGGCGGCACCCGCGCGCACCGCCTGCCCGTGCCGCTCATGAACATCCTCAACGGCGGCGCGCACGCCGACAACTCCGTGGACCTCCAGGAGTTCATGGTCGCCCCGGTCGGGGCCCGGAACTTCGCGGAGGCCCTGCGGATGGGCTCCGAGGTGTACCAGGCGCTGAAGTCGGTGCTGAAGGCCCGCGGCCTCGCCACCGGCGTCGGCGACGAGGGCGGCTTCGCGCCGAACCTCGACAGCAACATCCAGGCCCTCGAGGTCATCATGGAGGCCATCGCGAAGACCGGGTACAAACCCGGCGAGCAGATCGCCCTGGCCCTCGACCCCGCCACCACGGAGCTGTGGAAGGACGGGGCGTACCACCTGGAGGGCGAGGGCCGCGTGCTCACCTCGGTGCAGATGGCCGACTACTGGGTGGAGCTGTGCGACCGGTTCCCGATCGTGTCGATCGAGGACGGCATGGCGGAGGAGGACTGGGAGGGCTGGCAGCTGCTCACCCAGCGCCTCGGCGACCGCGTGCAGCTGGTGGGCGACGACCTGTTCGTCACCAACGTGCAGCGCCTGAGGATGGGCATCGAGCGCAACGCCGGCAACGCGATCCTCATCAAGCTCAACCAGATCGGCACGCTCACCGAGACCCTCGCGGCGATGGACATGGCGGCCCGCGCCGGCTTCGCGTCGATGGTGTCCCACCGCTCCGGCGAGACCGAGGACGTGTTCATCGCGGACCTCGCCGTCGCCACCGGCTGCGGCCAGATCAAGACGGGCGCCCCGTCCCGCAGCGAGCGGGTCGCCAAGTACAACCAGCTCCTGCGGATCGAGGAGCGCCTCGGGCCGGCGGCGAGCTACCCCGGCGCGGGGGCCTTCCGGGCGTCCTGACCGCCGCGGACGCCAGGCACCGGTCCCGCGGCCCGGGCATGACCCCGGGTCACGGGACGACCGGCCGGGCAGGAGGCGGCGGCCCGACCCCGTATCGGTCAGGCAACGGGCCCGCGGGTGGGCCCCCGCCCCCGGAGTCCGGCCACGCGCTCGCCCCGCACCATCGTCCTCGCCGGTGTGCTCACCGCGGTCTGCATCGGATACATCGGCCCGGTGAACGGCTACATCTCCCAGCGTTCCGAGCTCGCCCGGGAGCGGGCGGACCTCACGCGGCTGGAGGCGCGGCGGGACGCCCTGTCCGCGCAGCTGAAGGCCCTGGAGCGCGCGGACGTGCTGGAGGCCCGCGCCCGTCAGCTGGGCCTGTTGATGCCCGGGGAGAAGGGGTACGTGCTGAAGCGCGCCGAGCTGGAACCGCCCGCACCCGCACCGGAGCGGCACGATGACGGCCTCTGGGGCTGGCTCACCTCACGATTCTGATGAACGCGCGATCGCCGCGCTCCTCGGCAGGGAACCCTTCACCCGCCACAGGGTCGCGGTGCGGTGCCCGCACGGGGGCCCCGCGGTGCTGGAGAACGACCCCGTGGACCTGCGCGGCCGGCCGTTCCCCACGCGGTACTGGCTGGCCTGCCGCGCCCTGGGCGAGGCCGTGAGCCGTCTCGAGGCCGCGGGCGGGGTCAAGCGCCTGGAGGCCGAGGACGCCCTGCGCGACGACCTGCTGGCGGCGAATGCCCGCCACGGGGAGCTCCACGGCGGCCGGAACGTGGGCGGCGTGCGGGACCCCGCCACCGTGAAGTGCCTGCACGCGCACCTGGCCTTCGGCCTGGCGACCGGCGGGAACCCCGTGAGCGACTGGATCATGCGCGCCTCCGGCGCGGCGTGGCCCGCCGCGTGCTGCGTGCCGCCGGGCGACGGCGCGGCGGCGGAGACGCTCCGGTGACCGGTGAGCCGCCCCGCAGGCCTCCGCCCGGCGACGACGACCTGCCGCCCGTCTCGAGCTTCCGGGACATCCCCGGGATCCCGCGGATGGACGACGACCCGGCCTCGTACCCCAAGCCGCGGCCCGGCCGGCCGCGCCACGCGCCGCCGTCGGCGTTCGGCCCCAGGCGGGTGACGCTGGGGCTGGCGGTGCTGATGGCGCTCGTGGCGATGCTCGTGGGCGTCGCCCTGGGCTACACCGCCCGCGGTGGCGGTGACCCGCCGCAGCTGGAGACCGTGGAGCAGGACCTGCCGGTGGTGACCGTCACCCCCGGTCGGTAGTCCCCGGCGCGGGGGCCGTCCACATCGACGCCAGGCCGGGGTCGGCGGTCTCCCCCCGGTCGATGAGCGCGTGGATCTCCGGCAGGGCCTCCCTGCGCAGGTACACGTGCCGCTGCCCGACGCTGGGCTTCTCGCCCAGCAGCCCCGCGCGCAGCAGCGCCTCGCCCACCTCGAGCGCGTCGTGGCGCTGGTCGGCGGGGGCCCCGCGGTACATGTGGTCGAAGGCCGTGTGGTAGCCCGTGCCGACCTTGCCCATCCGCAGCAGCCGCTGCAGCACCCGCCGGGCGTGGCGGCGTCGCGGGCACGGGTCGTCGTCGATGCCGTAACCGGGATCGGTGATCTCCTCCTGCGGCTCGCCGGACAACCCCCAGTTGCGCAGGTTCACCACCAGCTCCGGGCCGATCCCGGGGCCCTCCACCGGCTGGCCGCGGGCGGCCAGGGCGATCGCGACCTCCAGGGGGTGGGCGTCCACCGCCGCGGCGACCTCCACCAGCCCCGTGCCCTGACCGGGCCGCGCCGACGGCAGCTCCACCTCCGGCGCGTCCCCCGTCATCCCGGCCGGCAGGGTGGCCACCGCCACCCTGCCGGCGTCGGGATGCTGCTCGGTGAGGGCGAGCGGGGCGAGCTCGGCGTCGGCACCCGGCACCTCCAGGCAGGTCCAGCCCTCCCAGTCCAGGACGCGGATGCCCTGCGGCTCGGCGCCCGCGACCACCGCGGCCCCGATCGACCGGACGAGCACCGCCGCCGGGCCGCGCGGGGCGAACGCCTCCGCCTGGGCGGCCGTGACCGGCAGCAGCCACACCGGCACCCCGTCGCCGTTCCCGCCGGCCCACACCCACAGGGTGTAGCTGCGGCCATGGGTCTCGCGGGCCGACGCGGCGAGGGTCTGGCGCACCGCCTCGTCCGCGTCGCCGCGCTGCCAGGCCACCAGCCCGCGGGCGACCTCCGCGGGGTCGTGCGCCATGTCGCTGAAGGTGACCTCGCGCGCCATGCCCCAACGGTAGCGGCGCGCCCGGGGTTCAGCGCACGGCGGCCGCCACCCGGGGCGGGTCGCCGGCCACCTCGACGCCCTCCAGGCGCAGCAGGCGGGCCTTCAGGGGGACGCCGCCGCCGTAGTTGCCGAGCATCCCGTCGGAGCGCACCACGCGGTGGCACGGGACGACCACCGGGATCGGGTTGGTGGCGCAGGCGGTGCCGGCGGCCCGCACGGCCCGCGGCCGGCCGGCGAGGGCGGCGAGCTCGGCGTAGCTCACCACCTCGCCGTACGGGACCCCGTGCAGCGCCTCCAGCGCCTCCCGGCGGAACCCCTCGCGAACCAGCGACCAGTCGATCGGCACGTCCAGGTCACGGCGGTCGCCGGCGAGGTACTCCTCCAGCACCGAGGTGTAGTCGGCGACGGCCGCGGGGTCCTCGGTGGGGGTGCCGGCCTCCCGCAGCTGGGCGAGGGTGTCGCGGCGGTCGTCGCCCGGCAGGGCGATGAGCACCAGTCCTCGCGCGGACGCGGCGACCGTGAAGGTGCCGGCGTCGGTGTGCAGGTCCGTCCATGCGATGTCGCTCATCGGTCCTCCAGGGAGGTGGTGTTCCAGATGTGGATGGCGCCGTAGGCCCGCCACGGGGCCCAGGCGGCGGCGCGGGCGCGCGCGTCCCGGGCGTCGCCGCCCAGCGCCCGCCGGATGACGAGGTCGCCCGCCGGGAAGGCGTCCGGGTCGCGCAGTCCCCGCATGGCGATGTACTCCGCGGTCCAGGGCCCGATGCCGGGGATGTCCAGCAGGGCCGCGCGGGCGGCGTCGGGGTCGGCGGTGAGCCCCAGGTCCAGGTCCCCGGCGGCGACCGCGGCGGCCAGGGCCCGCACGGCCCGGCGGCGGCCCGCCGGCATCGCCATGGCGTCGTCGGGCGCGTCCGCGACGGCCTCGGGCGTGGTGAACAGGGTGGTGAGCGGCCCCTCGGGGGCGGGCAGCGGCTCGCCGAGCCGGGCGACGAGCCGGGCCGCCGCCGTGGTGGCGGCCGCCACCGACACCTGCTGGCCCAGCACGGCCCGCACCGCCAGCTCGAACCCGTCCCACGCCCCCGGCACCCGCAGGCCCGGGTGCGCCGCCACCGAGGCGGCCACGGCGGGGTCGCCGCTCAGGACGAGCTCCACGGCCAGCGGGTCGGCGTCCAGGTCGGCGAGGCGCCGGGCGCGGGCGGCGGCGTCCGCGACCGTCCCCACGCCCGCGCCGCGGATCGCGAGCAGGGCCCGGGGATGGTCGGGATCCGGGCGCAGCGCCACGGTCGCGGGGCGCCCGCCCAGCAGGGCGGTGCGCATGTACGCGCCGTCCACCACGGCCTCCGCGCCGGGCACGGCCCTGGCGGCCAGGAACGCCAGCAGGTGCGGCCAGTCCAGCGGCGGCCGGTAGGCCAGCCGCAGCACCAGGCCCGCCTCGCCCGGCGCGGCGTGGCGGCGCCGCAGCTGGGTGGGGGTCGCGCCGAACCCGGCGCGGATCTCGTCGTTGAACCGCCGCAGGCTGCGGTAGCCCGCCTCCGCCGCGACGCGGGCCATCGGCAGGTCGGTCTGGTCGATGAGCATCCGCGCGAGGCCCGCCCGGCGGGTGCGGGCGAGCTCGGCCGGCCCGGCTCCCAGCTGGTCGCCCAGGATCCGGCGCAGCTGGCGCTCCGAGACGTGCAGTTCACGGGCGAGCGCCGCGACCGGGTGCAGGTCCAGGTAGCCCCCCTCGATGAGCCGCAGCGCCCGCCGTGTGACCGTGCCGTGCTCGGCGGACGCCGACGGCGGCGGGGCGGTCTCCGGACGGCACCGCCGGCACGCGCGCAGCCCCGCGCGCTCCGCCGCGGCGGCGGACGGCAGGAACCGCACGTGCTCGGGCTTCGGCAGGCGCGCCGGGCACACGGGACGGCAGTAGATGCCGGTGCTGAGCACCCCCGTCACGAACCGGCCGTCGAAGCGCGGGTCACGGCTCGCCAGGGCGCGGTAGCAGGCGTCGAAGTCCAGGGTCATCGCGTCCAGCGTACCCCCATCCGGCATGCCGGTCTGGCCGTGAGCGGACACCGCAGTTCCGGTCTCGGGACCGTCCGGCGGGCGCTCCGTCGGCGGGATCGGGGAAGATGCCCGGCCGAGCCGTTCCACCCGAGGCCACGAGGACCATGACCACCATCCTGTCGATCCAGTCCAGCGTCGCGTACGGCCACGTCGGCAACTCCGCCGCCGTGTTCCCGCTCCAGCGCCTGGGGGTGGAGGTGTGGCCGGTGCACACCGTGCACTTCTCGAACCACACCGGGTACGGCACCTGGCACGGGCCGCTCATGTCGCCCGAGGACCTGCGCGGCGTCATCACCGGTGTGGGGGAGCGCGACGCCTTCGCGGAGGTGGACGCCGTGCTGTCCGGCTACCAGGGCGGCGAGCAGGTGGGCGAGGTGATCCTGGAGGCCGTCGCCCGGGTGAAGGCCGCCAACCCGCGCGCGATCTACGCGTGCGACCCGGTGATGGGCAACGCCAAGTCCGGGTGCTTCGTCGCCCCCGCGATCCCCGTGCTGCTGCGCGAGCGGGTCGTGCCGAAGGCGGACCTCATCAGCCCCAACCAGTTCGAGCTGGGGTTCCTCACCGGGACCGGGCCCGAGTCGCTGGAGGACACCCTGGACGCCGTGGCGCGCGCCCGGGCGATGGGACCGCGCACCGTGCTGGTGACCTCGGTGCTGCGGCCGGACCGCCCGGAGAACACCATCGAGATGCTCGCCGTGCACGGGGACGGGGCGTGGATCGTGCAGACCCCGTACCTGCCGCTGAAGGCCAACGGCTCCGGTGACGTCACCTCGGCGCTGTTCACCGCGCATCTGCTGGACACCGGCGACGCGGGACTGGCGCTGGGCCGCACCGTGTCCAGCGTGTTCGACCTGCTGCGGCGCACCCTGGACTCCGGGCGCCGGGAGCTGCAGCTCGTGCAGAGCCAGGAGGAGATCGCCCACCCGCGCATGCAGTTCGCGGTGCGGCGCATCCGCTGATCACGCGGGCGGGGCCGGCGGCGCGCCGGCCCCGCCCCGGCATTCAGATGCGGCGGATCGTGAGCTCCATGTAGCTCGCCACGTAGCCGTTGCCGCTCTTGGGCTTGTACTGCACCCGGTAGCGGCCCGTGGCGCGCACCTTGAACTCGAACTTCCGGGTCACGGGCCGGGCCGCCTTCCGGATGAGCCTGGAGCCCTGCTTCTTGAACAGGATGAGCGAGCCGGTGCCCTTGACGCTGCCGCCCTGCAGCTCGCCCCGGATGGGGTAGGTGGTGCCCGGGTTGATGCTGGGCGACCGGTTGAGGAACTTCGGGGCGATGCGGATCGCCGCCTGGTTGCTCTGTGCGCTGGAGACCACGGCGCCGGACAGCAGCGTGCTGGGGTCGACGACCGCCACCACGTCCGTGGGCCTGGTGATGTGGGGGGACGGGAAGATGTGGAACTTCCCGTCGCTGATGGCGCACGTCGCGGCGGGGCCCACCTGCTGGCCGGTCGCCGCGTTCAGCACGCGCACCTGGCCGCCGGCGCCCAGGCAGCTGCCGACCGGAGCACCCAGGTCGTCGGTCACGGCGACGAGGAACTCCTGCTGGAACACCTGCCCGTAGAGCAGGTAGCCCTGGGTGCCGCCGCCGATGTCACCGCCGGGGGTGACGCCGTTCCAGGGGTGCATGGTGAGGGTGGCGGTCGCGCCGTTGGCCGCCGGGACCGCGGCGAGCGCGACGGCCGCCACGGCGGCCGTGAACATGGTGCGGGTGCGCATGTGCGTCGTGCTCCTGATCGAGGGGGTTCGGCGCATTCTGCACACAACGACCCGGGGCCGCACCGCCCGTTTCAGTTCCGCGGGACCGTCCCCGCGGCGGCGACGGTCATCGTGAGGCGCAGGACGCGCGCCGACGCCAGCCCGTCCTGGAGGGTGGCGGCCACCTGGCCGCTCACGTCGTCGGGCCCGGCGCCGTCGCACAGGCCCAGCGCCACCAGGGTGCGGACGTCGTCCAGTCCGGCGTGGGCGAGGCAGTCGGCCATTCGCTCGGCCTGCAGCAGGGGCGGCTCGCCGGGCCGCTCGGGCTCGCGCACCAGCACGGTGCCGCCCGGGCGGGCCACGCGCATCGCCTCACCGAGGGCGGCGGCGAGGTCAGGCGTGCGCGCGGCCTCCACCCAGGCGAGCGCGACGCTGGCGCTCAGCACGGGCAGCGCCCCGGGGTCGCCGTCCAGGACCATGGCGTGGCGGCCGGCGCCCCGCAGGTGCGCGCGCAGCAGCGCGACCGCCCCGGGGTCCGGGTCGACGGCGACCAGGCGGCCGGGGCCGGTGGCGGACGCCAGCTCCCGGGCGGCGTCCAGCCCCGCGCCGGCGAGCACGGCGAGGTCGCCCTCCCGCACGCCCGACCAGGCGAGGATGCGCGTGAGGTCACCGTTCAGCTGGACGGCGCTGCCCCCCCTGCGCGTGATTCGCGTCGCGGTCACGTGCCGAGTCTCCCCCGGCCCCCGTCCCGCTGACCAGCACCCTGGGTGGGGCCACGACTACCCCCGCCCGTATTCGCGGTTCGCGCGATATGCCCAGGCGAAGACCTCGGCGATCACGGCGTACAGCTCCGGCGGGATGGCCTGCCACAGGTCCAGCTGCGCGAGGGCCTCCGCGAGGTCCCGGTCCTCCCGGATCGGCACGCCGTGCTCCCGGGCGGCCTCCAGGATGCGGTCGGCGACGGACCCGGCGCCGGTCGCGGTGACCCGCGGGGCGTGGTCCCGCTCGTTGTCGTAGCCCAGCGCCACCGCGCGGCGCCGGGCGGGTGCGCGCCCGCCGCTCACGCCGACAGGTCCAGGCCGGACGCCGGGGGGCTCGCGAGCAGGCGGTTGCCGTCCCCGGCGGGCATCCGGTCGACCCCCACCCGGGCGGGCCGCTCCTCGCCGCCGGCGCGGGACAGCGCGTCGGCGAGCTCCGCGGTGCGGCCGCTCAGGAAGTCGCGCACCGGCTCGCTGGCGGAGCGCACCACCGCGTCGGTGCCGTGCGGGCCCACGTTGGCCTCCACCACCATCTGGCCCAGCGAGCTCATGGTGAGCAGGAACGCGATGCGCGTCCCGCGGCCGCCCTCGCCGCCGGTCCCGCCGCCCTCCTGGTCGGGCATCACCCGCACCTCGGCGCTCTGCCCGCCGGGCAGCGGCATCTGCAGGTAGGCGCCGTGCGTGGCGGGGTCGGCGACGGGTGTCGCGCTGGGCGGCACCAGGGACTGCGCGGCCAGGGCGTCCGCGGTGCGCTCCGCCAGGCGCGCGGTGGCCGGCGGCGTGTCGGGGTCGGCGGCGATGCCCAGCAGCAGGGACCGCAGGCTCCCCTCGGGTGCCTCGCCGGCCCGCAGCCTCGCCTCCTGCCCGTGGCCCAGGTCCGTCACGGCCCGGCGGACGCCCTTCGCGTCGCCGCCCACCGCACGCCGGGCGATGTCGTCCACCAGGGCCGTGAGGGCCGCCAGGTTCGCCGGCGCCTGGCCCTGCGGGACGGCGGCCTGGGGCGCGGCCTGCTGGGCGGCGGCCGCCGGGCCGGCCGGCCGGTCACCGGCGTTGCCGAGCGGCACACCGGGGGCCTGCGGGGCGGGCTGCTGCCCGTGGGCGGCGGGTGCGGCGGCCTGGGCGGGGACGGGCTGCTGCCCCTGGGCGGCGGCCGGGGTGCCCGCCGGAAGCGGGGTGGCCGATTGCGCTCCGGCGGTGCCGGCCGGCGTCCCCGGCTGGGGGACGGCCTGACCCGGGGGGGTGGCCTGCTGCCCGGGGGGTGCGGGAGCCGCGGGCCGTCCCGGTACGGCCGGGGCCGGGGCCTGGGCGCGGAGCCCGTCGGCGACCATCACCA
Source organism: Thermoleophilia bacterium (assembly GCA_020848615.1). GTDB lineage: Bacteria > Actinomycetota > Thermoleophilia > Miltoncostaeales > Miltoncostaeaceae. The sequence continues at coordinate 9,784 of JADLHW010000165.1, forward strand.
GGGCCCGGCCAAGCCGGGGCCCCTCGGCGAGCTCGGCGAGGCCGGCGACCGCGGCGGGCGTGGTGGGCAGCCCGGCGGCGGCGAGCCGGACGAAGGCATCGGCCTGGGCCGGGGTCTGCACCCCGGCGGCGACGGCTCGGCCCGCGAGGGACGTCAGCGCGGACGGGTCGGGCCGCAGCCCGGCGGGCAGCTCGGCGAGCGCCGCCATGAGCGCGCGTGCCGCCGCGGGCGGCAGCCCGGGCAGCTGCGGCGGGCCCCCGCGCCCGGCGGCGGCGTCATCCGGGACGATGCGCAGCGTGATGCGGGCGTCGTCGGCCTGGGCGACCTGCAGGCGCACCTGCTGCCCCGGCTCCAATGGCACCTGGGTCTGGGCGAGCACGCGCTGCCCGGCCACCGCCAGCTCCACCTGCCCCTCGGGGCCGGCGCCCACCACGCGGGCGGCCAGCAGCTGGCCCAGCGACACCGGCATCACGGGCCGCATGACCAGCTGGTCGGAACCGGCCGTCTGGAGGGCCGCGCGCACGGCGGCCTGAACGGTCAACGCCGCGTCCATGCAGATGTTCTCGGCGCCCGGCGGCCGTCCCTGTAGCGGCCCGCGTGCACGCGAGGGGATGCGTCCCGCGTCAAGTCCGGGTGCGGGAATGCCGATAGGGGGCACGAACGGACTCCCCACCACGGACGGGAACGGCTTGCTCAGAGGGATCTACATCGCAGGCACAGGCATGCTCGCGGAGAGCCTCCGGCAGGACGTCGTGGCGAACAACCTCGCCAACGCGACGACCACCGGCTACAAGCGCACCGCCAGCACCAGCGAGCCCTTCGCGGCCGCGCTCCTGCGCAACATGGCGATGCCCGGGCAGCCCGAGGTCGGAACCGCCAACTTCGGCGTGCAACCCGGCCGGCTCGACGTGATCGACACCCAGGGTGCGCTGCGCAGCACCGGGAACCAGCTCGACCTCGCCCTCGTGGGCGACGGCTGGTTCACCGTGCAGACGCCCGACGGGGTCCGGTACACCCGCGACGGGTCGTTCGGCCTGTCGTCCGACGGCACCCTCACCACCAAGGAGGGCTACGCCGTCCTGGGTGAGAAGGGCCCGGTCAAGCTCGCACAGACCGGCGACGTCGGGATCGCGCAGGACGGGACGATCACGCAGAACGGGACGAGTCCCGGGAAGCTCAGGATCACCGCCCTCGCGCCGGACTCCCTCGCGAAGGAGGGGGCCAACTACATGAACGGCACCGCCACGGGCACCGGCAAGGCGTCCGTGCGGCAGGCGTTCCTGGAGGGCAGCAGCGTGAACGTGGTCTCGGAGATGGTGGAGCTCATCCGTGTGATGCGCTCGTTCGAGGCCAACCAGAAGGCCGTACAGGCACAGGACGAGAACCTGGCCCAGGCCATCTCGAAGGTGGGTGTGGTCTAGACCGAGTGACGCCACATCGCAGCTGGTAGGAGCTGGACCGCCCCGAATGGGCGGGGGCTCCGGGCGCCCGACGGACCGACGGCGCCCGACCTCATGCGTGTCACCGGGCTGGCCATGCCCTTTCGTTGCCGATTGCACGGAAGGGATGACCGACGATGATCGAAGCGTTGTACTCCGCGGCGTCGGGGATGCTGACGCAACAGCAGGGCCTCGACGTGGTCGCGAACAACCTCGCGAACGCCGGGACCGTGGGATACAAGCGCGACCGCCTGGACCAGATGGATCTGGCCTACCAGGCGTTCCGGCTCCCCACCGGCAACGACGGGAACGTCGGGCTGGGCGCGGCCCCCGGCGCCATCGCCAAGGAGATGGACCAGGGCATCCTCACCGAGACCGGCAAGGCGACCGACATCGCCATCCAGGGTGACGGCTTCCTGAAGGTCACCCGCGCCGACGGCACCCCCGCCTTCACCCGCGCCGGCAACCTGCAGATCGACGCCGAAGGGCAGCTGGCGATGCCGTCCGGCGAGCTCCTGGAGCCCCGCATCCGGGTCGCGGCCGGCACCACCGAGGTGTCCATCGCCCAGGACGGCAAGGTCACCGGGGTGCGCGACGGCAAGACCGTCCAGATCGGCCAGATCGAGACCTTCACGTTCACGAACCCCCGGGGCCTGACCCCCGTGGGCGGGAACCTGTTCACCTCGAACGCGAACTCCGGCGCCCCGCAGGGCGGCACCCCGGGGACCGCGGGCCACGGCCCGCTGACCGCCGGCTACACCGAGGGCTCCAACGTCCAGATCGCCACCGAGATGGTGAACATGATCGTCACCCAGCGGGCCTTCGAGGCCTCCTCGAGGGCCGTCTCCGCGGCCGACGAGATGTGGGGCATCGCGAACGGTCTGCGCCGGTGATCGGGATCCCCGGCATCCAGGCGCTCCGCCAGTCCCAGCAGGCGCAGGCCGTCGCGCCCGCGCAGGGGACCGGTGCCGCCGCCGGCACGGCGGTGGACCCCAAGATCCAGGAGGCCGCGAAGGGCCTGGAGGGGATCTTCATGTCCATGCTCGTCGACGAGATGTTCAAGGGCACGGACCTGGCCGGGGGCAGCTCCGGGTACGGCGGGCTCATCACCGAGAAGTTCGGCGACGCGCTGTCCGACGCCGGCGGCATGGGCCTGCAGGGCATCATCGCCCGGCAGCTCGGCGGGACGGACGCGTGATGACCGGCGGATTCGAGAGCTGCACCGCGTGCGGGCGCATGTACGCGTTCCTGGCGCGCGGCGTGTGCGCCGACTGCCTCAACGCGCGGGAGCGGCTGTTCCACGACACCAGGACGTGGCTGCGCCGCAACCCGTCCGCCACCATCGAGACCGCCGCGGAGGCCACCGGCACCGACATCGAGCTGATCCTCGAATGGATCCGTGACGGCCGCATCCGCCGCACCGCGCAACCCGGCGACGTGCGCCTCGCCGAGGTCCAGGCCGCGGAGGATCGCCGCAGGCGCCTCCAGGAGGACCTCGGCGCCGCCGCCGGAACGGCCCCCGAGGCCCCGACGACCACCGCGCCCCACAGGGGCTTCAACACCAGAAGGAACCACCATGCGTGAGCGTGTGACCGAGCTGGCCAGCTGCCTGGACGAGCTCATCGAGATCCAGGAGCGCCTGGTCGCCGGCGTCATCCGCCAGCGTGAGGCGATCGGCCTCGGTGAGCAGGACCGCATCCGCGAGGCCGCCGCCGACATGGAGCAGGACGTCCTGCGCCTGGGGGCCCTCGAGAGCCGCCGCAACGTGATCGCCGCGGAGCTCGCCGACGAGCTCGGGTGCGTCGCCGCCCGCTGGTCGGTGATCCGGGAGCGCCTGGACGACCGGGAGCGGGCCGCCGTGGGACGGCGCGTCGCCTCGGTGGAGCGCCTCGTCCGGGAGCTGGAGCTCCAGAACGCCGTGAACAGCCAGCTCGTGCGCACCGAGCTCGAGCTCGTCGACCTGTCCATCCGCAGCATCGCGGCGACCGACCCGCGCGCCCTCACCCGGGCGTACGCACCGGGCGGCCGCGTGCCGGACCCGGCGCCCGCCGGTCCGATGCTCCTCAACCTGGCCGCGTGAGAGGCGAACGATGCCGTCGACCTTCTTCGGACTGAACACCGCGCTCAGCGGGCTCGTCGCCCAGCAGCGCGCGTTGGACACCACGAACCACAACCTCGCGAACATCAACACGGAGGGGTACACCCGGCAGCGGGTGAACATGAAGACCTCCGCCCCGTTCTCGAACCCGGCGCTCGACACCGCCGTCGGGCCGGGGCAGCTGGGCACCGGCGTGCAGATCGCCGACTACGCCCGCCTGCGGGACCAGTTCGTGGACGTCCAGTTCCGGTCGCAGACCGCCACGCAGGGGCAGTTCCAGGCCCGCAGCGACGCACTGCAGCGACTCAACGATGTGGTGGACGAGCCCGGTGACACGGGCCTCACCAGCCTGCTCGGGAAGTTCTGGAGCAGCTGGCAGGCGCTGTCGCTGAACCCCGAGAGCCCCAGCGTGCGCGAGGCCGTGCGGGCCGCCGGCGACCAGCTCGCCCAGGGCTTCACGGACACCCGCGCCCAGCTGGTGGCCTCCCAGGACGAGGCGAACACCCGCATCACCGCCACCACCGACGAGGTGAACCTGCTCGCCGGCCAGGTGAACGACCTGAACCAGGCCATCGCGAAGGTCACGGCCGTCGGGCAGACCCCGAACGACCTCATGGACCAGCGGGACCTGCTGGTCGACAGGATCGCGAAGTCCGCGAACGCGGCGATCACCCCCGTCGGCACCACCGGCAAGATCACCCTCGCGATCGGCGGGCAGGTGCTGGTGAACGGGGCGACCGACACCGTGAACAACGTGGCGGTGAGCGGCGCCGGCGTGGTCACCGTCGGCGCGGCCGTCGCGAACGTCACCGACGGGGCGCTGCGCGGCTACATCGACGTGCGCGACACGATCATCGGCGGCGCCACCGGGTACCTCGCGAACCTCGACACCCTCGCGGGCGCCGTGATCACCGAGGTCAACGCCCGTCACGGCACCGGCTTCGCCCTGGACGGCACCACCGGCAACAACTTCTTCCAGGGGGCGAACGCCGCGGACATCGCGATCGACGCGGCGGTCGCCGGCTCCACGGACAAGATCGCCGCGGCGAACGCCGCCGGTGAGCTGCCCGGCGGCGGGGACAACGCCGTCGACCTCGCGCAGCTGAAGATGGTGGTCCTGCCGGTCGGCACCGCCACCAGCACCATCGACGGGTACTGGGGGTCGATGGTGTCGCGCCTCGGCACCGACACCGACCAGGCCCAGCGCCTCGCGCAGGTCCAGCAGAACGTCCTGGACGTCGCGGCGTCGCGCCGCGACGCCGCGTCCGGGGTCAGCATGGATGAGGAGGTCACCGACATGGTGCGCTTCCAGCAGAGCTACAACGCCGCCGCCCGCATGATCACCACGCTCGACGGGATTCTCGACACGATCGTGAACCGCATGGGCCTGGTGGGGCGCTAGGTAGACAGCGGAGCCAGGGAGGGCTCACATGGTCAGCCGGATCGGATCGCAGCAGATGGCCCGGAACTTCCTGTCGGATCTCGGGCGAACCCAGACCGCAATCGCGGACCTGCAACGGCAGCTGTCGACGGGCAAGCGGGTCAGCGACCCGTCCGACGACCCCGTCGGGGTGGCGCTCGCCCTCAACATCCGGGACGACGTCCAGTCGGTGCAGGCATGGACTCGGAACGTCGAGGACAGCAAGTCCTGGCTGTCGGCCACCGACGACGCCCTCGGGAACTTCGAGTCCGTCGTCCAGCGGGCGCACGAGCTCACCGTTCAGGGCGCCAACGGCAGCCTGTCGGTGAGCCAGCGACAGGTCATCGGGGACGAGATCCTCGCGCTGCGCGACCAGATCGTGGAGACCGGGAACGCCAGCTTCGGCGGCCGGTACCTGTTCGGCGGCACCCAGACCGACCGCGCGCCCATGGACGCCGCCGGCCCCGGCCTCACCGCCCCGGTGAACACCAACGCCATGAACCGCGAGGTGGGCCAGGGGCAGGTGATGAACGTGAACGTCACCGCCGACCGCCTCGTCGACCCGCCCGGGGCGACTCCCGACATCTTCAACACGCTCACCACCATCGGGAACGCCCTGAAGGCCGGTGACATCACCACGGCGTCGAACGTGGGCATCGCCCAGCTCGACACCCACATCGCGAACGTCAACTCCCTCCGCGGGGAGGTCGGCACGAAGGTCAACCGCCTGGAGCTCACCTCCAACCGGTTCGCCATCGACGACATCGCCCGCCAGTCCCAGCTGTCCTCCATCGAGGACGCGGACATCGCCAAGACCGTCATGGACCTCCAGATGCGGCAGTACGTCCTTCAGGGGTCCCTGGCAGTGGGGGCACGGGTCATGCAGCAGTCCCTCGTCGACTTCATCAGCTAGCGGCGAGACGGACCCGGAACCCCCCTGACGATGCGTGATCCCGGCGACGAATGCCGCGTGTGGCGCCCCGGACGGGGCCGTAGGCGACGGATCGCCGCGCACAAGGCTCAAGTCGGGATCACCGCATCCGATGACCCGGTTGCCATCGGGCACCTCAGCGCGTACGCGCATGGCGTCCGGCGGTCCCGAATGCAGGACCACACCAGCACATGCACGACCGCCGCGCAGGCGGAGCACGTCCCGCAGGATGCGGGCGCGCCGAGGCTGCGTCCCGGAGGGCCCGACGGGCCGGCCGGGGAACCGGGAGGGGTGACCCGACCGGACGGCGGCAGGGGAGCGGCGCCCGCCGCGAACCAGCAACAGCCGGGCAGTACCTCGGTGGACATGGAAGTCCCATCCCGACTGAGCATCCACTTGAAGGCCGGAGGAATCGACGGCCGGACGGATCGACAGGCGAGAAAGGACTTCAGTTGAGTCTGCGGATCTACAACAACGTCGAGGCGCAGAACGCCCACCGGCAGCTGTCGGTGAACTCTGCCGCCCTCTCCCGGACGATGGAGCGGCTCTCGTCGGGCCTGCGCATCAACCGGGCGGCCGACGACGCGGCCGGTCTCGCGGTGAGCGAGCAGATGCGGACGAAGATCCGCGGAATGCAGGTCGCCTCCCGGAACGCCCAGGACGGCATCAGCCTCGTGCAGGTCGCCGACGGCGCGCTCTCCGGCGTGAACGACATGTTCCAGCGCATGCGCGACCTGGCGGTGCAGGCGGCGAACGGCACGTTCACCGACTCGCAGCGCTCCAACCTGGACGCCGAGCTGCAGGCGCTGCTCGCCGAGGTGAACCGCGTCTCCAGCGACACGGACTTCAACGGGATCAAGATCCTGTCCGGGTCGGTCGCCACCGCGGCGAGCGCCGTGACCCTGCAGGTGGGGGCGGACGCCGCCCAGTCGATCGCGTTCACGATCGCGACGATGAACACCACGCAGCTCGGGGTGTCGGGCATCGCCATCTCCACGGCGGGCTCCGCATCGGCGGCCATCGCGTCGATCGACGCGGCGATCGTCACGGTCAACCAGGCCCGGGCCAGCATGGGTGCGGTGCAGAACCGCCTCGAGCAGACCATCAACCGTCTGAAGCTGACTGCCGAGAACCTCCAGGCGGCCGAGTCGCGCATCCGCGATGCCGACATGGCGGCGGAGATGATCAGCATGACCAAGCAGCAGATCCTGCAGCAGTCCGGGACGGCCATGCTCGCGCAGGCCAACCAGCTGCCGCAGAGCGTTCTGCAGCTGCTCAAGTAACGGCGGGCACGAGGACCTCGAGGAGGGCGCATGACCACCACACACGCATTGACCACCGACGGCCCCGACGTGATCGCCGTCGCGTCGCAGGCCCTCGGCGCGATCGAGGTCCCCAGCGCCGACGCGATCCGTTTCTGCGAGCCGATCCCCGGGTTCAACGGCTGCACCGACTACGCCCTGGTGCCGCACATGAAGCCGGACGGCACGATGAACGACAGCGTCATGTGGCTCCAGGCGCTCGAGACGCCGTACCACGCGTTCATCGTCACCGACCCGTGGGCGATCGTGGGCGACTACGCCCCCGAGATCCCCGAGTCCGAGGCGAACCAGCTCCAGCTGCGCTCCTTCGAGGACGCGCGGCTGCTGGTCATCCTCACCATCCCGCGCGACGGGCAGGTGAGCGTGAACCTGCGGGCGCCGATCGTGTTCAACATCGCGGAACGTCTCGCGAAGCAGGTCGTGCTGATCTCCGATCAGTACAGCACCCGCCACACGCTGGGCTGACGCCCCGATCAGGAGAGGTCCTCGGGCCCGCCTCACGGCGGGCTCGAGTCGTTCTGCTTCCCATTGCCGCCCGGCTCGCCATCGTGGTCGCATGGCGCGTTCGGGGGGCTTTGCGCCGGGAACCACGCCTGGCGGCTGCTCTGGCCCGGCGAGCGGCTGCCCGTCCGGCTCGAGGCGCTCCCGTACGCCGAGACCATCCACCTGACGCTCGGGACCCTCCTCCACGAGACGCCCCGCGTGCCGTCGACGGCGATCACCGAGCTCGACGTGATGCCCGGTGCCCAGGAGGTGCTCGCCGACCTCGCGGGAGAGTGAGCCCGTTCAGCGGTCGGTCACCGCCAGGCGGGCGGCGAATGCGACCAGCGCCCCGCCGAGCACGCGCTGGAGCCACGTGCGCACCGCGGGGGTGCCGAGCAGCCGCTCCCGGGCGGCGGCCGCGGCCGCGGCGTACGCGAGGAACACGGCGAGCGTCACGACCATGAACACCGCCCCCAGGCCGGCCAGGCGAGGATCGACGGCCCCGGCGGGGCCGTCGACGAACTGCGGCAGGAACGCCACGAAGAACACGGTGAGCTTGGGGTTGAGGAGGTTCAGCAGAACGGCCCGCCGGATGATCGTCCCGGCACCGCCCACCGGTGCGGCACCGGGGTCGATGCTCACCCCGGAACGCTCCCGGATCATCGCCACGCCCACCACCACCAGGTACGCGACGCCCGCCCAGCGCACCACCTCGTACGCCGTGGCGCCGGTCTGCATCACGCCCGACAGGCCCAGGACGGCCGCCAGCACGTGCGGGACGATGGCGATCGTGCAGCCGGTGGCGGCCGTGAAGCCGTCCCGCCACCCACGGGCGACGGCGGTTGAGATCGTGAACACCACCCCCGTGCCCGGGACCAGCGTGACGACCAGCGCCGTCGCGAGGAAGGCGGGTGACGCGGCGGCGCCCGGTGAGGTCGCCGCGACGACCGCCAGCAGCGCCACGAGCACGAGTGCCGCCAGGCCGGGCCCCGTGACCGAACGCAGGCGCACGGCCGCCGCGCAGCGGACCAGGTCTGCGACGTCGCCCGTGGCCGGGCGGGTGCGGGGGCCGGCCGCCTCCAGGAGGGTGTCGAGGAGCGCCTCGCCGTTGCGGTCGCGCCACGCCCGGGGGAACAACCGCAGGAGCCGGCGGTAGCGGTCCTCCAGCGTCATGCCGTGCCCCCCGCGGGACGGCTTCGCAGCCGGTGCCGCGCCGTCGCGGCGTTCGCCTCCAGGCGCGAGGCCTCCGACGCGAGCGCGTTCCGGCCCTCCGCGGTGATGCGGTAGTAGCGGCGCAGGCGGCCCTCCACGACCTCCTCGCGATCGACGGCCAGCGTCCCGTCCCGGGCCAGGCGGTCGAGCGCCGTGTACAGCGTGCCCGGCCTCAGCCGCACCCGGCCGCCCGACAACTCCTCCACCGCCCCGATGATCCCGTAACCGTGCAGCGGGGCGGGGGCCAGGGAGCAGAGGATCAGAAACGTCGGCTCATGCATCGATCATCGGTATATACCGATGGAGAGACGCCCGCAAGGTGGACGGCCGTCCCGTGGCGTGCGAACACATGTTCGACTAACATGCGCCGCCCATGGATTCCCTCGGCGACCTCGTGGCCTTCTGCGGCGTGCACCTCACGGAGGGTGACGCCGCGCGCCTGGTGGGGTGGATCGCGTGGCGCACCGGCAGGAATCAGGCGCTCGCGGGTGCCGGGGAGCCGCGCGAGCGCCTGGTCCACTCCCTGGAGCACTGGCTCGACGACTGGCAGCGCACGCGGCTGCTGGGCTGGATGCGGGCGCGATCGGACCGGGGCGAGACGCTGGTGCCGGAATAGGTCCCGGACGACGACGGGCCCGGCATCCGCCGGGCCCGTCCGCGAACCAGCCGAAGGGAGGGGTGGCCCTCAGATGTCCTCGTCCTCGTCGTTCTCCGCGGCCTCCTCCTCGCCCATCTCGTCGAGGGAGACATCCACGAGGTCGTCGCCGACGGAGAGGTCGTCGTCGGTGGTCTCCTCGTCCTCTTCGTCCGCCTCGGCCTCCTCCGCTTCCTCCTCGTCCTCCTCCTCGTCCTCGGCGGCGGCCTCGCCCTCCAGCACCTGGGCGAGGGCGGGTGTGACGTCGCCCTCCTCCTCGGCGCCGAGGTCGGCGTCGTCATCGTCGTCCCCGAGGGACTCCAGGAGGATCGTCTCGTCGAGCGGGTCGACCACGACCGGGATCTGCTCGCCCAGGTCGTCGCCGCGGCCCGACGGATCCCACTTCACCCGCACCTCGCCCTGGAGGATCTCGGCCTCCGACAGCGCGACGGGGTCGCGGGTCACCAGTTCGCCGGCGGCGGGCGGCGGGGCCGCCTCAGCGCGCAGCTCGGCCGGGTCCGCGGTGAGCCACAGCGTGATCTGCCGGGCGCGCTTGGAGACCGCGTGCACGAGGGCGTACCGGGAACCGTCCACGTGCTCCAAGGCCTGGTCAAGCCGACGTCCGTACAGCATCAAACCTCCCCGTGGGTTCATTTTCGATCTGAAAGAGACTCGACATACTACCGCTCGTGCGGCGGAAGAGCCGCGCGACTCCTGATCTGGGCGCAAGGAGGCCTCGGTAAATGCTCGTGCTCACTCGGAAGGCGAATCAGAGCATCATGATCGGCGACACCATCGAGGTGTCGGTGTTGTCGGTGCTGGGAGAGAAGGTCCGTCTTGGTATCCAGGCTCCACGGGACGTTCCGGTGTTCCGCAAGGAGGTCTTCCTGGAGATCCAGGCGCAGAACGTGGAGGCCGCCGGTTCCAGCCGCGAGGCCCTCGACGGTGCGCTGGGGATGATCGGGGAAGCCGAGGCGAAGTAGGCGCATCGCGCGCCGTCTCCGGGCGGCGCGAGAAACCTCCAAAAGCGTGTTGAGCTTTTCGGAGGTACGGTCGATACCCAGAGTGTCGGTCGGGGGCAGCATCCCCGCCGGCTGAGGCGCCCACCGCACGGATGCGGAGGGGCACTCTGCAACACCCGCATACGGTCTCTTCAGCCCGAGGATTCAAGGAGGAATCATGGGTCTGAGCATTTACAACAACGTCTCCGCGATGAACGCCAACCGCGTTCTGAACGGCACGCAGACGCAGATGAACCAGGCGATGGAGCGTCTGTCGTCGGGTCTTCGGATCAACCGTGCCGCCGATGACGCGGCCGGTCTGGCGGTTTCCGAGA
>JADLHW010000166.1 GCA_020848615.1 Thermoleophilia bacterium
GGGGCCCCCACCGCGCCCCGTCAGGATCTGCTGACCGACACCTCGCGGATGGAGTAGCTGTATGGCGTCCCGCGCTGCGTGCACAGGATCCGCACGTAGCGGCCGGTCACCGCCGGCACGGTGGTGCGGATGAGCCCCGGGGCCCCGGTGACGGTGGCGACGGTGGTGAACGCCGTCCCGTTGTTCGAGACCTGGATGGAGTAGCCGGATGCGAACGCGTCCTCCCAGGTCACGTCGACGGTGTCGAACGTGCGGTTCGCGCCCAGGTCCACCTGCCACCACTCGGTGGCGGCGTAGCCCGAGCTCCATCGCGTGGTGAGCACGCCGTCGTTGGCGTTCGCCGCGGCCAGGCCGATGCCCGGGATCTCGATGCTGGAGGCCGAGGCGGGGCGGTTGAGCGCGAGGTTCACGGGGCCCACGGTGACGTTCACGGTGGAGGCCGTGCTGGAGGTGGTGCCGTCGTTCACCACCAGCTGGAAGGCGAGCGCCGCGTTGGCGGCGGGGGCCGTGAACGTGGGTCGCATGGCGGTGGCCCTGGACAGGCGCACGGCCGGACCGGCGACCTGCGTCCACCGGTAGCTGAGCGTGCGGCCCTCCGGGTCGAGGCTGCCCGACCCGTCGAGGGTGACCGCGGCGCCGCGGGCGACGGTCTGGTCGGGACCCGCACCGGCCACCGGCGCCACACGGGTCGCGGCGACGGGGGCGGTGACCACGACATCCGACAGGGAGAAGCCGGCGGCGGTGCCGCGGCTCACGCCGACGATGCGGACGAACCGCGCCGGCCGGGCGCCGAAGGCGGCCTGCTGCAAGCCGGGGCCGACGGCCGACCCGGAGTCGGCCGCGAGCCAGAAGATGCCCTCCAGCGACGTCTCGATGCGGTAGGTCGCGGCGTATGCGGCGTCCTGCCTGAACGCCACCCCGCCGATCATGCGGAGACCGCCGAGATCGACGCGCAGCCACTGCCCGTTCGCGGCGGACGACTGCCAGTACGTGGCGGGGTCGGCGTCCACCGCGAGCCCGGGGCCGTGCCCGGCGATGCTGCTCGACGCCGCCGCCGGCCGGCCCGCGGACAGGTCGGTCACGCCCGCGGACTCGGACGCCACGGTGTACCGGCGCGCCAGCCACGCCTCGTACTGGGTGCCCGCGCAGTTGACGGAGATGCCGCAGGGCATGCGGTCATACCGCAGGTACGCATTGAAGGCGGCGGTCTTGCCCGACAGGTCCGAGCCGCCGACGTTCGCCGGGAAGCCGAGGGTCGGGTTGTCCATGAACGCCTCGAGCCAGTGCGGCGCCGAATACGCCGCGTGCGCCCGGCGGGTGAACTGGGCGGCCGCGAAGTGATCCGGGTGGTCCCCGGCCACCGCGCCGACGTGATCCTGCCCGCGCACCAGCCCGGGCCGGAACCGGCTCATCAGGCCGGTGAGCGTGGACGTGAGCGACGCGGACGTGAAGCTGCGCGCACCGTCGATCGAGGTGATCTGGGCGAGGGTGCCCTGGTTGAGCTGGCGCAGGCTCTGGTTGCCGTATGCCGGCGTGCCGTCGCCGTTCACGCCGTCGGGGAGGCGCAGGAAGATGAGCGACACCTGGGGCCTGCCGACCAGCGTCTTGATGGTGACGCCCTGCCCCACGCCGGCGTCGGTGGTGGACCAGGTGCTGGCCACGCCCGCCATGTTGGCGTAGGCGGCCATGATCCCCACCTCGCGGCCCTTCCAGTACACGTCGTTCTGCCCGTCGTCGCCGGCGGTGAGGAAGACCGTGCGCTCGCACACCCCCGCGCGCACATCGCGGAGCACGTCCGGGCTGAGGAACAGCAGGTCGTCGTCGGGGTGCGCCACGATGTTCATCGTGGTGCCCGCGGAGCAGTTGCCGGCGGCCGCGGCACCGCCCGCCCCCAGGGCCGCGCACGCCGCACCGGCGCCGAGGGTGGCTCCCATCACGATGCGGCGCCACCGTCGCTGTGGCGTGCCCGCGAGGTTCGGTCGGGACATCATCTTCTCCGCGGTCGAGGTCCAACTGCCGGCGGGCCGCAGGCCGGCCCATGGGGCGACGCTACCCCGGCGGCACCGGGGAATGTGGGTGAATACGCGGGTCTGGACCCGCATCCCGTCCCTTCGGGGGGATGCCACCTGAACGATTTGCACTTTTGTCGAGGTGGCGCTCCCGACGCCTGGCGTGGTAGCGCCCGGGCCGCCTCGGCGCGTCCACCGACGCCGGTGGGCAGGACGACGGCCGGGCCACCGGCCGGCCTGGACTCGGCGTGATCCGCCGGTAGAGTTCGGTCCGCCGAACAAAACGTCTTTAGGAAACCTTGATTTCCTAAATCGGCTCTCGTAGCGTCCACCCCGCCCGGCAGTCCCCCGCTGCCCGCGAGACGCCATCCCACCCGAGAGCGATGTTCGGCAACTATCTCATCGGCCTTCGCGAGGGCCTCGAGGCCGCGCTGGTGGTCTCCATCCTCGTCGCCTACCTGGTGAAGACCGGGCGCTCCCATCTGCTCATCCGGATCTGGGCGGGAGTCGGCGTCGCCGTGCTGGTGAGCCTGGCCTTCGGCGCGATCCTGACCTACGGACCGAGGGGCCTCACCTTCGAGGCGCAGGAACTGATCGGCGGTTCGCTGTCGATCGTCGCGGTCGCGTTCGTGACCTGGATGATCTTCTGGATGGCCGGCGCGGCACGTGGCATGGCCACCGAGCTGCGCGGCAAGGTCGACATCGCCGCCCAGGCGTCCGCCTGGTCGCTGGTGCTGGTGGCGATGCTCGCGGTCGGCCGGGAGGGCCTCGAGACCGCGCTGTTCATCTGGGCGGCGACCCGCGCCGCCACCGACACGACCGGCGGCAGCACCGATCCCCTGCTCGGCGCCGGACTCGGCATCCTCACCGCCGTCGCGCTGGGCTACCTGCTGTACCGCGGTGCGATCCGCATCAACCTCGCCAAGTTCTTCACCTGGACCGGGGCCTTCCTGATCGTGGTGGCCGCGGGCGTCCTGGCCTACGGCGTCCACGACCTGCAGGAGGCCCGCTTCCTGCCGGGCCTGAACGACCTGGCGTTCGACGTGTCCGACACGATCGACCCGAGCACGTTCCTCGGCACCCTGCTGAAGGGCGTCTTCAACTTCTCCCCCGCCACCACCAAGCTCGAGGCCGCCGCGTGGCTGCTGTACCTGGTGCCCACCGCGATCCTCTTCGCCCGCGCGATGCGACGGCCCACGGCGCGCCCCATCGCCGCACCCGTTCCGACCGAACTGAAGGGATGACCCCCGTGACCCGCAGGCCCCTCCGCGCCGCCCTGCTGCTGGGCGTGGCGCCGCTCGCCATCCTCACCGGCTGCTCGACGAACAACGCCTCCTCCGACGACTCCCGGTTGGTGAGCGTCGACTCCAGCGCCGAGGCCTGCACGCTGTCCAGCGCGGAGGCACCGGCCGGCAACCTGACCTTCCGGGTCAAGAACACCGGCTCGAAGGTCACCGAGTTCTACCTGCTGGCCTCCGACGGACTCAGGATCATCGGTGAGGTCGAGAACATCGGGCCGAGCCTCACCCGCGACCTGGTGGTCAGCGCCAAGGACGGCGGGTACATCACCGCGTGCAAGCCCGGCATGAAGGGCACGGGCATCCGCGCGGACTTCACGGTGACACCCTCCGACCAGGACGTCACGGTCGCCGCCGACGACGCGCAGCTGGTCGCACAGGCCAACCGCAACTACCGGGCGTATGTCACCGACCAAAGCGCCCAGCTGCTGGAGAAGACCCAGGAGTTCGTCAAGCTCTACACCGCCGGCGAGGACGACGCCGCCCGGGAGCTGTACCCGCGTGCCCGCGTCCATTGGGAGCGCATCGAGACCGTCGCCGAGTCCTTCGGGGACCTGGACCCCAGGATGGACGCCCGGGAGGCCGACCTGGAGGCCGGCCAGAAGTGGACCGGCTGGCACGCCATCGAGAAGGACCTGTGGCCCCAGCGCGCCACCGGGTACACGGCCCTCACCACCGCCCAGCGCACAACGCTCGCGAACACCCTGCTCGCCGACACCCGCACCCTCGACACCCGCGTGCAGGACCTCACCTACAGCGCCGACCAGATCGCCAACGGCTCCCGGGGCCTGCTGGAGGAGGTCGCCACCGGCAAGGTCACCGGTGAGGAGGAGTACTGGTCCCGCACCGACCTCTGGGACTTCCAGGCCAACGTCGACGGCGCCAAGGTCGCGTTCGACGGCCTGCGTGACCTGGTGGACAGCAAGGACGCCGACCTGGGCACCACCATCCAGACCCGCTTCGAGGAACTCCAGGCGTTGCTGGACGCCCAACGCGTGGGGGACGACGGGTTCACGACCTACGACAAACTCACCCCCGCCCAGGTCAAGGCGCTCTCCGACGCGGTGAACGCACTGTCAGAGCCCCTGTCACAACTGACGGCCGTGGTGCTGAGCTGAGAGATACGGTGACCGGATGAGCGGACGGAACGGGATCTCACGCCGAGGCCTCCTCGTGGGGGGCCTCGGCGTGCTGGCGGGAGGCACGGCGCTCGGCGTCGGCGCCACCCGCCTGGGCGACGACGGCACCACCGCCACCGCCACCGGCGCGCCGAGCAGCTTCGCGGGCGCCCATCAGCCGGGCATCGTGACCCCCGCCCAGGACCGGCTGCACTTCGCCGCGTTCGACGTCATCACGCGGTCGCGCGACGATCTCGTCGACCTGCTGCGCCGCTGGACCGACGCCGGCGAGCGCATGATGCGCGGTGAGTTCGCGGGTCCCGTCGGCGCGACATCGGGCCCGTACGACGCGCCGCCGGATGACACCGGCGAGGCCATCGGCCTGCCGACGGCCGGGCTGTCCCTGACCATCGGCGTCGGCCCGTCGCTGTTCGACGGGCGCTTCGGCCTCGCCGGCCGCCGCCCCGCGGTCCTCGAACGCCTCCCCCATTTCCCGGCCGACAAGCTGGACCCCGCCCGCAGCGACGGGGACCTGTGCGTCCAGGCGTGCGCCGACGACCCGCAGGTCGCCGTCCACGCCATCCGCAACCTCGCGCGCATCGGGTTCGGCGCCGTGAGCGTGCGCTGGTCGCAGCTCGGCTTCGGCCGCACGTCGTCCACGTCCACGGCCCAGCAGACCCCCCGCAACCTGTTCGGGTTCAAGGACGGGACCGCCAACGTGAAGGCCGAGGAGGCCGACGCCCTCGACCAGCACGTGTGGGTCGCGGGCGACGACGACCCGCGCGGCGCCTGGCTGGCCGGCGGCTCGTACCTGGTGGCACGCCGCATCAACATGAACATCGAGACCTGGGACCGGCAGTCCCTGCGGGACCAGGAGACGATCATCGGGCGCACGAAGGCCGAGGGCGCGCCCATGTCCGGCGGCGGCGAGTTCACCGAACCCGACTTCGCGCTGCCCGGCCGCGACGGGCCGCTCATCGACGTGGCCTCCCACGTGCGGATGGCGCATCCGAGCACCAACGACGACCACCGGATCCTGCGCCGCGGCTACAACTTCGTGGACGGCAGCACCGACCTGGGCCGCCTCGACGCCGGGCTGTTCTTCCTCGCCTACATGCGGGACCCCGCCAGGCAGTACGTGCCGATGCAGACCAAGCTGGCCAAGCAGGACCTGCTGAGCGAGTACCTGCAGCACACCGGCTCCGCGCTGTTCGCGGTGCCGCCCGGGGTCAGCGGCGGCGGCTTCGTGGGCGAGTCACTGTTCGCCTGACCGGCGGGTCCGCCGCCGGCAGGAGGTCCGCGGCGTCCCGGTGATGCGCCCGGTGCCCGGCATGCGCCGGACCTCCGGGACCCCTCACCGGCGCATGAGCTTCATGACCGCCTTGGGGATCTTCCCGCGGGTGCGCCGCCACGTGCGCTTGCTCATGCGCTCCGCGAGGCCGGCGGCCTCCAGCCGCTTCCACACCACCGGGCAGTTCTTGCACCGGGGCGACGACTTGCAGCACTTCTTCTTCGTGGTGATGCGCTTCGCCATCGCCACCAGGGTGTCAGGCGGAGGCGCCCGCCGCCACGCCGGCCGCCCGGCACGCCCCGCAGATGCCCCGCACCACGACCTGGGCGTCGTCGGGAGCGAACCCCGCGCTGCGGGCGGCCTCCATGAGCGCGCTCTGGTCGGGGGACGCCTCGATGTCCACCACGGTGCCGCAGCGACGGCAGATGGCGTGGTGGTGCTCGTCGGTGCGGGCGTCGAAGAGCGCGGTGCCGCCGTCGTTGGCGACCCTGCGGACCGCGCCGAGGTCCTCCAGCAACTCGAGCGTGGAGTACACGGTGGGCAGCGAGATCCCCGGGACGCGGGCGCTCACCAGGCCGTGCAGCTCCTCCGCCGTGGCGTGATGGTCCAGGTCGCGCAACACGGCCACGATCGCCAGGCGCTGGGGGGTGACCCGCTGGCCCCGGGCGCGAAGGGTCGTGCAGAACAGCTCATCGGTGCTCGTCGGTGCCATGGGCCATTCTTAGCACAATCGAGACGTTCCATAGAGGCTTGCATTGTTTTGAATGAGTTCATATAGTGGACCGTGTACAGAGCGAGCGACCAAAGGGCAGCGTCATGACGACCACCAAGCAGGTCTCGGCCGGCATCCTCTCCGGCGCAAACGCCGGCAAGCGCGCGGAGATCCTCGGGCTCCTCCGCACCGCGTACTGGATGGAGATGGAGACGGTCATGAACTACCTGGCCATCTCCGAGCACCTCGACGGGGTGCGGGCGAAGGAGGTCGCGGGCGCCCTGGCCGCGGACGTCGGCGACGAGCTGGGCCACGCGCGCACCTTCGCGAAGCGCATCAAGGAGCTCTACGGCACTCCCCCGGGCTCCCTGGAGTTCTCCGCCGAGCAGTCCTTCCTGCAGCCGCCGGCGGACGCCACCGACGTGGTGACCGTCATCGAGGGCGTCATCGCCGCCGAGGCCGGCGCGATCGAGCACTACACGCGCATCATCGAGGCGTGCGACGGCGTCGACTGGGCGACCCAGGACACGGTCATCGGCATCCTCCGCGACGAGGAGGGCCACATGCGCGAGTTCGAGCGGTTCCTGGCGGAGTACCGCAAGGGCTGAACCGTCCGCCGGGCCGGCGCAATCGCGCGCCGGCCCGGCGTCCCCCCGCCCCGGCGGACCGGTTCGCCCTCTCGGCGCCGAGATGTTAGGCTGCCCTCATGTCAGCGACCCCTCGGGCTGACGCGGACCGGGAATTCCCGCTTCACGGTTCCCGCGCACGTGCCTTCGCGCGCTTCGAGCGCGACTTCATCGACTGGCTCGACACCCCCGACGGCCGCTTCGCCGTCTGGCAGGCCCGCGAGCCCTGCTGGGCCCAGGCCCAGCGCCTCCGCCGGGACGACGTGAGCACCGCGACCACGGGCCACCTGCGCGAGCGGTAGGCGTGGCATGCCGGCCCCCGGCCGGCGTGGTGGCGGAGACCGATCGCCCCCCGGCGGGACCCCCGCCCGGGCGGTAGCGTTCGGCCCCTCTCCGGGGAGACGCCGTGGACTGGTTGCCATGGAAGGACGCGCTGGTCATCTCGATCCCGCTGCTGGTCGTGGGCGGAGCGCTGCGCGGCCGCGGCCGCAAGGTGGGCGCCGTCGCGGCGTTCATGCGGGAGACCGGCGTCGTGATGGCCCTCTACACGCTGTGGACCTTCATGGGCTCCCTGTCGCTGCGGCACGTCGACGGCGCGATGTCCCACGGCGCGTCGGTGTGGCACCTGGAGCGTGTCCTGCACCTCCCGCGGGAGCCGTCGCTGCAGGGGCTGTTCATGGGCCACGAGGGCATCGTGCGGTTCTTCAACCAGTACTACGCGTGGGCGCACGTCCCGGCGGTGGTGGCGTTCCTGGTGTGGCTGTTCCTGCGGCACCGCGACCGCTACGCCGAATGGCGCACCACCCTGGCGGTCCTCACCGGCCTGTGCTTCACCATCCAGCTGGTGCCGGTGGCCCCGCCGCGGATGTACCCCGGCCTGGGCTTCGTCGACACGGGCGTCGCGTTCGGCGAATCGGTGTACGGGCGGCTCGGTGACCCCGGGCCGGCGCAGCTCGGCGCGATGCCGTCCGTGCACATCGCCTGGGCGGTGCTCATCGGCTGGGCCGTGGCCGCCGCCGGCAGGGGCCGCTGGCGCTGGGTGGGCCTGGGCCACACGGCCCTCACGGTCCTCGTGGTGGTGGCGACCGCGAACCACTGGTGGCTCGACGGGATCGTCGCGGTCGGGCTGCTGGCCATGGTCCGGCTCGCGCTGCCGGGCTTCCACGCGCTGGGACGCGCCGTCCGGGCGGCCGTGGCGCCACCCCGGCCCGTCCTGGGCGTCGCGCTGGCGGGGGACGAGGCCGCGGAGGCGCACCGCCCCGGCGGGTGACGCCGGCCGGGCGCCCGGCGGGGTTGCCGACGTCCGTCCGCGGGTCTACGGTCACCGGATGCCCTCACCGGAAGCCAGACGACCGGCGCCGCGGGAGACGCCGCGCGGCCGGGTGGCCGGCGGGGCCGTCCGGCTGCTGACCGTGCCGAACGCGGTGCGGGTGGTGACGGTGGCGGTCCTGGGCCTCGCGGTGCTGGCGTTCGTCCAGGGCGTCCCGGCGAATGCGCCCGAGTACGCCCTCGACTCGGGATGGATCCTCCGCGCCGAACGCGCGGTGGGGGTGATCCTCGCCGGATCGGTGGTCGGCCTCCTGGTCATCCACGGGTTGCTCCAGGGCCGCCTCCCGAGCGAGGTGAGCCAGCAGGGCCTGAAGTGGGAGGAGGCCGTGGGGAACGTCGAGATCAGCGTCGCCGAGGCGAGCCTCGCCACCAAGGAGTCCGTGGAGCAGATCCAGCGCACCATCGATGCCCAGGCACAGCTGCTCATCGGTCTCGCGCGGGCCCTCGCCGACCTCGAGGGTCGTCACGGCGACGATCCGGCGCTACCCTCCGGCCATGACCGGTATCGGGCGGGTGACCTCGGTCACCGAGTTGATCGAGCAGCTGCGCATCCAGCAGCGGCGGCTCCGGGCGACCACGGCCGGCACGGCCGGCGTCCTGGACGAGGTGGCCGCACGGATGCTCCGCGACCACCCGGAGGTCCGGATCGCCCGCAACGGCGGCGCCGGCGCACGCGCCGGGTCGCTCACGCCGGGGGCGTCCGGCTCCTAGAACACCTCGGGCACGAAGGTCTGCTCGTTGATGGGCGGCCGGATGTAGCCCGGGTCCTCCTGCCGGGGCGGCAGCACCAGCGGCGGCGGGGTGATGTCCTCGTAGTCGAACTGCGACAGCAGGTGGGTCATGCAGTTCAGGCGGGCCCGGCGCTTGTCGTCGGCGCGCACCACGAACCACGGGGCCAGGGTGATGTCGGTGTACCGGAACATCTCGTCCTTGGCGCGGGAGTACTCCACCCACCGCTCGCGGGACTCGAGGTCCATGGGGCTGAGCTTCCATCGGCGCATCGGGTCGTGCACGCGGGCCTGGAAGCGCCGTTCCTGCTCCTCGTCGCTCACCGAGAACCA
>JADLHW010000167.1 GCA_020848615.1 Thermoleophilia bacterium
GGCCGCGGCGGGCCAGGCCGGACGGCGACACCGCGATGTCCACCTCGTGATGGGCGGCCTCGGCCGCGAGCTCCCGGCGCAGCACGTCGGCGTCGTCGCCGGACACGTCGAACTCGATGGTGGTGACCGGCCACCGCGACAGGCGCCGCACGCGGTCGATGTTCGCGCCGCGCTCGGCGAGGTGTCCGGCGATGTCCGCCACCGTCGCGGGCAGCAGCGGCTGGGCGATGACCGTGACGTGCAGCCGGGCGGAGCGCCGGTGCGCGTTGTCGCCGCGGCCCGGCGTGAAGGTGACCGCCATCCCCAGCCGCTCGCACGCCGCGCGCACGGCCGCCTCGACACCCCCCGGGTCGGGCCCGCCGCTCACCAGGACCCCCAGCACGAGGTTGCCGCGCACCACCACCTGCTCCACGTCCAGCACCTCGACGCCGGGACGGGTGAGCGCCCCGAACACCGCGTGGGTGACGCCGGGGCGGTCGGGGCCGGTGACGGTGACCAGCAGCGATGGGCGCGTGTCGAGGTCGCCCGGGGGACCCGGCACCGCGGCTGAGGGGTTGGCCACCCCTGAACCATATCCGGGGGCGAACGGGCCGCGACGTGGGCGATCATCGGTGGCATGGGTTCCCGGCGCATCGCCGTGCTGGCCGCCGCCGCCGTCGCCGCGGCGGTCACCGCCGTCCTCATCGCCTCCCAGGGGGACGGGGACCGGGCGGCGGCCCGTCCCGACGCCTTCGCGCGGGGTCCGTACCTGGTGAACGTGGGCACCGACACGGCCCGTCTGCGGTGGATCGCCCGCGACGGGCGGGCGGTCACCGCGACCGCCACCGCGCCCGACGGCACCACCGTGACGGCCGCGGACGGCACGTTCCGGGGGCTCCGCGCGGACACCGCGTACCGGTGGACGGCGCGGGCCGGCGACGGGACGGCGACCGGGACCTTCACCACCGCCCCCGAGGCGCTCACCGGGACCCTCACCTTCGTGACGTTCGGGGACTACGGGGCCGACACCGACGGGGAGCGCGCGGTGGCCGCCACCGCCGTCGCACAGCGGCCACGGTTCCTCGTCACCACCGGGGACAACAGCTACCTGGCGGCGGTGCCGGACCTGCTGGACCCCAACATCTTCCGGCCGCTGCGCGCGCTCATGGCGAACGCCCCGAACATCGGCGTGGTGGGCGACCACGACATCGTCTTCCCGGAGGGGCGCGCCGCGCTGGTGGGCGCCCTGGAGTGGCCCGGCGGCGGCGACCGCTTCGACTGGCGGTACGGGCCCCTGCAGTTCATCGGGCTGGGCCTGCACGGCGACGCGGGCGACGTGCCGTTCCTGGAACGTGCCCTCGCGCGCACCGGGCCCGCCGCCCGGTTCGTGGTGGTCCACCCGCCGCTGAAGACCGGGAACCCGGTGCTGCGGGCCCTGGCGGGACGGCGCGTGGCGGCGGTGCTGAGCGGCCACCTGCACGCCTACGAACGGCGGGAGTCCCCCACCGCGGCCGGGCTGCCGCTGTTCACGGTCGGCACCGGCGGGGCGGCCGCCAGCGAGGGCAACACCCCGCGCAGCCCCGACGCGGCGGTGTTCATCCCGCCCTACGGGCTCCTGCGGGTGGACGTGTCGGCCCGCCGCGTCGTGTTCCGGTACCTGGACGCCGGCGGCACCGAACGCGACCGGCTGGAGCGGGCGCTGCCGTAGGAACGTGGTTCCGGCGCGTCCCCGGCGGGCAGCATGACCTGACCGTCCCGTCCGGGAGCCGCATGCCCGCAGAACCCGCACATCTGGTCCGCAGCTCCACCCGGGGCCGGTTGACCCTGCTCACCCTCACGCTGGGCTCGGGCATCGCGATCCTGGACGGCACGGTCGTGAACGTCGCGGTCCGCGCGATCGGCGAGGACCTGGACGCGTCGCTCGGCGAGCTGCAGTGGGTCGTGAACGGGTACCTGCTCGCGCTCGCCTCCCTGGTGCTGGTGGGCGGTGCGCTGAGCGACCGGCTGGGACGGCGCCGCGTGTACGTGGCGGGCACCGTCGTGTTCGTGTTCGCGTCGGCCGCCTGTGCGCTGGCGCCGACCATCGAGGTGCTCATCGCGACGCGCGTCGTCCAGGGGGTGGGCGGGGCGCTCCTCACCCCGGGCGCGCTCGCCATCATCCAGGCGTCGTTCGCCCCGGACGACCGCGCCCCGGCGATCGGCACGTGGGCGGGGTACTCCGGTATCGCCGCCGCCATCGGCCCGTTCCTGGGCGGGTGGCTCGTGGACAACGGCGGCTGGCGGTGGGTCTTCGGCATCAACGTGCCCCTGTGCATCGTGGTCCTGGTGCTGGCGGCGTACGCCGTGCCGGAGAGCCGCGACGCGGACGCCGGCGGCCGGTTCGACGCCGCCGGGGCCGGCCTCACCGTGATCTCGCTGGGCGCCGTCACGTGGGCGCTGGTCGCCGCGCGCACCGCGTCGCCCGTCGCGGTGGCGCTGGCGGCGGCGGCCGCGGCGGCGGCGGCCGCCGGCTTCGTCGTCCTCGAGCGACGGCGGGCCACGCCGATGGTGCCGCTGTCGCTGTTCCGGTCGCGGGTGTTCTCGGCCGCCAACGCGATGACGGTGCTGGTCTACGGGGCGCTGGGCGCGGTGCTGTTCCTGCTGGTGCTGCAGCTGCAGGTCTCCGCCGGGTGGTCGGCCCTCGCCGCCGGCCTCGTCGGGTTGCCCATGACGATCGCGTTGATGCTGCTGTCGTCACGGACCGCCGCGCTCTCCCGCCGCATCGGCCCGCGGCTGCCCATGAGCCTCGGGCCGGTGATGTGCGCGGCCGGTGTCCTCGCCCTGGTCGGCGTGGGCAGGGACGCCCGGTGGTGGACGGTGGCGCCGGGCACGGTGGTGTTCGGGCTCGGGCTGGCGCTGCTGGTGTCCCCGCTCACCGCGACCGTGCTGGCCACGGCGCCGGACCGCCACGCCGGTGTCGCCAGCGGCGTGAACAACGCCGTCGCCCGCGCCGGTTCGCTGCTCGCCGTCGCGGCCCTGCCGGCCGTCGCGGGGCTCAGCGGCTCGGCGTACCGCGATCCGGCCCGGCTCACCGACGGCTACCGGATCGCCATGGTGATCTGCGCCGCCCTGCTGGTCGCCGGCGGGGCCGTGAGCTGGGTGGGGCTCAGGGGGACCCGCGGCGAGTAGGACCGGTCACCCGCCGGGCGGTCGCGTGTCCGGCGCCTCGCGCACCTCGACGAGCTCCACCGTGACGCCGGGCACGGCGCGCAGCAGGCGCGCCAGGGGCCGCAGCGCCAGGAGGCCGCCCATCCCCTCCACCCGCGGCCGCGGCAGGACGATGCGCGTGGCGGCCTGCACGACGGCCTCGCCGGCCGTCGCGGCGGCCGCGTCGTCCTCGCGGCGGCGCAGGACCGTCGCGCCGAGCGTCTCGGCGAGCGCGGCCAGGTCCTCCAGGCGCCGCCGCGCCGCGGGACCGCCGCCGCCCGTGTCGACGAGCAGCACCAGCAGGTCGCCGCCCACCCGCCGCCCCACCCGGCCGGCCTCCCGCAGCACCGCGGCGTCGCCGGGCCGGCCGTCGAGCGCCGCCAGCACGCGCTGGGCCTGGGTGGGCAGGTGCTCCCCGGTGACCGCCGCGAACCGCGCCGCGGCGACCTCCGCCAGCTCGTGCAGCACCAGTGCCCGCAGGGCCGTGAGGTTCGCGACCGTGAAGAACCCGTCCAGGGCCTGCGGGATGCGGTCGCCCGGGTACACCAGGCCCCGGGCGATGCGCTCGCGCAGGGCGTCGGGCGCCAGGTCCACCAGGCGGATCTCGTCGGCCGCGTGCACCAGATGGTCCGGCACGGTCTCCCGCACCTCCACGCCCGTGAGGCGCCGCACCCGCGGGCCCAGGCCCTCCAGGTGCTGCACGTTGAGGGTCGTCCACACGTCGATGCCGTGGTCCAGCAGCTCGCGCACGTCCTGGTGGCGGCGCCGCGGCGGCTCGCCGGTGGCGTACGCGTGGGCGAGCTCGTCGATGAGCACCACGCTCGGCCGGCGCCCCAGGATCCACGGCACATCGGGTTCCGTCCCGGCCCGGCCGCCCGGCCCCGGCGACATCACCGGCGCCCGCTCGAGCCCCCGCGCGCGGTCCTCGGTCGCGCGCCGCCCGTGCGGCTCCAGGTACCCCACCACCAGGTCCACGCCCTCGCCGGCCGCCAGGCGCGCCTCGCCGAGCATCGCGTAGGTCTTGCCGACCCCCGCGGCCGCGCCCAGGTACACCACCAGGTGCCCCCGCCCGGATGTGCGCGGCGTGTCCATTCCGGGCCAGCGTAGGTCACGCCCCGGCGCGCCGCGACGGCCTTCACGCCGCCTTCAGGCGGCGGCCCCGTGGCGTTGCGCGCCCTTCACGCCGCCCGGCCTACCGTCGGGGCCATGGACGTCATCTGCCTGCTCGTCGGCCTCGGGATCCTCGCGCTGATGGGCGCCTACATCACCGGCCTGGAGCACCTGCGATGAGCACGGCCGACGCGATCGGGCTGGTCGTCGCCGTCGCCCTCGCCGTCTACCTGCTCGCCGCCCTCCTGTTCCCCGAGCGGTTCTGATGCCCGAGCTCGCCTTCCCCGTGATCCTGGTGGCACTGGCCGTGGCGGCCGCCTGGCCGCTGTCGTGGTGGCTGGAGCGCGTGTACGCGGGGCGCACCGGCGTCCTCGGAAGGGTGCTGGGCCCCGCCGAGCGGGGCGCCTACCGGCTGCTGCGCACCGACCCGGGGCGCGAGCACGGCTGGGCGGCGTACGCACGCTGCGTGCTGCTGTTCTCCGCCGCCTGCTTCCTGCTGCTCTGCCTGCTCCAGCGCCTGCAGGCGCACCTGCCGCTCAACCCCGACGGGCTGGGCGCCGTGTCACCGGCGCCGGCGTTCAACACGGCCGCCAGCTTCGTGACGAACACGAACTGGCAGGGCTACGTGCCCGAGCAGACCATGTCGCAGCTCATCCAGATGGCCGGGCTGTCCGTGCAGAACTTCGTGTCGGCCGCGGTGGGCATGGCGGTCGCCGTGGCCCTGGTGCGCGGCATCGCCCGCTCCCGGTCGGGGACGGTGGGCAACTTCTGGGCCGACCTGGTGCGCGGCACCCTGTACGTGCTGGTGCCCATCTGCCTGGCCATCGCCGTGGTGCTGGTGGGCCGCGGCGCCGTGATGACCTTCGGGGGCACCGAGACGGTGACCACCCTGGACGGCGGCACGCAGCACATCGCCCGCGGGCCGTTCGCCGCCCAGGAGGCCGTCAAGCAGCTCGGCACCAACGGCGGCGGCACGTTCAACGCGAACTCCGCGCACCCGCTGTCGAACCCCACGGCGCTCACGAACCTGCTGGCGAACTGGGCGCTGCTGGTCGTCCCGTTCGCGTTCGCGTTCACGTACGGCCGCATGGTGGGCCGTCGGCGCGAGGGCGTCGCGATCCTGGCCGCGATGCTCATCCTGCTGGGCGCGGGCCTCACCACCGCCCTCGTCGCCGAGCACCACGCCACGCCGGCGCTGGCCGCCGCCGGATACGACGGCGCGCCGAACATGGAGGGCAAGGAGCAGCGGTTCACCGTGGACGAGGCCGTGACCTGGTCGGTCACGACCACCGGCACCTCCACCGGCGCGGTCAACTCGATGCACGACTCGTACACGGCGACCGCCGGAGGGGTCCAGATGGCCATGATGCTGCTGGGCGAGGTCGCCCCGGGCGGCGTCGGCGCCGGCCTGTACGGGATGCTGCTGTTCGTCCTGGTCGCCGTGTTCGTCGGCGGCCTCATGATCGGGCGCACGCCGGAGCTGCTGGGCAAGCGGATCGGATCCCGGGAGGTGCGGCTCGCGCTGCTCGGGGTCCTGGTGATGCCCGTGGGCTTCCTCCTGTGCGTCGCCGTCGCGGCGGCCACCGGCGCCGGCACCGCCGGGCCCCTCAACGCCGGGCCCCACGGGTTCAGCGAGATCCTCTACGCCTTCGCGTCCGCCTGGAACAACAACGGCTCGGCCTTCGCGGGCCTCTCCGCCAACACGGACTTCTACGACCTCATGCTGGGGGTCGCGATGCTCATTGGGCGCTTCGGCGTCATCGTCCCCGTGCTCGCCCTGGCGGGTGCCCTCGCCGGGCAACAGCGGCGGCCGCAGGGCCCCGGCACCATGCCGTCCTCCTCGCCGGTGTTCGTGGCGCTGCTGGTGGGGACCGTCCTGCTGGTGGGCGCGCTGAGCTTCTTCCCCGCGCTGGCCCTGGGGCCGTTCGCGGAGGCGCTCACCGGGAGGCTGTACTGATGTCCGCGTCCATGAGCCTCCTCACCGGGGCCATCGTCCGCGGATCGGTGCTGGGCGCCCTGCGCAAGCTGGACCCCCGGCAGCTGGTGCGCACACCCGTCATCCTGTGCGTGGAGGTCGTCGCCGCCCTGGTCACCGGCCAGTTCGCCGTCGACGCCGCCCGCGGCGGGGGCGACCCGGCGTTCACCGGGCAGATCGTGATCTGGCTGTGGCTCACGGTGCTGTTCGCGAACTTCGCCGAGGCCCTCGCCGAGGGTCGCGGCAAGGCACAGGCCGAGGCCCTGCGCGCCACCCGCACCACCACCATGGCGCGGCGCCTGCGCCCCGGCGGCGGCGAGGACGCCGTGCCCGCACCCGACCTCCGCGCCGGGGACGTCGTGGTGTGCGAGGCGGGCGACCTCATCCCCGGCGACGGGGAGGTGGCGGAGGGCATCGCCTCCGTCGACGAGTCGGCGATCACGGGGGAGTCCGCCCCGGTGATCCGCGCGGCCGGCGGGGACCGCTCCGGCGTGACCGGCGGCACCCGCGTGCTGTCCGACCGCATCGTGGTGCGCATCACCGCCGACCCGGGGCACACGTTCCTGGACCGCATGATCGGGCTGGTGGAGGGCGCCGTGCGGCAGCGCACCCCCAACGAGATCGCCCTGTCGATCCTGCTGGCGGGCCTCACCCTGGTGTTCGTGGCGGTGGTCGGCACCCTGCCGCCCATGGCGGACCTCGCCGGTACCTCGCTGACGCTCGCGGTGCTCGCATCGCTGTTCGTGGCGCTCATCCCCACCACCATCGGCGCGCTGCTGTCCGCCATCGGCATCGCCGGCATGAACCGCCTGGTGCGCCGCAACGTGCTGGCCACCAGCGGCCGGGCCGTGGAGGCCGCGGGCGACGTGTCGGTGCTGCTGCTGGACAAGACCGGCACCATCACCCTGGGCAACCGGCAGGCCGCCCGGTTCGTGCCGGTGGCCGGGGTGGAGGCCCGGGAGCTGGCGGAGGCCGCCCAGCTGGCGTCGCTCGCAGACGAGACCCCGGAGGGCCGCTCCATCGTGGTGCTCGCCAAGGAGGCGTTCGGCATCCGCGAGCGGGAGCTCGGCGATGCGAACGCCCGGTTCGTGCCGTTCACCGCCCAGACGCGCATGAGCGGCGTGGACATGAACGGCCGCGTGCTGCGCAAGGGCGCCCCGGACGCCATCCGCCACCTGGTGCGGGACGCCGGCGGGACGGTCCCCCCGGACCTCGACCGCCAGGTGGAGGAGGTGGCCCGTGACGGCGCCACGCCCATCGTGGTGGCGGCCGACGGGCGCATCCTCGGCGTGGTGGAGCTGCGGGACATCCTGAAGGAGGGCATCCGGGAGCGCTTCGCCCAACTGCGCGCCGGGGGGATCCGCACCGTGATGATCACGGGCGACAATCCCCTCACCGCCGCCGCGATCGCGGCGGAGGCCGGGGTGGACGACTTCCTCGCCGAGGCGACCCCCGAGGCGAAGCTCGCCCTCATCCGGGCCGAGCAGGAGAAGGGCCAGCTGGTGGCGATGACCGGGGACGGCACCAACGACGCCCCGGCGCTCGCGCAGGCCGACGTGGGGGTGGCGATGAACGCGGGGACCACCGCCGCCAAGGAGGCGGGGAACATGGTGGACCTGGACTCCAACCCCACCAAGCTCATCGAGGTCGTGGAGATCGGCAAGCAGATGCTCATCACCCGCGGCGCGCTCACCACGTTCTCGGTGGCGAACGACGTCGCGAAGTTCTTCGCGATCGTGCCCGCGATGTTCGTCGCCGCGTACCCGCAGCTGTCGGACCTCGACGTGCTGCGGCTCGGCTCGCCGCAGAGCGCGATCCTCTCCGCGGTCATCTTCAACGCGCTGGTGATCGTGCTCCTGGTGCCGCTCGCGCTGCGCGGCGTGCGGGTGCGCACGAGGTCCGCGGCTGGCCTGCTGCGCCGCAACGTCCTCGTCTACGGGCTGGGCGGGATCATCGCCCCCTTCGCCGGGATCAAGCTCGTGGACCTCGTCCTCTCGCTGCTGGGGTACTCCTGATGCTGCGCGACGCCGTGCGGTCCGTGACCGCGCTCCTGCTGCTCACCGTCCTGTGCGGCGGCGCCTACCCCCTGGTGGTGTGGGGCGTCGGGCGGGTCGCCTTCCACGACGCCGCGACCGGGTCGCTGGTGCGGGCCGACGGCCGCGTGGTGGGCTCGCGTCTCATCGGCCAGGAGTTCACCTCGGACCGGTACCTCCAGGGCCGGCCGTCGGCGGTGGGGTACGCCGCGGACGCCGCGGGCTCCGGCGGCACGAACCTGGGGCCGAACAGCCGGGAGCAGGCGGACGCCGTCGCGGAGCTGCGGGCACGGGTCGCGGCCCGCGAGGGCGTGGACCCGGCACGGGTGCCGGTGGACCTGGTCACCGCGTCCGCGTCGGGCCTGGACCCCGACATCTCCGAGGCGGCGGCCCTCATCCAGGTGCCGCGCGTCGCACGGGCACGGGGACTGCCCGAGGGCGAGGTGCGCGACCTGGTGACGGCGCACGTCGACGGCCCCGTGCTGGGCGTGCTGGGTTCCCGGCACGTCCGGGTGCTCGAGGTGAACCTTGCGCTGGACCGGCTACGCTGAGCCGGTGGAGGTCTCTCCGCCGCCCCGCCGCCTCACGCGCGCGCAGAGGCGCGCCGCCCGTATGGTGGTGGCCGCCCTCGTCCTGACGGCGCTCATGGCGGGGGTGCTGCTGCCGTTCCGCGACGACCTCACCCCCGGGACCGTGGCCCTCCTGATGCTGCTCCCGCCGCTCGTGTCCGGCGGTGCGGGGCTGTGGCCCACCCTGGCCTGCGCCGCGGTGGGCGCCATGACCTTCAACGTCGCGTTCATCGAGCCGTACGGCACGCCGCGGATCTCCGCCGACGAGTCCGCGGCGGCGTTCGTGGTGTACATGGCGGTCGCCGCCGCCCTGGCGGTCGCGCTCAGCGCCCTGCGCGAGAGCCGCGAGGCGGACCGCCGCAGGGCCCGCACCCTGGAGATGCTGGAGACCCTCGGGGAGGGGCTGCTGCGCGGGCAGCGGCTCGACCCGGCGCTGCGCAGCGCGATGCACGAGCTGCTGCGCCTGGTGCCGCTGCGCGGCGCGGCGATCGCGGTGCCCGGGGAGGAGCCCATCGTGTTCGGCGCCGGTGACGCGGTGGCCGCGGAACGCGCCATCGCCTACGCCGGTGACGCCGGGGGCGGCGTCCCCACCGTGCGGTCGCTGCGCATGGAGGGCCGCATCCGAGTGTTCCCGGTGATGGGCGGCGAGGACCCGGTGGGCCTGCTGGCCGCCGACCCGGGCGAGGGCGAGCCGGAGGAGGAACGCTGGTCGGTGGTCGAGGGCTTCGCGGACCTGGCGGGCCTCGGCGTGGCGCGCGCCCGGCTGGAGCGCGAGCAGGCCCTGCGCGCCGCGCTGGAGAACACCGACCGCATGCGCGTGGCCCTCACGCGGTCGGTCACCCACGACCTCCGCACCCCGCTGGCGGTCATCCGCACCGCCGCCGCGGCGGCCCGTGACACGCCCGACGCCGCGGTGCGCGGCGAGCTGCTGGACGACATCGAGCGCGAGGGCGCCCGTCTGAGCCACCTGGTGGCGAACATGCTGGACCTGTCCCGCATCGAGGCGGGCGCCCTCACCGTTCAGCGCGCGCCGGTGCCGGTGGACGAGCTGGTGCACGACGCCGTGGCCGCCGTGCCCGCCCCCGAGGGCGCGGTCAC
This sequence comes from Thermoleophilia bacterium, assembly GCA_020848615.1. Lineage (GTDB taxonomy): Bacteria > Actinomycetota > Thermoleophilia > Miltoncostaeales > Miltoncostaeaceae. The sequence goes on from JADLHW010000167.1 coordinate 9,951, forward strand.
CGTTGACGTCCCGGGCGACCTGCCGCCCGTGCCGCTCGACGAGGCCCTCGTGCGCCAGGTGCTGGTGAACCTGGTGGGCAACGCCGTCGCCCACGGCGGCGGCCGCGCGGAGGTGACCGCGGCGATCGCCGGCGGTGAGCTGGAGCTGCGGGTGGCCGACCACGGCCCGGGCATCCCGGAGGCCGAGCGCCGCCGGGTGTTCGAGCCGTACCGCCGCCTGCGGCCCGGCGGGCGGGTTTCGGGCAGCGGCCTGGGCCTGGCGATCTGCCGCGGGTACGTCGAGGCCCACGGCGGGACCGTGACCGTGCACACCACGCCCGGCGGCGGGGCGACGTTCACCGTGCGGGTCCCCGCGGGGACGCCGTGAGCGCCCGGCCGCGCATCCTCGTGGTCGACGACGAGCCGGCGGTGCTGCGGGCGCTGTCGGTGGCGCTGGAGTCGCAGGGCCACGAGGTGATCGCCGCCGCCACGGGCACCCAGGCCGTGGCGAAGGCGGCCGCCGACGGCCCGGACCTCATCCTCCTGGACCTGGGGCTGCCCGACGCCGACGGCCTGGAGGTCATCCGCCGCGTGCGGGCGTTCGCCCCGTCGGTGCCGGTGATCGTGGTGTCCGCGTACGGCGAGGACCGCGCGAAGGTGGATGCCCTTGACCTGGGGGCGGACGACTACGTGGTGAAGCCGTTCGCGATGCCGGAGCTGCTCGCCCGCGTGCGCGCCGGCCTGCGGCGGGGCGCGGCCGCCGCCGGGGCGGCCGGCGAGCGGGTCGCCGAGCACTCGGAGCTGCGCGTGGACCCGGCGTCCCGGCGGGCCTGGGCGCGCGGGACGGAGGTGCATCTCACCCCGACCCAGTTCAACGTGCTGCTGGTGCTGGTGCGCAACACCGGGCGCGTGCTGTCGCATCGCATGATCGTGCGGGAGGCGTGGGGCAGCCCCGGCGCCGCGGACTCCGCGAACCTGCGGGTCGTGGTGGGCCAGCTGCGGCGGGCCGTGGAGGCGGATCCCCGCCGTCCACGCCTGATCGTCACCCTGCCCGGCGTGGGCTACCGGCTGGACGACCCGGCCGCCGGCTGAGGGCGCCCGCACACCGCTCCTGCCAGGATCCGCGCATGGAGACCTGGGATGCCCTCCGTGCCCGCCGCGACGTGCGCGCGTTCGAGCGGCGTCCCATCGCGCCGCACGATCTGGAGCGCATCCTCGACGCCGGCCGCCGCGCCCCGTCGGCCGGCAACCTGCAGCGGTGGGACTTCGTGCTGGTCACCGGGCCGGATGCGCTGCGGTCGCTGGCGGCCGTGTTCCCGGGAGCCGGGCATGTGGGCGGGAGCGCGGCGGCGGTGGCGCTGGTCGCGCCCCGCGACCCGGACGAGTGGAACCGCCGGTCGATCGCCTTCGACATGGGGCAGGCGGCGATGGGCATCATGCTGGCGGCCGCGGATCTCGGCATCGGCAGCGGGCACGCCGTGGTGCGCGACCACGTGTCGGTGCGGCGCACCCTCGCCCTCCCCGACGGCCACGAGTGCCACTGGATCATCTCCCTGGGATACCCCGGGGACCGCCCGCTGCGGCCGCTGCGGAACCCCGACCGCAGGGCCTTCGAGGACGTGGTGCACCGGGAGCGCTGGGAGGGCGGCGGCTAGGCCGTGCCCGCCCGGTCCGGGGCCATGCGGCGCCAGACCGCCAGGCACAGGCCGCCCAGGGCGATGGGGGGCACCATGGTGAGCACCCGGTAGGCGAGCACCGCCGCCACCACCGGCTCCTGATCGCCGCCGAACCCCACCAGCGCGCCGGTGAGCCCCAGCTCCACCACCCCCAGGCCGCCGGGGGTGATGGGCACCGCCGTGAGGATGCGGATGAGGGACCACGCGGCGAAGCTCTCCACCACGCTCA
>JADLHW010000168.1 GCA_020848615.1 Thermoleophilia bacterium
GAGGGTGGCCCCGCCGGGCTGTACCTCGCGTGCGGCTTCTCCGGCACCGGCTTCAAGACCGCGCCCGCGATCGGAGCCGCGATGGCCGAGCTGATCCTGGACGGGGCGGCCCGGATCGCTGACATCTCCGCCTTCTCCGTCGACCGGTTCGCGCGCGGCGAGCTGATCGAGGGGGAGCACCCGTACGAGGCGATCTGGCGCTGACGCCGTCTTCATGCCCGACTGTCTGGGGGACCACGTGACCGATCTCACCGCCACGCAGCGCGCTGCGCTCTCCAGCCTCGCCGGTGCCGTCTGCTATCCCGAGGACGAGGGGTACGCGGGCCTCTGTGCGCCATGGAACCAGGCCGTGGCCACCAGGCCGCTGGCGGTCGTGGGGGTCACGTATGCGGATGAGGTCGTGCGGGTGGTCGCGTTCGCGAACGTGGCGCAGATCCCGGTCGCCGTGCAGGCGAGCGGTCACGGCGCGTTCGTGCCCGTGGATGACGCGATCCTGATCGTGACGCGAGCGCTGGACGAGATCACCATCCACGCCGAGGAGCGCTGGGCGCGCGTGGGCGCGGGGGTGCGCTGGCAGGCGGTCCTGGACGCGGCGGCGCCCTTCGGGCTGGCGGCGCTCGCGGGCTCCTCGCCCAGCGTGGGCGTCGTGGGCTACACGACCGGCGGTGGGCACGGGCCGCTGGCCCGGACCCTGGGGCTGGCGTCCGACCGCGTGCGCGCGTTCGATGTGGTCACGGGCGACGGCGTGCTCCGGCGCGCGACGGCGTCCCAGGAGCCGGACCTCTTCTGGGGGCTGCGCGGCGGCAAGGGCGCGCTGGGCATCGTGACCGCCATCGAGTTCGACCTGCTGCCGATCCCGACGATCCACGGCGGCGGGCTCTGGTTCGACGGCGCCGATGCGCGTGCGGTCCTGCGGGCCTGGGCGACGTGGTGCCCTGGTCTCCCCGCCGAGGCGACGACCTCGGTGGCGCTGATGCAGATCCCCGACATGCCCGGGGTACCGCCCCCGATCGCGGGTCGCATGACCGTGGCCGTGCGGTTCGCCTGGACCGGCGATCCGGCGGCAGGCGAGGCCGCACTGGCACCGATGCGCGCCGTGGCGCCGCTGCTCATCGATGGCGTGGCCGTGATGCCGTACGTGGCCCTGGGCATGATCCACATGGACCCGGTCGATCCGCTGCCCGCGTTCGAGGGGCACGCGCTGCTGTCCTCGTTCCCGGCCGAGGCCGCCGATGCGCTGGTGGCCGCCGCGGGACCCGGCTCGGGCTCACCGCAGGTCGTGACGGAGATCCGTCAGCTGGGCGGCGCCGTGGCGGTCGAGCCGGCCGTGCCGTCGGCGTTCGCACGGCGGGACGCGGCGTACAGCCTGTTCACCGTTGGCATCGGCGTGCCGCCGGTGGTCGAGGCGGTGGAGGCGCACGCTGCGGCCGTGCGGTCGGCGCTCGGGTCGTGGACCGGCAAGGGCGGCCTCCCGAACTTCTCGCCGGGTGTGGACCAGGTGCGGTTCATGCGCGCCTTCCCGGCCGACGTCCACGTGCGTCTGGCGTCCGTGGCCCGAACCTACGACCCGAACGGGATCCTGGTGGGGGGCCGCGGGCTGCGGTAGCCACTCGCGTCTCGCGCCCTGGGTCGCGTCGGGGCCGGGTCCGCGTCGGCTCCGCGGTGCGCCTCTCGGCCGGGGTCCGCCTCGGCTCCGTGGTGCGCCTCTCGCCCGGGTCCGCGTCGGGGCCGGGTCCGCCTCGACTCCGTGGTGCGCCGGTTGGCGGTGGCCTCTCCGCCCCGGGTGCGTCGCGGCTCCGGTGTGCGCGGCGGGGCCGGGAGTGCGCTTCGGGGCTGGGTCCGCCTCGGCTCCGTGGTGCGCCTCTCGGCCGGGGTGCGCCTCTCGCCCCGGGTCCGCGTCGGGGCCGAGGTGCGCGTCGGGGCCGGGTCCGCTTCGGGGCCAGGGCTGCGCGTCGGGGCGGGTGCGCCTCTCGCCCCGGGTCCGCGTCGGGGCCGGGCGTGCGCGTCGGGGCCGGTCGCCTCTCCGCCGCCGGTCGATCCGCGGGCGTGGCTCACACTCCCACCGTCGAGGCGTGTCCCACCGGTCCACCGGTGGCCCAGGCTCACGGCATCACCGCCGAGAACCCCGATCCCGGCGGTTCCGACCCTCGAATCTCCCCGTCGCGGGTGGGAGCGTGCGTCCAGACCACACGCTGACCGGCGCGATGTGGTGGTGGACCACACCCGGACCGACGAGGGGTCCGAAACGGTCTCCGGACGACCCTCCACCGGTCATCCAGTGGGCCCTGGGCTACAGCATCACCGACGAGGGCCCCCGCGAGGCGGCTCGTCGGTCCGAGTGTGGTGAGGGACCACGATGCACCGGCGCGCGGGCCGCCGGCGCGCGGCCTCCGGCCCGGATGCCGCGGCGCACGGGCACGACCGTCATGCAGGGTCTCGACGGGTCCCGCGATGCCCACCCGGTGCTGTATCGAACGGCACCACGGCCCGGCCATGCGGGCCCGGCACGGCCGCCGACCCCGGCACGGCCGCGACCCCCGCTCGGCACGGCCGCCGGCCTCGGCACTCCCCGCCGATCAGCCCTTTGCGGCAGCAGCCTCCTTCGCCGCGATGCGCGCCCTCACCGACGGCCTCCGCAGCGGCGGCACGGTCGTCGGGGGCTGCTTGCGCGGCGGCAACGTCTCGAGCAGCTTCGCGGTCGCCGCCGCCACCTCCTCGACGGCCGCCTCGAATGCGGCCCGTGCGGGCTCGTTCACGGTCGTCACGCCACTGACCTTGCGCACGTACTGGCGCGCGGCGGCGGTGACCTCCTCGGGCGTCGCGGCAGGCTCCAGGCCGCGCAGGACGGTGATGTTGCGACACATGGCACTTGACCTCGGCAGGGCGATCAGGGGTAGCATCGACGGGTCGATGGTTCGGCTTGGAAGATACCGCGCGGAAGCTCCGTTCCATCCGCGCGCATGGCCTGCCCGGACCGCACATGGGGGGCATGTCGGAGCGTGCCGCTCCGGACGATCACGGAGGACACGATCCCGTGGATGAGCTCATCGAGCGGTTCACATCACAGCTCGGGCTGAGCAGGGACCAGGGTCAGCAGGCCGTCACGCTCGTGATGGGGTTCCTGAAGGACAAGCTGCCGACGGACCTTGTCAATCAGATCGGGGCGGCTGTGCCCGATCTGGGCGGCCTGATCAGCGGTCTTGGCGAGCAGGCGGGAGCCGTCGCCGGTGCCGCGACCGGTGCCGCCAAGGACGCCGTGGGCGCCGCCCAAGCGGCCGCGGGTGACGCAGCAGACGCCGCCAAGGGCGCGGCGGATGCCGCCAAGGGCGCGGCCGGCGATGCCGCAGCGGACGCCAAGGAGCAGGCGGGGGGCCTGCTCGACTCCGTCAAGGGCCTGTTCGGCAAGAACTGACGGACCACCAACCTAGCGGGAGACCTGCCCATGGGCTACGAGA
>JADLHW010000169.1 GCA_020848615.1 Thermoleophilia bacterium
GGACGCTGGCTTGCGGAGGTCGCGGCGACCGGTCGGGTCCGGCTCACGGACCGGGTGCTCCTGCGGTTCGGCATCTGGGAGGCGGTCCGGACGGGCCGACCGCTCCAGGTCCACACCGGGTTCGGCGACTCCGACCTGGAGCTGCATCGCGCGGACCCGTCGCTGCTGACGCCGTTCCTCCGCCGCACCGAGGGTCTGTGCCCGGTGATGCTGCTCCACACCTACCCGTTCCATCGGACCGCCGGGTACCTCGCCCAGATGTTCGGGCATGTGCACGTGGACGTGGGCCTCGCCATCAACCACACGGGTGCGGGGAGCGGACGCATCATCGCCGAGTCGCTGGAACGGGCGCCGCTGCCCCGCGTCCTGTTCTCGACCGATGCGTGGGGCCTGCCCGAGCTGGGCCTACTGGGCAGTCTGCTGTTCCGCCGCGGGCTGGCCCGGACGCTGGGCCGCTGGGTCTCGGACGGGGATTGGTCCCTCGACGATGCGCTGCGGACGATCGCGCTCATCGGGCACGAGAACGCGGAGCGGGTCTACGGCCTGGGTGGGTGACGCGCTCGGGGCCGATGCGTGCGGGCGTTCGGTCCCACCGAGCGCCATGACCGGCGACGCGCGGCTGAGGCGGCGGGCGGCAGGGCGGCGCGGCGGGGGCGCGACGGCGCGGCGGGGCCCGGGGCGGCGGCGGCGCGATCTCCTGCCCAGCGGAAGATCCGTAGCGTGACACGGAAGATCCGTACCGTGACACGGAAGATCCGTCACGCCTGCGTGGGTCGCGCGGGCTCGTCCGGGTCGCGCGGGTCGCGCGGGTCCGGTGCGGCAGCCGCGGGCCTGGCGGCGGCACACGACGCGGCCGCGGGCCTGGTGTGTGGCGGCCGCGTCCGTGGCGGCGGCACACGACCACCCCCGGGACATTGAGACCGCACCGCGCGCGGCACTTTCGCACCGCAGGCCGGGTCGGTAGGATAGGTGCCCCAGACATGACTGGGCACCATCGATCGGAGGGGATCAACGATGCAAGTTCGACATCGCGTGGCCGCGCTCGCGGGAGCAGCGGTGCTCGTCGCAAGCACCGCGGCCGTCACGGTCGCCCAGAGCCCGGCGACGGGCGAGCCGTGGCGGGTCGCGGGCGGGTTCGCGCTCACGGGCGCGGAGTCCAGCCTCGACGTGCCGGCGGCCAACGGCGCCCAGTTGGCGGTCGACCAGATCAACGCCGCGGGTGGCGTGCTCGGCCGGCCCATCAACCTCATCGTCCACGACAGCCAGTACGACATGGCCGTGACGGCCCAGACCGCCACCCAGTTCGTGGAGGAGGACAAGGTCGAGGCGTTCGTGGGCTACACGGACACGGACTCCGTGCTCGCGTCCGCGCCCACGTTCCAGGCCGCCGGCATCCCCTACATCACCGTCGGCGCCACCTCGCCCAAGATCCCGTCGCAGACCGGCGACATGGTGTTCCTGGCCGCGTTCGGTGACAACGTCCAGGCCGCCGCGGGTGCCGAGTACGCGATGGCCAACTTCGGCGACACCGCGTACCTCCTGTCCGACATCGGCATCGAGTACACCACGCTCCTGGGCCAGTACTTCAAGGACGCCTTCACCCATGGCGGCGGGACCATCGTGCTGGAGGACACCTACGCCGACGACGCGACCGACTTCTCGGCCCAGATCACCAAGATCAAGGCCCTGCCCGAGCAGCCGGACTTCTACTACATCGCGGCCATGCCCTACAACGTGGGCCCGGTCGTCAAGCAGTTCCGTGACGCCGGCCTGACGGGCCCGATCGTGGGCGGCGATGGCTACGACACCCCGGACCTGGTGACCGTCGCCGGTGCGGCCGCCGAGAACGTGTTCTTCACCACGCACGCACTCATGGACCCGGTGGGTGGCACCGAGGGCATCAAGCAGTTCATCATCGACTACACCGCGGCCATGGGCCACGCCCCCGAGAACGCGTTCGCGGCCCTCGGCTATGACAGCGTGCGGCTGCTCGCGGACGCCATCACCCGTGCCGGCGGCACGGACGGCCAGGCCCTCAAGGGCGCCCTCCAGACCACCACGGCGTTCCCCGGCATCACCGGCTCCATCACCTTCACCCCCGAGACGCACGTGCCCCAGAAGGGCGTGACCGTGATCGCGGTCAAGGACGGCGCGTTCACCCTCGCAGCGGAGACGGTCCCCACGTACGTCCCCGCTCCCTGACCGCATGCAGGACCGTGGTGCGGGGCACCCGCTCCACGGTCCTCTGCCCCATCGAGGCCCGCTCCGTGACAACGGGGCGGGCCGCTGTCATGCTCCGTGCCATCCGGGTCGCCCCGACCCGTGGCGCCCCGCCCCTGATCTGTCCACGCACGAGGTCATCGGTCTGTGCAGCAGTCGCATCGAATCCGCGGGAGGTCCCTGGCGGCGTCCCTCATCGGTCTCGCCCTGTGTCTCCCGGGCGCCATGCTCGCATCAGGTGTGGCCGCGCAGGACCCCACAGAGGCACCCCTGCCAACCGA
>JADLHW010000170.1 GCA_020848615.1 Thermoleophilia bacterium
CGCCGCGACCGCCGACTGCAGCCGCTCCTCGTCGGCCCCCTGCTCGATCAGCACCTCCGTCAGGCGCCGCCCGGGGCTCGACCGCATCACCTGCATCGCCGCGGTGAGCTGCTCCGCCGTCACCGCGTTGTGCGCCACCAGGAACTGGTCCAGCTCGCCGCCGTGCGCCGCGTCGTCCTCCGGCCTCCACAGCTCGCCCATCGCCGAGCCGACGTGGACCATCGACTGCGCCTCGGGCTTCACCCGCACCGCGGGATCGTCCGACACGCTCTCCGAGGCGGACTTGCCCCGCAGCCCCTGGTTGGCCGGCATCACCGGCAGCGGGCTGAACGCGCTCTCCGCCTCGTCGATGTTGTGCGCGCGGTCCTTGGCCGCCGGCTCGGCCGCGCGCCCCGCGGGCTTGGCCGGCTGACGCGGGCGACCGGCGCCCTTGTCAACGCCCAGCTCGTTCAGGATGTCGTCCAGGTTGATCTTGGCCACGGGGCTTCATCCCTCGCTCGCGTGCACGCGTCCCACCCGACAACCCGGCGGACCCGCCGCCACGCCCACGATCACGGACGCCGCGGCGGTGTCCGCGACGACGACGTCGGCTGCGGCGTTCTCGACCCCGGCCCCGCGTTCCGCGGGTTGACCATCGAGTTGGTCTCCAGCCGGAACGTGTGCCCCTCGGCCTCCAGCTCCACACCCTCGGAGGTGATGGCCACCACGGTGAAGCTCTCCTCCACCACCTCGCCCACGCCCACGATCTGGTTGTTGATGCGTGCCACCGGCACGCGCCCGCCCGTCATGACCGTGTTCAGGGTCAGGCGTGCGAACGCGATCTGCAGGTCCGCCACGCGCCGCTCCGCCTCCTGCCGCAGGCGCTCGGCCTCCTGGGCCGCACGCTCGGCGGAGTCATCGGTCACCGGCACCTCCGCGATCGCCACGCCCTCGCGCGTCAGCAGGAACGGGTTCTTGTCGATCTTCTCGAACGGCACCTGCATCGGCGTGTTGCTCGTCGCCAGGCGGTCCATCACCCGCCCGAACTTGGCGTTGTCCACGATCGGCGTGGTCTGGTCCAGGCTCACCTGCGTGTTCCGGAACTGCACGCCCTCGCCCATGCCCCACTTGCGCATGGCGAACGTCGTGGCGACGCTGATGCCCAGCACGATGCCGATCACCACGTACTGCGACGAGACGCGTGCCTTCGGGGGCGCCGCCGCCTCCGCGCCCGGGTTCGTGTCCGGGGGCTGCTGGCCGTTGGGGTTCTGGCGTGCGTCCATGATCAGCCGGCCCTCCCGTCTTCCTGGAAGTAGATGCTCAGCGTGAACTCGACGCTCATCACGCCGTCCTCGGTCGTGACCCGCTGCATCCGCAGGTCCGGGATCCGCGTGATGCGCGGCATCTTCTCGATCTCCAGCAGGAACTTGTAGTACGCGTCGAACGTGCCGGTGATCTTCATCTCCAGCGGCTGCTCGCGGTACAGCGCCGCCTCCACCGGCGTCGCCGAGTTGAGCACCGGCGCCGCAAGCCCGCACCGCACCGCGATGTCCGACACGCGCCGGACCACCAGGTCCAGCTCCTTGCTCGACGGCAGACGCGCCTCGATCTCCGTCAGCCGCGACGCGATCTCCTCGTTGGCCCGCGCCAGGTCGGCGTTCCGCGCCGTCTCCTCGCGCAGCTTCTCGAGCAGCTCACGCTTGTGATCGATCTCCTGCCGCGCGGCCTCGATCGCCTTGTTCTGCGGCTTGAAGACCGTGAAGTAGCTCGACGCCGGCAACGCCAGCAGCACGAGGAACACGATGATGTGACGAAGTCCGATCCCCATGGCTTATCGCCCTCCCCCGGGCTGGCCCGCGCCCGCCGGCTCAGGAACCTCCGACAGGCTCGTCGGCCCGGACGACCCGGAACCGCCGGACGGCTCGGCCGCCGACGCCCGCGGCTCGGGAACCTCCGCCACCGGCGCATCGCCCCCCGGGACGACCCCGGACGCCGGCTCGGACTCCGCCGCCCCGTCGCCCTCGAGCATCGCCGCGATCTCCTCCGCCGTCGGCAGGCCCTGCACCCGGCCGGGCATCGCCCCGGCGACGAGCGTCGCGTCGGCGTCCGGCCGGATCCTCGCGTGGATCTCGAACTTCCTCCGGTCCACGTCGTCGATCACCGTCGCCTGGATGAACTGCAGGTCCACCTGCTCCAGCAGCGGGCACTCCTTGAGCGCCGCGTAGAAGTCCGCGATGTCGTTGTTCACCGTCGCCACACCGATCAGCGTCAGCGTCGACTCGAACCGCGGGGGCTCCACCTTCGGACGCGCCGGCTCCGCGGCCGCCGCCGCCCCACGCCCGCCCCGCGCCGTCGACGCGTTCTGCGGGTTCGTCCTGGCCGTGCTCGAGATCGACCGCACGCCCCCCGCGCGCCCCTGCGCCCCGCCCGCCGCCGGCGGCGGCGTCGCCGCGCGGATCCGCTTGCTCTCCAGGTTCAGCTCGAGCAGCGTCACCCGGCCCGGCATCCGCGTCACGATCTCGGCCAGCAGCACCGACCGCGGCACGCGGTCGATCAGCGCCGTCGTCACCTCGGCCTTGTCCACCAGCTCGGCACGCTGCTCCTCCAGCTCGCGAAGCTGCTGGATCTTCACCTGCTCCTCGGCGTACGAGGCGTCGATCAGGCGCTGCTGACGCCGCACGTCGTTCCACTGCTGGCTCGTCACCATGAACGCCGACACGATCGCCACCATCACCACCGTGAAGATCACCAGCAGCGTCAGCGTCGTGCGGCGCTCCGTCTTGCCCGCCACGTAGTCCCGCGGGAGGAACGAGCCGCCGGTTTCCGGCCTCGAGAACGGTGACTTCACGGCACGCTCCTTCCATCACGACCCGCCACCCGGCGGACGACCACCGATCACAGATCCGTCGGGCACAGACACAAACCCAGCGGGACCGTCCAGCCGGGCTGCGCCTGACACAGGTCCACCCCGATCGGCGAGCCCCCCCCCGACCGCGCCACACGCGCCATCGGGTCCGCAACCTGCGAGGGAATCCGAAGCGATCGCGCGATGTGCTGGCACAGCGGCTTGTGACGCGCCTCGCCCCCCACGAACACCGCCCGGTCGATCTTCCGCGACGGGTACAGCGACGCGTGGTACCGCAGGCACATCCAGATCTCGTCCGTCAGGATCTCCATCTGCTCCGTCAGGTCCGGGTCCGGCGGACGCGCCGCCCCCCGCGGCCTGAGCCCCAGCTCCTCCAGCGTCGCCGCGCG
>JADLHW010000171.1 GCA_020848615.1 Thermoleophilia bacterium
AACCCGGCCCCCGAGCGCGCGACCGCCGACGAGCAGCTCGGGGCGTACCTCGCGCGGTGGTATCGCCTCTACAGCCCGACGTGGCCGGAGCGGACGGCGTCGGCCTACCGGCTGTCGCTCCGGCATTTCGCCAGCATCGCCACGGTGCGGCTCTCCGACCTGACCCACGAGGTGGTGCAGGGGGCGCTGGCGCGGCTCCAGCAGGCGACCTGGCGCCGCACCCGGCGGGACGGCAGGCCGACCGGCGAGCCGCGCCCGTACAGCGCGCGGACGATCCAGCAGGCCCGCACCGCGCTCGGGCTGGCGCTCGAGGCGCTGGTGCCGGACGTGCTGCCGAACAACCCGGTCCGCAGGACGCGGCTCGGGCGCCGGCAGGTGCCGACGCAGCCGGTCTGGGACGGGGCGCAGGCGGCGCGGTTCCTCGCCGTGGCCGAGGCGACGGAGCCGCACCACGCGCTGGCGCTGCGCCTGATCCTGCGCCGGGGGCTGCGCCGCGGCGAGGCGCTGGCCCTCCGGTGGGCGGACCTGGACGAGCGGCGCGCGGTGCTGACGGTGGACGAGACGGCCGGGCGGCGGGCCGGGCAGACCGGCGACACGAAGGGCAGGAGGTCGCGCGAGATCCCGCTGTCGCGCGACCTCCTGGCCCGGCTGCTGGCCCACCGGGCGGGGCGCCGGCGCCCGACGCCGTGGGTGTTCGCGAACCCCGAGACGGGGCTGCCCTGGAGCGTCGAGACGCTGCGTGCGGCGGCGGACCGGGCGATCCGCGCGGCCGGGCTGCCGAGGATCAGCCTGAAGGACATGCGGGCGACGGCGGCCACGGTGCTGCTCGACCAGGGCGAGCCGCTGCCGCGCGTTTCGGAGCTGCTCGGCCACAGCAGCGTCGCCGTCACCGCCAAGTTCTACCAGCGGGTGTTGAGATTGACGGAGGCCCGCGCCGCCGACGTGGCCGAGGGGCTGGACGCGGCGTTCGAGCGCGCGGCCGGGACCGGGCAGCCCGAGCAATTCCGAAAATTGGCCGAAGATTCGCCGTGAAAACCCCTTGCGTAACGCTTACGTATGTGTTATGATGTAGTCACCAACGGCGAGGGAGTACGGAAATGGCGACGACGATCAGCGCGATGGACATGGTGCAGGCGCTCCGCGAGCGGGGGTACAGCGCCGAGGCGGTGGACGATGAGGCGGTCGAGCAGTTCGTGCGCGGCGCCGACGCGATGCCCCGCGAGAAGCTGATCGTGGTCGTCCAGCGCATGCACTCCATGATCGAGCGGCGCGAGCGGGCGCGCGGCCCGAAGGGCTACGTCAGCCTGGAGACGATGGCGACCGCCGCCGACCGTCTCACCGCGATCATCGCGGCGAAGTAGGGGAGGGACGACGATGGCGACGAAACTGGTGCACGTTGACGGGCTAGTGGCCGCGCTTGACATGCCGTGGTCGATGGTGACGTTCTTCGAGGATCACGAGGCGGAATTGACCACCGAGCATCCGACATCCTCGCGCGGCCTGCCGGTGCTGGTCAAGGACGGCACGGCCTACGGCCCCGGCGACCTCGCCGACGTGACCATCCACCTCACCAGCAGCGACACCGACCTGATCGGACCGGCCCGAGCAGCAGGCTGGACCGTCAGGGTGTCGGAGCCGTTCGAGTGACAGCCCCCGATGCATCCGAAGCCGGGCGGGCGCTCGTCGCCCACCGGCCCCGCGCGACGTTCGTCTGCGAGGCGTGCGGGGCCGAGTTCGAGGCGCGCGCCAGCCGGCGCCAGCCGCCCCGCGCGTGCAGCGTGCGCTGCCGGGTCCGGCTCCACCGGGCCGCGAAACGGCCCCCGGTGTACCCTCCGGAGGCCAATCAGGTGTCTTTTTAGGTGTCTTTCGAACGGCTGACCAGATAGGGCGCGGTACAAGAGCACGATGTACCGCGCCCGCATTTTCCCTCTCTGGCGTATCTGGTGGGACGGGAATTTTTGCGTCGCAAGTGTCGCTTACGGACGCTGTTGCGGGGTAGATCAGGTGTCTTTATGCTGTCTTTGCCGCAGCACGTCGGCGGGCCTCGCGCCACGCCTCGTCGTTGCACCATTTGGCGTGGTTGTCGGGGTCGGTCGGGTCGTCGGACTGGGCGAACGAGCACCAGCCGCACGTCCGCAGGGCGGTGCCGTCCCAGGCCGTGCTCTCGCCGTACTCGCGCGGATCGTCGGTCATGCGTCCTCCCCGTAAAACTTGGTGTGCTCGCTGTAGTACGGCGGTTTCGCCACGCAGATGACCTCGTCGTCGTCCACGAGGTACGGCGCCGTGATGCCATCGTGGTGGCCCTCCGGGCACGTGCAGCAGTCGCACTCGTGTGGCTCGTCGTGTCCACGGTTGAACCGGCACCCGTGGCTACCCCAGTAGACCCGGCAGTCGGTCATTGCATCCCCCTTTCCCTGAGCATGTCGGACGGCCTGACGACCTGGCCGGGCAGGCGTCGGGCCTCGACGCGGGCGGCGGCGTCCAGGCAGGCCCGGCAGCAGATGCGGTTGCCGGCCAGCGGGTCGCCTACTTGACCGAAGCCCATAACTTCCGGGTAATGATCCGCGATATCTGGGAATCATTGACGCCGTATTTTTGGGCGAGCGCCTTCTGGTATATGCCGCCAGACTCGTATTCGGAGCG
>JADLHW010000172.1 GCA_020848615.1 Thermoleophilia bacterium
GCGGCATCCACCGCCCTGGTGCCGTACGACCCGGCGGGCAGGTCCGTGCGGGTCCCGTTGACGATGAGGTACTGCTGCGCGAGGTTCCCCCGGCAGATCACATGTCCGGCGCTGCTCACCGCGGACATGAACACGCAATCCGGGAGGGCGACGACCGAGGTGTAGTCCGGTCCGGCGGCGAGGAACCCCACGCCGTTGGCGTTCCCCACCGCGTACATGCCGGTGACGGCCGTGGAGTGCACCACCTCGGCGGCGAGGGTGTTCGGGATGGCATGCGGGGCGCCGGTGGTGTCCCACCAGTACGGGTCCGTGCGCGACCCGAGGTACTGGCTTCCCCACAGGTTCCCGGCGTCGTCCACCCCGACGCCGGAGCTGTTGACCGCCCCCAGGCGGCGCGGCGTCCCGTTCGTCCAGGTCGCGGCGTAGGCGTTGACCCCGACGAGCTCGCTTCCCGCGAGCACCCCGTCCTCGTTGACGGCCTGCCACACGTAGGCCCCGCCGGAGGCGGGGCCGACATCGGTGATCGTCGCGGCCTGAGCGGACCCGGCACCGAGCACCGCGGTGCATCCGATGATCACGCCGAGTGCCACACGACGTGCACGACGCCGGAGGGAGTGATCCGGACCCTGCGACGGGCGAGCGGCGGAGTTCACGGTTCTCCCGGGATCGGTGAGCGTCGGCGGAGGGTAGCCGAGTCCCGCGAACGTTCAAGCATCAACTCGATCGCCGTGTGGAGCCGTCGTCCCGCGGGCCGCCGTGACGATCAACCGGGGAGATCTGACGAGGGGGCGGCATCGACGAATTGCTTCGGATGCCGCGGAGACCGGTTCCTGCGCCCTCCCCCTCAGTCAGGCGCCGGGTGCGGACCCCTTGATCCCCCTCGTGGCTTTTGAAACGTAGTCCTCGGGACGTCAACAGGGGCTCAATTCGGGAGCCCAGCGCATCAACAGCGCGTAAACGCGCGTGATGTGGATGCGTCAGGCGGCGCTCGGGCCGAGCCCGCGGCGCGATGCGCGGGTGATGGCCGCGGAGATCCGCAGGCCGCGCTCGGAGGTGTGCTCGCGCGGCTCGGCGCGCAGGCGGCGGCCCACGATGCGGCGCACCCGGGGGGTGCGCAGCAGGCCGAACATGAGCCAGGGGGCCTTCTCGATGACGTACTTCGCGGCCCACGCGGAGGCGACGTGCGGGCCCAGGGCCCCCGCCAGGCGGGCGGGGTAGGCCGAGCAGTCCGCCGCCGTGCCGTCCAGGACCTCCCCGATCGTGCGGGCCGCGATGCGGCTGGAGGTGAACGCCTCGTACATGCCGTCGCCGCTGAACGGGTCGACCAGGCCGGCGGCGTCGCCGGCGAGCACCATCCGGTGCGTGGCGACGGGCGTGCCGGAGCGCCGGATGGGCAGGCGGTGGCCGCGCACGTGCTCGAGGTCGCCGATCGTGATGCCGTGGACCTCGCAGATGCGGCGGAGATGGTCGCGCATGCGCGGACCCTCCTCGAGATAGCCACCGACACCGACGTTCACGTGGTCGCCCTTCGGGAAGATCCAGCCGTACCCCCCGGGGACCACGTCGAACTCCAGCAGCGCGGCATCCCTCCAGGCCGAGTCGTCGTACCCGGCCGCCCCGCGGGGCAGATTGCCCTCCATCGCGACGGCGTAGGAGTGCTCGCGCACGCCGAGGGCCCTCGCGCTGACCCCGTTGCAGCCGTCGGCGCCCACCATCGCCCGTGCGGCGATGACGCCGGTGTCGGTGCGCACCTCCACGCCGTCGGGCCGCAGGGCGATGTCCCGCACCCGGACGCCGTCGCGGAAGTCGGCGCCCGCGGACACCGCCTGCTCGGCGAGGAACAGGTCCAGGCGGCTGCGCTGGGTCATGTAGACCATCGCGCCCTCGCCGTCGACGTGGCACACCGGGCCGCCGTAGCCCATCCGCACGTCCATGCGGGTGACGACGCGCTCCACGACGGGGTCGATCGCGAACGGCAGCACCGACGCGCCGCGCAGGGTCACCCCGCCACCGCACGGCTTGTCCCGCGGGAAGCGCTGGCGGTCGAGGATCACGACCTTCGCGCCGCGCTCGGCGAGCCGGTAGGCGGCGGTGGACCCCGCGGGCCCGGCCCCCACCACGATCACGTCCACGCGCTCCGCCACGGGCGGCAGTCTGCCAGCTTCGCACCGCAGGGGTCCGCCCGCGGGGCGCTACCGTCGATCCCATGGACGCGTACGGGCCCACGCCGGGCGCCGCACAGCCCGCCTCGGTGGCCGAGACGCACATCTCGGTGGTCACGTTCGTCGGGGACCGGGCGTACAAGCTGAACAAGCCCCTGGACCTGGGGTTCCTGGACCACCGCACCCTCGCGGCACGGCGCGCGGCGTGCCACCGGGAGGTGATGCTGAACCGGCGCCTCTCACCGGACGTGTACCTGGGCGTCCTGGACGTCCACGGGCCGGACGGCGCCGTCTGCGAGCACCTGGTGGCGATGCGGCGCATGCCCGCCGAGCGCCGGCTCACCCGGCTGCTCGGCACGCCCGAGGGACCCGACGCCGTGCGGGGCGTGGCCCGCGCCGTCGCGGCGTTCCACGCCACCGCGGCCCGGTCGCCCGAGATCGAACGGGCCGGGTCGCGGGACGCCCTGCTCGCCCTCTGGGACCAGAGCCTGGAGCAGATGCGGCCGTTCGCCGGCGGGGTGCTCCCGCGGGACGAGTTCGCCGAGGTCGCGGCCATGGCGCGCCGCTACCTGGCGGGCCGGGAACCGCTGTTCGCCGCGCGCCGCGACGCGGGCCTGGTGCGCGACGGGCACGGCGACCTGCTGGCCGACGACGTCTTCCTGCTGGACGACGGGCCTCGCATCCTCGACTGCCTGGCGTTCTCCGACGCCCTGCGGTGGTCCGACGTGCTCCTCGACATCGCGTTCCTGGCCATGGACATCGAGTGGAAGGGGCACCCGGGGCTCGCCGCGCTCCTGCTGGACCGGTACCGGGACTTCTCGAACGAGCACCACCCCTCGACCCTGTGGCATCACTTCGTGGGGTACCGGGCCCACGTGCGCAGCAAGGTGGCGTGCCTGCGCGCCGCCCAGGGCGACCCGGCGGCCGCCTCCGACGCGGCGGGCCTGCACGCGTTGGCCGCCCGGCGGCTCCGCGAGGGGCGGGTGCGGCTGGTGATGGTGGGCGGGCCCCCCGGGACCGGCAAGAGCACCCTCGCCGCGGCCCTCGCCGACCGCCTGGGCGCGGTGCACCTGTCCACCGACGCGCTGCGCAAGG
This sequence comes from Thermoleophilia bacterium, assembly GCA_020848615.1. GTDB lineage: Bacteria > Actinomycetota > Thermoleophilia > Miltoncostaeales > Miltoncostaeaceae. The sequence goes on from JADLHW010000172.1 coordinate 3,258, forward strand.
AGCTCGCCGGGCTTTCGCCGGACGCCGACACCGCCGCCCCGCTGGGGCGCGGGCTCTACCGGCCGGAGCGCGTGCACCGCGTCTACACGGCGCTGCTGGCCCGCGCGGAGACGCTGCTGGGCATGGGGGAGCACGTGGTCCTGGACGCCTCGTGGGGGGAGGAGCAGGAACGCGCACGTGCGCGGCACGTGGCGGACAACGCCGGGGCAACGCTCAGCGAGCTGCGCTGCACCGCGCCGCCCGCGGTCATCCGGGAGCGCATGGCGCGGCGCCGGGCCGGGGCCCCCGCGCATGCCTCCGACGCCTCGGAGGTCGTCGCCGCCGCCCTGTTCGCCGCGGCCGACCCGTGGCCCTCCGCGGAGGCGGTGGATACCTCGGGCCCGGGCACCGCCGAGGCGGCGGCCCGGGCCCTGGAGGCGATCAGCCGGTGACGGCCGGCACGGGGCGCTGTGCCGGGACGACCCGCACGGGCGTGCGGTCCTGCACCGTCCTCACGGCGGCCCCGCCCGCGGTGGCGGACAGGTTCGCCGCCCCGCGCACGGCCGCGGCCGAGGTGGGGGTGAACCGCATGACGACGCGGCGGCGCGCGCCCTTGCGCAGCGTCATCTTCGGGCCGATCACGACCCCCTTGACCACCGAGAACCCGGGCGGGAGCTTGGTGACCGTGAACCCGGAGGGCACGGGGATGCGCAGCCGCACGTTCTTGGCGGTCGCCGGGCCGAGGGACCGGACCGTCACCACGTAGGTGCCGGCCTTACCGGCGGTGAGGACCGACGGCCCGGCGATGGTGATCGTGATCCGCGCGGCCGGCTTCGGCGCCGGGGTGGGCGCGGCGGCGCCCTCGACGGTCGTGCTGACGGTCGTGGAGCGGGCGAGCAGGCTCACGCCGGACGTCGCGCCGTTGTGCGCCACCTCGGCGCGGTTGGTGATCTTCGTGCCCGTGGCGGTGGCCGTGTTCACCTTCACGCGGAACACGGCGGTGGTGGAGGCCCCGACGGCGAGGCTCCCGCCCGCCGTGGAGGTGGCCCCGGAGCCCAGCCGCACGGTCACGCCTGACGCCGAGGCGTCGCCGCGGTCGTCGGAGGTCGCGTCGGTGAACGCACCGGCGCCGTCACCCGCCGTGATCTTCACGGACCCGGGCACCAGCGTGGTGCCGGCCGGGATGACGTCCGACAGCACGACGTTGCTCGCCGCGTCCGTGCCCTGGTTGCCCACGGCGATCGTGTACTCCAGCGTGTCGCCGGCCAGCAGCTGCCCGCCGTCGACGTCGGCGACGGACTTGGTCACCACCAGGCGGGGGGCGTGCAGGTCGATGGCGCTGGTCACCACGCCCGGCAGGTAGGTCTCGCCACCGGTCGTGAGGTCGATCGTCGCGGAGGTCGCGTTGTTGGGGATGAGCCCGTCGGCGGTGAACACCGACGCGTCGATTCCGAAGTTGTTGGCGTAGTCGGGGGACTTCGCGGTGAACCGGCTGCCGCGATCCGCGAAGCTCGAGTTGAACACGTCGTTCGCCGGGTGGAGGGCGTCGCTGATCGGCGTGCCGTTCAGCGAGAGCGAGTCGCCGGAGTAGATGCCGGTGCCGCGGTCGCCGTCGTACGCGATGACGCCGACGCGGGCCGTCACCGTGCCGCTCGGCGGGGCCTGCATGCCGGTCACCGTGATCGACTTGGAGGGCGTCGAGCTGCTGACCTGCTCCAGGCCGTCGAACACCGTGAGGTTGCGGGGCGGGGCGGCGTCGTCACGGTAGGCGACGACCAGCGTCCACCCGCCGTACATGTTCGACCCGCTGCCGAGCTGCACGTCGGCGACCGTGTAGACGCCGTTGCCGGCGGCGGTGACCTGTGCGGTGACATCGGCGAACGCCTGGTACGCGTTCCCCTCGTTGCCGGTGAGGGCCCCGGTCACCGCCGCGTAGCCGGCGGCCCCGGGCACGCGCAGCTTCACCGTGGCACGGGCGGCGGCGTCGGGGGCGGCGTTCCCGCCGCTCCCGGTGTTCCCACCCCAGTACAGGCCCGCGAACAGCACCTGGCCGCCGGCGGGCACCGACAGGGTCGCCGAGCTGGAGTCGAAGGTCCCGGCGTCGCCGTCGATGTCGACACGGGTCATCGTGAAGTCGTTGTTGACCCCGGTCCCGCCCGCCTGGGCAGCCGCGCAACCGGCCGCGGCGGTGGGACAGGTGAGCATCGAGTTCCCGATGATCGAGATGTCGCCCGCTGCGTTGGTGCTGTAGCGGGTCGAGAAGGGGGTGACCGCCGAGGCGGTTGCGACGAGGCCGAGCAGCAGCGCCGCGGCGCCCACCAGGGCGCGGAGGATGGGGATGCGCATGGAAGGCCCGATCGGCAGGAACCGCCGGTTCCCGTATCCCCCGGAGGAGTGATCTCGCCGGCCGTGACCGCATGTTTCACGGCCGGCGGATCGCGTTACGCCAGGTACCGCTCCAGCTCGCGCCCGATGTCCTCGGCGGTGACATCCTCACCGTCGTTGAGGCGGGCGAGCATCCCGGCGATCACCTTCTTCGCCTCGCGCTTCTCGGGGCCCCCGAGGAACCCGTCGAAGACGTGGTCGCCCGACAGGGCCCGGTTGATCTCCTTGTCCTTGTCGTGGTCACCCAGATCGGTGAAGTACACGACCCGGTAGGTGCGGTTGTAGCCGCTCTCCCGGTAGATCTCGAACATCGTCCGGTCCTCGGGGCGCACGCTCACTGGCGGACCCCCGCGGTGTGGCCGCCGCCCCGCGCCGCCTCGGCGCGCAACTGGCGCTCCAGCTCCGCCAGGCGGGCCTCGATCTGGGCCCGCTTGCCCTTCTCGCGCACCATGTCCTCCCGGTAGCGCTGCAGGAAGTACCCGATGGTCTCCACCCGGATCTTGATGGAGCCCGACGCCTTGTTCTCGTCGATGTCCTTGAAGCAGAAGTACGGCGTCCCCGCGTCCTGCACGATCTCCTCCACCACCGTGTAGATGGGGGCGTCGTGCCCGCACTTGAAGGAGCTCAGCTCGAGCGCCACCAGGTTCGGGTGCCGGGCCGTGTACTTGGAGGCCCAGATCTTGCGGGTCGTGTTCTCCGAGTAGGAGTTCTTCCACACGTCCGAGACGTCGAACGGGTCCTGGATCCTGCCGGCCCGCACGTCGTCGCCGAACATCCGCCACATGAGGTCCTCGTCGACCGGCAGCGAGTCCTGGGTGAACACCGGGTAGCCGATGCGCTGGAACTCGTCGCAGATCTCGTGGTTCACGCCCGGGTCGTTGTGGTACGGCCGGCCCAGCAGCACGATGCCGAGGCGGTCCTCGGCCTCCAGCTGGTCCAGCACCTCACGGGCCGCGCCGCGGACCTCGCCCTCCCACTTCTCGAGGCAGCGGTACCCCTCGTCGACGGCCCGGCGGTGCTCCTCCTGGGTGAGGCCCAGCAGGTCCTTCCAGTCGTCGAACAGCTGCTTCTCCAGGAGGCGCGGCTCGTCGATGTTGACGAACGTGTTCTTGTAGACCACGCCCATCTCCGCGAAGAGGTCGCCCTCCTTGGTGAACGCCGCCTTCACGGCCTCCGGGGTGGCGGTGACCGTGGGACACGCCCGGCTGCTCTGGGTGCACGACAGGTGCGTGCCCAGGGAGTCGATCATCGGGAAGAAGATCACGTCCAGCGGCTTCCGGCTGTTCGCGTGGTGCTTGTACAGCAGGTTGTGGACGTGCGGGATGCCGATCTTGCTGGGGAAGCACGGGTCGATCGCGCCGCGCTTCGCGCCCTCCTTGTACAGCTCCTCGGAGGTGAAGTCGGAGTACACGATGTTCGGCGGGTTCACGCCCAGGGCCTCCAGCCACCCCGCGAACAGCGGGTTGGTGGAGTACGCGTTCAGCACCTTGGGGATGCCGATGCGCAACTCGTCGCGCTTTGCGGCGGCGGCGTTCCGGGCCCTCGCGGCGGCGGTGAACGCCCGCTTGTCGGCGGGGTCGGCCACGACCTGGGCGCGCGGTGAGCGGAACACGGTCTCCGCGGAGATCTCCAGGAAGTTCGGGAACTGCTCCTTGTTGGAGTCCATGTCCTTCTTGATGACCCGCATCGCGTCGACGTCCTCCACGAGCCCGCGCTCGCAGGAGTTGCCGACGATGAGGCGCTTCACGCCCGGCAGGATCTCGATCTTGCTGGGGCGCGGCTCGTCGGCGTACTCGTCGCCGACGTTCACGTCGATGAAGGTGCGCAGGCAGCGGTTCTTGCAGAAGTAGCACCGCGTGTCCTCGCTGCGATGCGAGGTGTAGGTGATCTCCTGCACCCGTTCGATGCCGATGAACTCCGTGCGGTGCCCGTTCTCGTACAGGCGCACCGCCTCGATGCCGGCGCCGATCGCCCCCGACTCGCCGCAGTGCGGGTGGACGGTGATGGTGGGGGACACGTCCTTGCCCGCGAACCGCTGCTCGATGAAGTCCACCTGCGACTTCACCGCCGCGAGGTTGTGCTGCGTGCCGCCCTGCAGCACGAAGTTCGTGCCCAGCGCCGCCAGGTTCGGCAGCTGCGCCACGTACAGCCAGATGTTCTTGGGCAGCACGGCGGCGAGGCCGGCCATGATCTCCTCGGGCTTCCAGCCCTGCCGCTGGAAGTCGACGATGTCGGACTGCATGAACACCGCGCACCCGTACCCGAAGGTGGGCATCGCCTCGGCGCCGAACGCGATCTCCGCGTACTTGCGGACATCGAACCCGAACGTCTCGGCGGTGCTCTGCAGGAAGTAGCCGTTGCCGGCCGAGCACTGGGTGTTGAGCTTGAAGTCCTTCACCTGGCGGTTCTTGAGGACGATGAGCTTGATGTCCTGGCCGCCCACGTCGACGATGATGTCCACGTCGTCGCCGAAGAACCGGATCGCCGACTCGGTGTGCGCCACGGTCTCCACCAGCGCCACGTCGGCCCGCAGGACGTCCTTCAGGATGTCCTTCGCGTAGCCGGTGGTGCCGATGCCCATCACCTCCAGGGTCGCCCCCGCGTCCTCCACCTGCTGCTTGATGGACGCCAGGATCTCCTTGGTGTCCTCGATGGGGTTGCCCTTGGACAGCTGGTAGGCCTTCACCAGCACGTTGCGGTCCTCGTCCAGCAGGGCGGCCTTGGTGGAGGTCGAGCCCCCGTCCAGGCCGATGAACCCGCGCACGTGCTGGCCGGGTGAGAAGGTCGCGGGCGTGAACGGCGGGATCGTGTGCTTCTCGACGAACGCCTCGAGCTCCTGCTTGGTGTCCCACAGCCCGCGGCTGCCGGATGCCTGCTTCTCCTCCAGGCGGCCCACCTCGATGTAGTGCCGCAGCAGCTTGGTGCCGCGGTACACGCCGATGGCCTCCTCCTCCTCCTTGCCGAACTCCACCGCGCCGATGGCGGCGAAGTACTGGGCGTTGTCCGGCACCCGGATGAGGTCCTGCGGGTCCACCCCCTCCGGCAGAGGCGTCTTCCGCTCCTCCCAGATCTTCGGGATGTTCTCCTTCCAGGCCTCGACCATCCCGCGGATGTAGGTGTTGGGCCCGCCCAGCAGCAGCACGTGCGGCAGCAGCGTGTTGCCGCGGGTGAGCACCGACAGGTTCTGCCCGATGATGGCGTCGAACAGCGAGGCCATGAGCTGGTCGGCCGGGACGCCCATCTTCTGCAGGGAGTTGACGTCGGTCTCGGCGAACACCCCGCACTTGCCGGCAACGGGGTGGATCTTGATGCCGGTGTAGCCCATGTCCTTGAGCTCGTCGGCGGGGATCCGCAGCTTCGCGTTGATCTTGTCGATGACCGCGCCCGTGCCGCCGGCGCACTTGTCGTTCATCGACGGGATCTTCTTCTTCTTCCCGGTTTCCGGGTCCTCCTTGAAGATGATGATCTTCGCGTCCTGGCCGCCCAGCTCGATCACCGAGCCGGCCTCGGGGTACAGCTTCTCCACGGCCAGGGAGACCGCGTTGACCTCCTGCACGAACTTCGCCCCGATGCGCGCGGCGATGCCGCCCCCGCCGGAGCCCGTGATGAAGATCCGGATGCGATCGTGGTCGACGGGGAAGTCCGTCTCGATCCGCGTGAGGAACTCCAGGACCTTCTCCGGCTGCTTGGTCTCGTGGCGCTGGTAGTCGCTCCACAGGATCTCGTCGGTGACGGGGTCCACCACCACCGCCTTCACGGTGGTGGAGCCCACGTCCAGCCCCACGAACAGCCGGTCGTACCGCTTGTAGCCGGTGCCCTCCGCCATCAGTTGACCTCCGCGGGCACCGCCATGCGGCTCCCCTTGTCCTGCCGGTGCAGGTCCGCCACGTGCGCGAGGAAGTTCGCGGCGGTCCCGATGCAGCCCTTGGTGTGCGGCACCTTGTACATGGCGGAGGCCACCTCCGGGTGGGTCTCCTGGTACTCGCGGGCGTCGTCCAGGGTGAGCCCGGTCTCGGACTCCACGCGCTCGATCTCCTGGCGGGCCTTCACGCGCGCCTCGCCCAGCGCCATCTGCACGCGGCTGTGGGCGTTCACCTCGCCCTCCCCGGAGGTCTCGATGGGCAGGTAGATCATGTCGCGGTACTGGTTGATGACCGCGCTCTGCACCCCGTCGGACTGCGTGGACGGCATGCAGCCGAACGGCTTGAGCGACAGGACCATGTGCGCCAGGTCCTTGTTGGAGTAGTAGATGTTCTTGGCGACCTCGAGGTGGCCCTCGCCGCCGCCGGCGCGCGAGTTGTAGAACGGGTGGCCGAGGCGCTGCAGCTCGTACTGGTCGGTGAGGTCGTGCGGGATGTCGTTCAGCGCGGCCCGCAGGCGGTTCCACTCGCGCTTGAACACGGCCTCCGCGACCGTGAGCTTGGCGTTCTTGCGGCGGGCGCGCAGGTCGTTGGCCATGCGCCGGTCGATGCGCCACGCGGCGGGCATCGACTCGTCCTCGTTGGTGTGGCGGCGGTCGAGGTTCTGCTGCTTGGCCTGGTGGATCATGTACATGATCCAGGTGCCGACGGGCTCCACCACCACCTGGGCGTTCTCGCGCTCCAGGAACGCGAACATGTTGAAGTTGCCGTCGCCCTCGGTGGTCTGCGCCCAGAACTCGCCGGTGATCTTCACGACGGGCTTGACGCGGGTGCGGTCGAGCCGCACCTCGCCGAGGGCCCGGCCGACGTCGCGGAACGCCTCGGTGTAGTCGTCGGTGACCAGCTGGTCACCGAACTTGCGCGCCTTCTCGGCCATGTCGCCGACCTTGGTGTCGCCGAGCAGCTTCGCGACGGGGCCCGACAGGCTGATCTTGCGCTTGTCGCGCAGGATGTCGTGCAGCCGGTCCATCCCCTCGTCGAGCGCGGCGTTCACGCCGCCGTCCTCGGTCTCGAACGGCCGGGTCTGGTACCCCAGGTCGTTCAGCAGGTCGCCCATGTTCAGGGCGTTCAGCAGCGCGAGGAAGAAGTCGGTGTTCATCTCCAGCCCGGCCTCGGTGCCGGACTGGTCCAGGCCGCCGGCCTGCTGGAACAGGATGACCCGGAAGCCGTCGAACCCGGAGTTGCGCAGGGCGAGCCGGTACTCCGCCTCGTACATGCCGAACCGGCAGGGGCCGCAGGCGCCGGCGGTCACGAAGATGTGCTTGTCGATGATGTCCTGGCGGGACATGCCGCCGGACTCCAGCTTCTGCAGGTACTGCACCAGGTTGCCCACGGTGAAGTAGGTGGGGTTGCACTGGCCGTTGTTGCCGTACTCCTTGCCCAGCTGGAAGGCGGCGACGTCAGGCACCGGAAGGGGCTCGCACACGTACCCGAGGCCCGAGAGGGCGCCCTGGATGAGGTGCTCGTGCTTCCACGTGAGGCCGCCGAACAGCACCGTGGTGTGGGGCCGCTGATCGCGGGTGAACATGTTCTCCGCCGGGCGCGTGAAGTGCTCGACCTTCTTCTCCTCGAGACCCATCTCGCGTTCCAGCCGTGCCCGCTCGTCCTCGAGCCGCTGCCGGATCTGCTCCTCGGTGCTGGTCACCTGGGTTGCCATGGGGGCCGCCTTTCCTCGCGTTGGGCCTCACGAAATCCCCGCTCCGGCGTGCGCCCCGCGTGGGCCGCGGACCCCCGTGAGGGGGCATCCCGGCGCACCTGCGGACGGGGTTGGCTGAATGGGGGTCCGTGGCCGCCGCGCACCGTCACCGTCGCCGACGGTGCCGTGGCATGTGCCCGTGCGGGACCCGTTTCACCGGGCGCCGCCAGCGGCTCGGCCGACCATCCCATCCCGAGGCATCGTCTTGACCGGCCGGGGTGGGGCCATCGGGGAAACACCACTGGTGCATGCGGCATACCCGCAACCTACATGCGGATTGATACGTACGTCCGCGATGGGCCGGGAATCGTCCGCCGCCGCCGTCAGCCTGCCTCGTCCCCGGCGGCGGTCTGCACGAAGACATCCACGATGGACGGGTCCGCCTCGCGGCCCAGCCGGCGGGCCCGCCCGGCCACCGCGTGCGCCTCGGTGAGCGGCGTCCCCCCGGGGAGGGGGAGCGTGAGGTAGGCGAGGACCCCGCCGTCCACCGCGACCAGGCGCAGGTCGACGGGCGCCACGCCCGTCGCCTCGCGCACCGCGGCCTCCAGCGCCGCCGCGGCGTCCCGGCCCTGCGGCGCCCTCGCCGTGCCGGCCTCGTCCTCCAGCGGCTCCAGGTGCACGTGCACCGCGTGGACCTCCGGGGCCTCCCGCAGCACCGCCGCCTCGATGCGGGCCGTGGCGCGCTGGGCCTCCTGCAGCGGCATGTCGGCGGGGAGCTTGAGGTGCAGGGACGCCTCGACCCGCCCGTCGACGTCCAGCAGCCGCACGTTGTGGACCTCCCGGACGTGGAGGACGCTCTGGGCGGCCGCCCGCACCCGCTCGCCGAGGGTGCCGCCGCCCGGCTCCACGTGGACCACGGCGTCCACGCCCGGCAGGGCCTCCTCCAGCACCCGCTCCACCGCGTCCGCGGCGCCGTGCGCCTGCGCGAGCGCCGCGCCGGGCGCGATGGCCACGACGGCGTCGGCGAAGTGCCGGCCGGCGGCGGTCCGCAGCCGCAGGCGGCGCACCTCCACCTCGGGCTCCAGCACGGCGAGCGCCGCGAGGGCGCGCCGCACGTCCGCCGCGGCGGCGCGGTCCAGCAGGATGTCGGCGTTGCGGCGCATGAGCATCCCGGAGGCGGTGAACACCAGCACCGCCACCACGATCGCGGCGATGGGGTCGGCCACCGGGTAGCCCGCGTCCACCAGGACCAGGCCGGTGATGACCGCCACGGTGCCCGCCAGGTCGCCGGCGAAGTGCACGGCGCCCGCCGCCAGCGCGGCGCTGCGGTGCCTGCGGGACGCCCGCCAGGAGGCCGACGCCCGCGCGGCGTCCAGCACGATCACGAACACCAGGGTCCCGTACACCCACGGGCTGGTCTCCACCTCGCCCGGGTCGCCCAGGCGCCGCGCCGCCTCGACCACGATCGCGATGCTCGCGACCCCCAGGATGAAGGCCTCCATGAGCGCCGACAGGTGCTCGGCCTTGCCGTGGCCGTACGGGTGGTCCGCGTCCGGCGGGCGGCCCGCGACCCGCAGCGCCAGGTACGCCAGGAGGGCTGCGACCAGGTCGGTGCCGCTGTGGATGGCCTCGGAGATCAGGGCGAGCGAGCCCGACGCGATGCCCGCGGCGAGCTTCACCCCGATGAGCAGCAGTGCCGCGGCCACCGAGAACAGCGCGGTGCGGGCCGCCGCACGGGTGTCGCCGGCGGACGGCGCGCGGTGGGATGGGTCCGCCATGGGAGGGTAGTGTCACAGGCGTGAGGCGGATTCTCGATGCGCTGACCGTCACCGACGCGCGCGGCACGACGTACCCGCCGGCGGCGATGTGGCGGAAGACCGTCGTGCTGGTGGTGGGCTCGCTGCTGCTGGTGGGGGCGACCTTCGTGGTCGGCGTCGCCTGGGAGGCGCTGCACTGATGCGGCTCCGGCGGGCCGCGCCGCTCGCCGCCGCGGCCCTGTGCGCCGCGGTGCCCGCGGCGGCGGGCATCACCGCCCCACCGGGGGTGCGCGTCCAGGTGGTCGCCGCGGGCATCCCGGAGCCCACCGCGATCGCCTTCGACGCCGCCGGCGGCATGTGGGTCACCTCGGGCGGCAACCTCGCCAAGCCCGGCAACGGGGTGTGGTACGTCCCCAGGCCCGGCGCGCGGCCCCGGCAGGTGGTGCGCAAGCTGTTCATCGCGCTGGGCCTCACCTGGCGCCACGGGGTGCTGTACGTGAGCCACGTGACGCCGTTCGACGGCTCGTTCGCGGCGGTCGACCGGCGGCGCGGGCGGGTGACGGCCTTCACGGGCTGGAACGGCCGGCGCTTCACGGCGAGCCGCGCGGTGCTGAGCGGCCTGCCGGTGGGTCGCCACACCATGGACAACATCGTGGTGGGGCCCGACGACCGCCTGTACGTGGGCATCGGCAGCCGGTTCGACGACCGGGCGTCGCCGGAGCGGCTCTCCGCCGTGGTGGTGAGCGTCGATCCGGACGCGGCGCGGCCGGTGGCGCGCGTGGAGGCGCGAGGCCTGCGGAACCCCTACGGGCTGGCGTTCGTGCCGGGCACCGCGGACCTGCTGGTCACCGACAACGGCCGCGACGACCTGGGCCTCGGCCGGCCGCCGGACGAGGTGAACGTCGTCCGCACCACCGGCCCGGCGCCGCACTTCGGGTTCCCGGCGTGCTGGGGGCAGGGCGGCGCGCCGTGCCGCGGGCGCACCGCGGCCCTGGTGAGGACCCACGCGCACGCCTCCACCGACGGCATCGCCGTGACCCGGCGCTTCGGCGCCCTGGGGCTCTCGGCGTTCGTCGCGAACAACGGGTCCACGCTGTTCGACGACCCCCCGACCACGAGCGTGCAGCGCGTCGCCCTCAGGCGGACCGGGGGCCGGTACGCCGCCCGGCTCCTGCCCTTCGCCTCCGGATTCCGGAAGTACGACCCCCTGGGCCTCGCGATGGGACCGAACGGCGCCTTGTATCTCACGCTCTGGCTCTCGGGGAAGGTGATGCGTTTCACGCCGGCCGGCTGAAGGGTGTAGGGTCCCGGGCAATTCGTCCCGGAAAGACGATGACGCCCATCCCGGATCAATTGCGCCAGTTGGATCCCAGCGAGCTCCGCGCACTGCCCGCGCGGCGGCTGCGGGGCCTCATCTCCTCGGCTCGCAGGGAGCGTCAGGCGATCCAGCAGGAGGCCGTCGCGCAGTGGGCCGACACCCGCCTCGGACAGCGGTTGTCGGACGTGGACGCCCTCGAGCGGGCGTGCCGGTGCGAGCTGTCGCGCCGCGGCCGCTTCCGGTCGCTGCGCAGGGTCCTGGTGACCGCCCGGCTGCACGCCCCGGGTTAGGCATCAGGGCTCCGGCGGAGCCCACACCAGGTCGTCGGCGTCCAGCAGCGACAGGTCCGCCGCCCCGGCGTCCACCACACGCGACGCGTTCGCGGCGATGGCGTCCTCGAACAGGTTCCGGATCTCCCGGGCGTTGCCGAAGCCCCGGCCAGCGGTCGCCACCATCCGGGCGGTCACCTCGGTGAGGCGGAGGTCCGCCGCGGGGGTCATCCGGTAGTCGTAGCGGCCGGCCATGCCGCGGAAGATCTGGGCGAGCTCCTCCGCGGTGTACGAGGGGAACTTCAGCTGCGTGGGGAACCGGCTGCGCAGGCCCGGGTTGCTCGACAGGAGCTGCTCGATCTCGTCCTCGTACCCGGCGAGGACCACCACCAGCCGCTCGCGGTCGTCCTCCATGCGCTTGATGAGCGCGGCGACGGCCTCCTGCCCGAAGTCGGACTCCCCGCCACGCACCAGGGCGTACGCCTCGTCCACGAACAGCACGCCGTCGAGGGCGGTCTGCACCACCGCGTCCACCTTCGGGGCGGTCTGCCCGACGTAGCCGGCCACCAGGCCCGCGCGGTCCACCTCCACCAGGTGCCCGCGCTTCAGGGCGCCGATGCCGGCGTAGATGCGGCCCAGCAGCCGCGCGACGGTGGTCTTGCCGGTGCCGGGCGGGCCGCTGAACACCAGGTGCAGCGACACGTCGGGGGTGCGCTTGCCGGACTCCCGGCGCCGCGACTGCACGACGATGAGGTCCTTCAGGCGCTCGACCTCCGCCTTGATCCCGGCGAGGCCCACCAGCCCGTGCAGCTCCTCCAGCGCCGACCGCATGTCGGCCTCGCGCTCCTCGGGGGACTTCTCGGCCGGGCCGGTCCCCGGCGGCGGGGCCGGCGGGCCACCCGCGGTGACGCGCGCCGCGTCCTGGCCGCGTCCCACGCGGTTCAGGGCGGCCGCGAGCTCGTCCCGCACCGACCGCTGGACGTCGGGGTCGGCGGGCCGGGCGTCCCCCGCGCCGGTCGCCGCCCGGTCCAGGGCGGCGACCGCCGCGGGCTGATCCCCCCCGGCCGCGCACGCCGCGCCCCGGAGGCGCCGGGCCCCCACGGGCGCCCCGTCGCCGGCGCCCCGCC
>JADLHW010000173.1 GCA_020848615.1 Thermoleophilia bacterium
CGCTTCCTGGTGATGAGCTTCGACTCGGACTGGCGGTTCGACACCGCCCACTCCCGGGAGATGGTGCGGATCCTGGCGGCTCACCGCGTGCCCGTCACGTTCCGGGAGGTCGCGAGCCCGCACGGCCACGACTCGTTCCTGCTGGAGGTCCCGGAGTACCACCGCACCGTCGCGAGCTTCATGCGGCGCATGGAGAGCGAGGCCATCGCGGGCGTCCCCGGGGACGGGGCCGGCCGGGCGTGAGGCCCGACCTCGGCATCGTCGCGGACATGGTGCCCCGGGGCAGCCGCGTGCTCGACCTGGGGTGCGGGGACGGGGCCCTCCTGGAGGAGCTCATCCGCCGTCGCGGCTGCTCCGGCCAGGGCGTGGAGGTGTCGCCGGAGGCGTTCCACGCGTGCGTGTCGCGCGGCATCCCCGTGGTGAGCGCCGACATCGACCAGGGGCTCCCGGACTTCTCGGACGGCTCCTTCGACGTGGTGGTGCTGTCCCAGACCCTCCAGACCACGTACCGCCCGGCGCTGGTGCTGCGGGAGATGATGCGGGTGGCCGCCGTGGGGATCGTGTCGTTCCCGAACTTCGGGCACTTCGGCCTGCGGACGCAGCTGGTGCTGCGGGGCCGCATGCCCAGCAGCCGGCTGCTGCCGCACGCCTGGTACGAGACCCCGAACATCCACCACTGCACGATCACCGACTTCGAGCAGCTGGCCCGCGCCGAGGGGCTGGTGGCCGCCGAGCGGGTGCTGCTGAACTCCGCCGGGGGCCCGGCGGGCACCTGGGTGCAGCGCCGCCCGAACCTGCTGGCCGCCGGCGCCGCCTACCTCCTGCGGCGGTAGCGCCGGGGCGTGGACTCCCTCGAGGCGTTCCTCGACGCGTTCGAGACGTTCCTCGACCGGCTGGTGGAGGTGCGGTGGACCCCGCTGGCCCTCGCGGTGTGCCTGCACCTCGCCAACCTGGCGCTGCGGACCTACGCGTGGCGGAACATCGTGGCGGCGGCGTACCCGCGGGCCCGGGTCCTGTGGCGCCACGCGTTCGGGGCGTACTCGGCGGGCGTCGCGGTGAACGCCGTGCTGCCGGCGCGGGCCGGCGACCCGGTGAAGCTCATGCTCATGCACGGGCGCGTCGAGGGCGCCACGTACCCCACCCTCGGGGCGACCCTGGTCGCCGAGACGGTGGTGGACGCCGTGATCGGGACGGCGATGCTGCTGTGGGCGTGGCGGGCGGGGCTGCTGCCGTTCCCGGACGTCCCGCGGCCGGCGTTCGAGGTGTCGTGGGTGTCCGACCACCCCTGGGTGCTGGGCGTGCTCGCCGCCGTCGTGCTCACCGGCGTGCTGATCCTCGCCGCGAAGGTCCGGGCGTTCTGGACGCGGGTGCGGCAGGGCCTGGTGATCCTCACCATGCCGCGCCGGTACCTGCTGGACGTCGCCGTGTTCCAGCTGGTGGGGTGGGGGTGCCGGCTCGGCGGTGCCTGGGCGTTCCTGGCGGCGTTCAACATCACCCCGTCCCTGACGGCGGCGGTGCTCGTGCAGGTGGCCTCCAGCGCCGCGACGAGCCTGCCCGCGACGCCCGGCGGGCTGGGGCCCAAGCAGGCGCTGCTGGTGGTGCTGCTGGCGGGGGAGGCGGCCCGGGAGGACGTGCTGGCGTTCTCGGTGGGGATGGAGCTCACCACCCTCGCCGTGAACGTGCTGGTGGGCCTGGCCGCGATGTCGCTCATGCTGGGCGGCCTGAACATCCGGCGCGCCATCGCCGAGGCCCGCGGCGGCGGGCCGCCCGCGGGTCCCGCCTAGGCCGGGTCCGGGCCGGGCGCGCGGTTGCGCAGGCGCCCGCCCTGCACCAGGCGCGCGACGTCGCTCATCGACAGCAGGCCGGCGAGGCGCCCCCCGTCGTCGAGCACCAGCCCGCGGTGCAGGCCGAACCCCTGCAGGCGGCCCACGGCGTCGCCGAGCGGCTCCTCGGGCCGGAAGCGGGCCACGTTGTCGACCGGCACCATCGCCCGCGACACCGGCGTGGTCTCCCACGCGTCGCGCGGCACGCCGTGCAGGACCCCGATGGGGAACAGGCCCACCACGCGACCGTCGTCGAGCACCGGGTAGGTGGTGTACGCACCGGTCCAGCGGGTCACCGCGTCGAGCTCGTCCAGCGTGGTGCCGGCGGTGGTGGTGACCGGGTCGGGGACCATCACGTCGCCCACCGTGAGGCCCGACAGCCGCGATGTGACCGCGGCCGCCTGGGTCTCGCGGGCGGAGGCCTGCAGCAGGAACCAGCCGATCAGCGCCATCCAGATTCCCGACAGGGGGGAGCCCATGCCGAAGGCGATGAGGATGCCCAGGCCGATGATCGCGCCCGCGAAGAACCGGCCGGTGGCCCCCGCGATGCGGGTCGCGCGGACGAGGTCCCCGGTGCGCCACCAGATCGCCGACCGCAGCACGCGGCCGCCGTCGGTGGGCAGCGCCGGGAGCATGTTGAACACCAGCAGCGCGATGTTGATGTACCCCAGCCATGCGGCCACGGCGTCCACCGGCTCCGGGATGCCCGGCACGAGCGCCACCCCCGTGAAGCCCAGCCCCAGGCCCAGCGACACCAGCGGCCCGGCGATCGCGATGCGGAACTCCGCGCCCGCGGACGGGAACATCCCCACGAACCTCGCGACGCCGCCGAACATCCACAGGGTGATGCCGTCGATGGTCATGCCGTCCCGGCGGGCCTGCACGGCGTGGCCGATCTCGTGCAGGAGGATCGACGCCAGGAACAGCGCGGCGGCGATCACGCCCATCGCCGCCCGCGTGCCGGATCCCAGCCCCGGGTTCGTCTC
>JADLHW010000174.1 GCA_020848615.1 Thermoleophilia bacterium
CGATCCGCGCCATCCGCTTGAGGAAGTCGTCCTTGGACCCGGCGTAGCCGTGCTGTGTGGTTCCCATGCCGTGACGGTACCATACCCCCCCACCGTACATATACCCATGGGGGGTAGGGTAACTTGTAGGTGGAAGGCAACGATCAAGGAGCTGGACATGCCAAGCACGGAACTCCGCCACGACGTCCCCGGGATCAGCTGCGACCATTGCCGGACGGCGATCACCGAGGAGGTCACCGCCGTACCTGGGGTCACCGACGTACAGGTCGACCTGGAGGCTCGCACCGTCACCGTCCGCGGCGCGGATCTCGACGATGCCGCGGTCCGCGCGGCGATCGAGGAGGCCGGCTACGAGGTGGCGTCATGACCGGCGCGGCGCGTATCGCCGGGTTCGCCGCCGGGGTGGTCGCCGTCGCCGGTGCCGCCGCCGCGGTGGGTCTTGCCGTCGGCCCGATCGAACGCGGTCATGATGCGGCGCCGGGTCACGGCGGCGGCGGTCATACCGCGACCGTGATGGACGCCCACGGTGCCCCGCCCGGGCTCGCGGTCGCCCAGGACGGGCTCACGCTCCTGCCCGCCGTCAGGACGGCCGCCGCCGGAACGCCCACCGAGTATGCGTTCCGCGTCCTCGGTGAGGACGGCCGGGCGATCCGCAACTTCGATATCGAGCACGACCGGGCGATGCACCTGATCGTGGTGCGGCGGGACCTCACCGGCTTCCAGCACCTGCATCCGCGCATGGATGCGGACGGCACGTGGCGGACGCCGCTCGCCCTCGACGCGGCCGGCACGTACCGGGTGTTCGCCGACTTCAGCCACGAGGGGCGTTCGACGACCCTCGGCGTCGATCTCGGCGTGCCCGGTCGGACGGGCCACGATGCGCTGCCCGCGCCCGCGGCGACCTCGACCGCGGGCGCCTACACGCTCCGCCGGCAGGGACCCGCCGTCCAGCGCGGGAGCGAGAGCGAGCTGGCCTTCCAGGTCATCCGGGACGGCGCGCGCGTCGATGACCTGCAGCCGTACCTGGGCGCCCGCGGCCACCTGGTCGCCCTGCGCGAGGGGGACCTGGCGTTCCTGCACGTGCATCCCCTCGACGAGGCGACCTCCGGGTCCAGGGTGCGGTTCCGCGTGGAGTGGCCCAGCCCCGGGCGGTACCGGTTGTTCTTGCAGGTCCGCCACGACGGGCGGATCGTCACCACCCCGTTCACCGTGGAGGTCCGGTCATGAGCGCCGCGACCACCGCAGCAGGTCCCGCTACGCGTCTGGAACTGCCGGTCTCCGGCATGACCTGCGCCTCGTGCGCGGCGAGGATCGAGAAGCGCCTCAACCGCATTGAGGGGGTGGAGGCGTCGGTCAACTACGCCACCGAGACGGCCTCGGTGGTGTTCGACCCCGGCAAAGCGTCCCCTGAGGACCTCATCGACGCCGTGGCCTCCGCCGGGTACTCGGCGACGCTGCCCACCAGCGGCCCCGCCGCCGATGACGGTGAGGAAGACACCGCCGACCGGGAACTGGGACCCCTGCGCCGCCGCCTGGTGGTGTCGGCGGTGCTGTCGGCCCCGGTGCTGGCGCTGTCGATGATTCCCGCGCTGCAGTTCGAGTTCTGGCAGTGGCTCGCCCTGCAGCTCGCCGCCCCGGTGGTCCTCTGGGGCGGCTGGCCGTTCCACCGGGCCGCGTGGGTGAACCTCCGGCACGGCGCTGCAACCATGGACACCCTGGTGTCGGTCGGCACCCTCGCCGCCCTCGGGTGGTCGGCGATCGCCCTGTTCTTCCTGGGCGCCGGTGACCCCGGCATGCGGATGAGCTTCGAGCTCATCCCGTCCGGCGATGGCGGAGCCACGCACATCTACCTGGAGGTCGCGGCCGTCGTCGTGACGCTCATCCTCGCGGGCCGCTACTTCGAGACCCGGGCCAAGCGCCGCGCCGGCGCCGCCCTGCGGGCCCTGCTGGAGCTCGGGGCCAAGGACGTGGCGATCCTCTCCGAGGACGGCACCGAGGAACGGGTCCCGGTCGAGCGCCTGCGGGTCGGCGACCCGTTCGTCGTTCGTCCGGGGGAACGGGTGGCCGCCGACGGCGAGGTCGAGTCGGGGACCTCGGCGGTCGACCAATCCCTGATCACCGGGGAGAGTGTGCCGGTGGAGGTGGGACCCGGGGACGCCGTGGTCGGCGCCTCGGTCAACGCCGGCGGCCGCCTGGTCGTCCGCGCCACGCGCGTGGGCTCCGACACCGCCCTCGCGCAGATCGCCCGACTGGTGACCGAGGCCCAGTCCGGCAAGGCCCCCGTACAGCGCCTGGCGGACCGCATCTCCGCGGTGTTCGTCCCGGTGGTCATCACCCTCGCCGCCGCGACGCTGGGGTTCTGGCTCGGGGCCGGCGCCGGCGTGCAGTTCGCATTCACCGCCGCCGTCGCGGTGCTCATCATCGCCTGCCCCTGCGCCCTCGGTCTGGCGACACCCACCGCGCTGCTGGTGGGCACCGGCCGCGGCGCACAGCTCGGGATCCTGATCAAGGGCCCTGAGATCCTCGAGTCCACCCGCGTCGTCGACACGATCCTGCTCGATAAGACCGGCACCGTCACCCGCGGACAGATGGAGCTGATTGACGTCGCCGTCTCCGACGGCGAGGACCGCAACGAGGTCCTGCGCATCGCCGGTGCCGTGGAGGACGCCTCGGAGCACCCCATCGCACGGGCGATCACCGACGCGGCACGCGCCACCGGCGACCCGCTTCCGGCGGTGGAGGGCTTCGCCAACCGTGAGGGCCTCGGCGTGGAGGGCGTCGTGGAGGGGCGCGGCGTGGTCATCGGACGTCCCGCGCTGCTGGGCGACTGGGGCCTGGGCTTGGACGCCGCTCTGGACGCCGCCCGCCGGGCCGCCGAGCAGGCCGGGCGTACCGCCGTGGCCGTCGCCTGGGACGGGCGGGTGCGCGGTGTGCTGATGGTCGCCGATACCGTCAAGCCCACCAGCGCCCGGGCGATCCGAAGGTTGCGGGAGATCGGGCTGCGGCCGGTGCTGCTCACCGGCGACAACGCCGCGACCGCCCGGGCCGTCGCCGACGAGGTCGGCATCGAGGAGGTCATCGCCGAGGTGCTGCCAAGCGGCAAGTCCGACGTCGTCCGGCGGTTGCAGGCCGAGGGCCGCACGGTCGCGATGGTCGGCGACGGGGTCAACGACGCCCCCGCCCTCGCCGAGGCGGATCTCGGGATCTCCATCGGCACCGGCACCGACGTCGCCATCGAGGCCAGCGACCTCACGCTGGTCTCCGGGGACCTCGGCGGCGCCGCGGACGCCATCCGCCTGTCCCGCCGCACCCTCGGGACCATCAAGGGGAACCTGTTCTGGGCGTTCGCCTACAACGTCGCGGCGATCCCCCTCGCGGCCAGCGGCTACCTGGACCCGCTGATCGCCGGCGCCGCCATGGCCTTCAGCAGCGTGTTCGTGGTGTCCAACTCCCTGCGCCTGCGCCGGTTCACCCCGGCGCACGGCGAACCGGGAACTGTGAATCCCGTGTGAATGCGGCCGCCACCGGTGACCGGATCCGCAACCGGGCCGCCTCACCGGGCTGGTTCCCTCCGGGCACCGACCGTACGTTGGGTCGGTGCCCGCGACCGTCAGGGAACATTCAGGACCCGGGCCGCGCCGACCGTCAGTGGCCCGGGTCCTGAAGCTGCTGGCGGTGTCCGCCATGGCCGGCACCGCGGTGTCCGTCGTCCCGGGCTTCGGCCAGCCGTCGGTGCAGGACGCCCGCTCGGAGGTGGAACGCCTCCAAGCCGAGCTCCACGAGGCCGACATCGCGGCGGAGAACGCCACCGAGGCCTACAACGGAGCCCGCTGGCGGCTGGGAGAGGCTGAGGACCGGATCCGCAGCAACACCGGACTGATCACCCGGTCACAGACGCGGCTCTCACGCGGCCGTCAGGTGCTCGCCCAGCGAATGCGGGACATCTACAGCAACCCCACCCCGTCGCCGGTGGAGCTGATGCTCCAGAGCGGCAGCATCACCTCGGCGGTCGACAGCGCACGCCTGCTGGAGCGCATCGGTGAGCGCGACGGTGCGATGGTGACCGACATCCGCGACACGCTCGACCGTCTGGAGCGGGCCCGCGTGCAGCTGGTCGCCGATCGGGCAACCGCCAAGCGGGCCCAGGCCGAGGCGGCAACCCGCCGCGACGCGGTGCTTCAGACGCTCGCCCGTCGCGAGGCGCTGCTCTCAGGGGCACGCGCGGATCTCCGGCAGGCGATCGCCGCAGAACAGGAACGCGAACGGCGCGCGGCCGAGCAGGAACGCCAGCGTGCGCTCGCCGCCCAACGTGCCACGGCACCCGTGCAGCGGAGCGAGCCGGCCCCGTCCGGGGAACCGCCCTCGGGGGCACCGCCCGGCCCCGTGACGACCGCAGCCGATCCGGCGCGCGTGCCCTCGGCACCGTCGGCTGCGCCGGCTTCAGGGAACCCCAACGGCGCGGTGGTGAGCCTCGCTATGCAGTACCTGGGGGTCCCCTACGTGTGGGGTGGTGCCTCGCCCTCGGGGTTCGACTGCTCGGGGCTCGCCAGCTACGTGTACGCGAAGATCGGCAAGTCGGTCCCGCACTACACGGGGGCGATCTGGTCGGCGTTCCCCAGGGTGCCGGCCGGGGACCTGCAGCCCGGTGACCTCGTGTTCTACCGGCCCGACCTGGGGCACATGGGGATCTACATCGGCGGCGGGCAGATGATCCACGCGCCGCACACCGGTGACGTGGTGAAGATCAGCTCGATGGGCGGCCGCAGCGACTATCAGGGCGCGGTCCGCCCCTGACGGTCATTCGAGTTCGGCGAGGGTCGCCCAGCTCGCCCCGCCGTCGCGCGATTCCACGAGGCCCCCGTCATGGAGCGTCGCGAGCAACCGCGTCTCGGTCACGGCGGTGAACGCGGAGGGCTCCGCCCCGGCGGTCCCGCGCTGCCGCCAGGTCCGTCCCGCGTCGTCGCTCACCGCCACCCCGCCGTCCGGACCCATGCGGAACAGGACGTCCCCTGCGGGCCACGCCAGGTAGCCAGCGCCGTCGGCGAGCGTCTCCCAAGCGCGCCCGGCGTCGTCTGAGCTCACCAGCCCGCCGCTGGTCGACGCGACGAAGCGGTCCGGATCGGCCGGGTCCAGCACCAGGTCAATCAGGTCACCCGGCGGCGTGCGTCGCGCCCACCGTTTGCCCGAGTCGTCGCTCACCAGCACCAGGCCGGTCTGGGAGTCCATGCCCACCACCCGGGTGCCCGCGGCCCGAAGGATGTGGAAGTCCACCTCCCCCAGCAACGACACCGACGACCATGTCCGCCCGCCGTCACCGCTTGAGATCAGCCCCAGCAGCGGCGGTTGCCCGGTGCGGGTGTCCGGGTGTCCTGAGCCGAGGTAGCGGCCGGCGCCGATGACGGTGAACCCCATCGTGTCCTGCCGCAGTCTCCCGACCAGCTGTGCGCGGTCGCCCCCCGGGGGGAGGCGGAACAGCCCGGTATGGGTCGCCAGCAGCACCGAGGCGTCACCGGGGTCGACACCGACCGCGTGGACGTGGATCACCCCCGGATCCTCGGCGGTGCCGCTCGCCGGTGGGGCGGCCGTGTCGGACCCACCACAGCCCGCTGCGGCGAGCGCAAGGACCGTGAGGGTCGCGGCCGGCAGCAGCCAGTTCCGGCCGCGGGTGGCCCGGGCCTCAGCCAAGGGGAGGGGCGATGCGTTCGCGGATGCGCTGCATCTCACCGATCTCGTTGCTCTGCGCCGCGACGATACGGGTGGCGAGGTCCGCCACCTCGCTGCGCGGGTCCCCGGCGAGCACCGCGTCGGCCATCAGCAGGGCCCCAGCGTGGTGGGGGATCATCATGCGCAGGAACACCCTGTCCGGTTCCTTGGTGGACTCAAGCTCGCCCATGTCCATGGACATCCCCATCATCATCATCGATCCGGACATCGGGACCTGCGGCGGGTCCTCACCGAACCACCTGCGGTACCAGCCCCGCATCTGGCTGATCTCGCCCTCCTGATCGGTGACGACCGCGCGGGCCATCTTGAGGACCTCGGGATCCTTGCCGCGCTCGATCTCGATGCGGGCCATGTCCACGGCCATCTGGTGGTGGGGGATCATCATCGCCAGGAATGCCTGGTCGTTCATGGCCATGACGCCGCCGTCCATGGTCATGCCCGGCATCCCGCCCATGTCCATCATCGACCCGGACCACGCCGGACCGGTCATCCCCGGCATGTCGTGACCGTTCATCGCGTTGCCGCTCATGTCACCACCGTTGTGATCACCGCTCTGAGCGACCGCGAACGCCACTCCCGCCGCAATGGCGACGACGGCCAACACGACGACCGCGATCAGCCTGTTCCGGTTCACGTTCTCTCTCCTTCATGGGCTGTTCGAATCCCGGACCTTCCGGACCCGCCCCGGGAGGGCATCTCCACCTGTAGAGCCGGCACCGTGCGAACGGCGGGAGCAGGTCAGGACTTCAATGTTCCCCGAGACACGCCCGCATTCAAGGAGACACGTCGCCCCAGCGCCGCCCAGACCGGGGCAGTGGCGACGGTCTTCACAGCGCCTTCGCGATTGCCCCGCAGAATCACGCTCGTGACGACGAGAAGGGAACCGCGACACCGGGGCCACGCGGTGGTCATGGTGGCCGCTGCGACGGTCGCGGCCACGGTTGCTGTCAGTGGCCTTCGCAGCGCATGGAACCCTCAGGATGCCCGCTCTGCCCAGAAAACGTCCCCGGACACCCCCCGCCACGTGCCGGCGCTTCGTCCGGCGGGCGCACCGGCCGTCGTGTCTCCGGCGTCCTACACGTCGTTGATGATTCCCCACGGACAGGTGATGCTGGACCTTGGAGCGATCGCCAGCGTGCGTGGGCGACGGCCGGCGGTTCGTGCGTTCGCTCGTCGCCTCGTCCGACGTCAGCGGGCGTCGCTCCAGGTTCTCGATGCACTGTCCCCCCGATTCGCCGCTGCAACGCCCGCGGAGGAAGATCTCGCCGCCGCGCGGCTGATCGTGGACACCGGTGAGGTCGTCCGGGCGCCGAGCGTTGACACAGCCTTCCTGGAGCGGGTTCTGACCCTCGAGACGGCGGCGATCGCGCTCGGGCGGCGAGCCCTTTCGAGGAGTCCCGATCCCGCGACCGCCAAGCTCGTGCGTGCAATGATCGACGCCCAGGAAGCCGAACTACGGGCCGCGGGACGGCTCGCGGATACCGCAGGCCGGCCCTAGGAGGGCAGCCGTTCCCTGGTCTGTTCTCATCGTCGATGATGAGCCGGAGATCCTGGAGATCGCATCGGCCTATCTGGCCCGCGCCGATTTCCTGGTCCGGCGGGCGGCCACGGCTCAGCGCGCTCTCGACGCGATCGCCCTCCAACCTCCGGACCTCGTGATCCTCGACCTCATGCTCCCTGATCTTCCCGGTGAGGAGGTCTGCGCCCAGATCCGGCGCACGTCGGACGTCCCGGTCATCATGCTCACGGCCCGGTCCGCGGAGGCCGACCGCCTCCGCGGTCTTGCCCTGGGAGCAGACGACTACCTCGTGAAGCCCTTCTCGCCCCGGGAACTGGTGGCCCGCGCCCGGGCGGTGATGCGTCGCGCCAGCGGGCAGAACGTCCCGCCCGCCGAGGTCTTCGTCCTCGATCACGGGCGCCTGGAGCTTGATCTGGGTGCCATGCGAGCGCATCTGGGTGGCCAGGATCTAGAGCTGACCGCCACGGAGTTCCGGGTGCTGGCGACGCTCGTCAGGCCACCGGGGCGACTCCGATCCCGGGAGGAGCTCCGGCAGATGGCCCTGGGATCCGAGACGGCCGCGGGGGACCGCACCATCGACGCCCATGTGAAGAACATCCGGCGCAAGTTGGACGCACGCCGGTCCGGCGCATCGAATCTGGTCCGGACCGTCTACGGCGCCGGTTACCGCTTCCAGGACGAATGAGCATGCGGAGCCCGACGCTGCGAGCACGTCTGGTCGTCGCCTTCGTCGCGGTTGTCGCGCTCGCGGCGGTCATCAGTTCTCTACTCACCTCGCACGGCCTGCACCGGAGCCTGGACGCATACCTGCGCGACCGTGCGACCGACGCCGGCCGTTCAGCGGTCGCGGCGACCCAGGGGTCATATCGGGCCGCCGGTGGGCGGTGGACCCCGCGGGGGCTCGATCTCCTGGCCCACGATCTCGCGGTGTCCGGGTACGACTACCGGCTCATCGCCCCCGGGGGGCGCGTGCTTCTGGACACGACCAAGGCCGAAGAAGGCCGCACGCTCCAGCAGGTGTTCCGTGGCCCGGTCAGGGACGTGAACGGCGAGGAGGTGGCTCGACTCGAGGGATACGCCTTTCCCTCCACGGTGCGGACCCCGCTTGATGACCGTTTCGCCGCGGAACTCGATCGCCTCCATGTCATCGCGGCGATCGTCGCGGCCATCATCGGCGCCCTGGTTGGTGTCGTCACCGCGGGATGGCTGGCCCGCCCGATGAGCCGCATGTCCGCGTTCGCGCAGGGCCTCACACGTTCTGGCGAAACCCGCTCAGCCCCCTCCGGGGGTCCCCCTGAGCTACGGCAGGTCGGTGAATCGCTCCACCGGCTGGCGACCGACCTTGATCGGCAGCGCATGGCGCGTGAGCAGCTCGCCCAGGACCTCGCGCACGAGCTGCGCACCCCCGTGATGCTCATCCAGAGCCGCCTGGAGGCGATGCAGGATGGCATCGTCGAGCCGGGCGACGCGAGCATCGCGGCCCTCCACGCGACCACCGTCCGCCTGGGGCGTCTCATCGGGGAGATCGAGTCGTTGGCGGAGGACCGCGCGAAAGCGCCTCCCCTCCAACTGGAACCGCTGGACCTGGCTGAGGCCACCCGCCACGCGGTCCAGTCGGCG
>JADLHW010000175.1 GCA_020848615.1 Thermoleophilia bacterium
CCGTGGCGCGACCCATCTCGCAGGTGACCGGCGAGCCGATGTCGATCGAGTGGGGCCCGAATTGGGAGGACGACCTCGCGGGCGCCCCGGAACACGCCGTGGCCGACTACAACCTGCGCGGCTTCGAGGACGCGGTGCGCATGGAGTACGAGCGCGTCTTCATGATGTACCTGCCCCGCATCTGCGAGCACTGCCTCAACCCGAGTTGCGTCGCATCGTGCCCGTCCGGCGCGATGTACAAGCGCGAGGAGGACGGCATCGTCCTGGTCGACCAGGAGGCGTGCCGGGGCTGGCGCATGTGCGTCAGCAACTGCCCGTTCAAGAAGGTCTACTTCAACTGGCAGTCCGGCAAGGCCGAGAAGTGCACGCTCTGCTATCCGCGCATCGAGGCGGGCATGCCGACCGTGTGCAGCGAGACGTGCGTCGGGCGGATCCGCTACATCGGCGTGGTGCTGTACGACGCGGACAAGGTCGAGGCCGCCGCGTCGGTCCCCGACCCCAAGGACCTCCTGGACGCCCAGCTGGACGTGTTCCTCGACCCCGAGGACCCGGAGGTCCGTCGTGAGGCGGCTCTCGCCGGCATCCCGGATGACTGGATCCAGGCGGCCCGCCGGTCGCCCGTGTACGCCCTGGCCATGAAGTACCGGGTGGCCCTGCCGCTGCACCCGGAGTACCGGACGCTGCCCATGGTCTGGTACGTGCCGCCGCTGTCACCGGTCATGGGGATGATCGAGGGTGAGGGCAGCGACGCCGATCCCGACGACGTCTTCCCGGCGATCGACCGGCTGCGGATCCCGGTGCGGTACCTCGCCAACCTCCTCGCGGCCGGGGACGACGACGTCATCCGGCGCGTCCTGAAGCAGCTGGCCGCGATGCGGCGCTACATGCGGGAGCGCACCATCACCGGGATGGGCGACGCATCCGTCGCGGAGTCGGTGGGCATGGAGGTCGCGCACATGGAGGAGATGTACCGCCTGCTCGCCCTCGCGAAGTTCGATGACCGGTTCGTCATCCCGAAGGCGCACGCCGAGCTCGCCCTCGACCTGACGCGCGCCCAGGGCGCCTGCGGGCTCGAGTTCTCCGGCGGTCCCGGTGCCTGCACCCCCACGGTGACCGAGGCGGTGGAGTCGTTTCACATGACCGCCCCGCCTCGCGAGGCCCCGGGCGTCGACGGATCCGGCGAGGCATGCGGCGAGGGCTGCGGCTGCGCGCCGGCGGCGCCCTCGCTCATCCCGCGTCCGCAGGGGGCGTGATGGGCCCGTTCCTGATCCTGTCCACCGCGCTTCGCTACCCCGACCGGTCCGTCCTGGACGACCGGGCCGAGGTGCGCGATGCGGCCGCCGCGCTGCCCGACTCGCCCGCGATGCGGACCCTGCTCGGGTTCCTGGACTGGTGGACCACGGCGCCCCGCGACGAGGTTCAGCGTCAGTACTCCGAGACGTTCGACTTCAGCAAGCGCGCGTGCCTGGACCTGACGTTCGCGACCCACGGCGACCGGCGTCAGCGCGGTCTCGCCCTGCTGAAGCTCCGGCAGCGGTACGCGGCGGCGGGGATGGAACTGGTGGGCCCCGAGCTGCCCGACCATCTGCCGGTGCTCCTCGAGTTCGTCGACGCCTGCCCCGAGGAGGGCGGGAGGCTGCTCGCCGAGTACCGGCCCGTCATCGAGCTGCTGCGGATCGGCCTGGCCGGATCGGCGAGCCCCTACCGCGCCGTCGTGGAGGCGCTGTGCAAGACGATGCCGGCCCTCAGCGACGAGGAGGCGGACGAGGTGCGCCGGATGGCGGCCGAGGGACCCCCCGATGAGCGCGTGGGGCTGGAGCCGTTCGCGCCGCCCGAGGTGATGCCGGGACCGGTGCGTCCGTCGGCCGCCTGTGCACCCGTGAGGAGGATCGCATGACCCGGGTCGAGACGCTGTTGTGGGAGGTGCTGCCGTACGTGGCGATCACGGTGTTCGTGGTGGGCCACATCTGGCGGTACCGCACCGATCAGGTGGGGTGGACGACCCGTTCCACCCAGCTGCTGGAAAGCCGCCGTCTACGCGCCGGCGTGCTGCTGTTCCATCTCGGGTTCTTCGCGGTGCTCGGCGGCCACGTGCTCGGCATCGTCGTGCCCGAGTCGGTGACCGAGCGCGCCGGGGTGACCGAGGACATGTACCACGCGGTGTCGGTCGTGGCGGGCACCGGGTCCGGCACGCTCATGCTCGTCGGGTTCATGCTGCTCATGGTGCGGCGTGGCACCGACGCCCGCGTGCGCGCGGTCACCACGCGGACGGACCGGCTCACCTACACCCTGCTGGGCGTGATGCTGATCACCGGCATGTACGCGACGGTCGGCGAGAACCTCATCGGCGGCGGCTACAACTACCGCGAGACGGTCGCCCCGTACTTCCGCGACCTGTTCCTGCTGCGACCCGACGCGTCGCTGGTCACCGATGCGCCCTTGGTCTACCGCATCCACGTGGTCGCCGCATGGGGCCTCTACATGCTCTGGCCCTTCAGCCGGCTGGTGCACGCATGGAGCGTGCCCGTGAAGTACCTCACCCGCAGTCACATCCTCTACCGCACGCGTGGCACCGCGGCGTCCGCCGCCGGCACGCGCACCCAACCCTAGAAGGGAGACATCATGAGCGCGGCGACCCGGCAGCCGGGAGCATCGCCCATGAGCGAAGGTGACATCGGCGGCCGCAGGCGCGTGTTGGTGATGTCCACCCTGGCCTTCACCGTGCTGTTCGCGGTGTGGCTCATGTTCGGCATCCTCGGCGTGCCGATCCGCAAGGAGCTCGGGCTCAGCGACGTGCAGCTGGCCTGGCTCACCGCCGTGGCGGTCCTCAACGGGTCGCTGTGGCGGCTGCCGGCGGGGATGCTCGCCGACCGGATCGGCGGACGCGCCGTCATCAGCGGGATGCTGATCGCCTGCGCGATCCCCACGTACTTCGTGTCCCGCGTCCACGACTACGGTGTCCTGCTGGTGCTCGCGTTCCTGGTGGGCTTCGCCGGGAACTCCTTCAGCGCCGGCATCGCCTGGAACTCCGCGTGGTTCCCCCGTGAACGGCAGGGCTTCGCGCTCGGGGTGTTCGGCGCCGGGAACGTCGGAGCATCGGTCACCAAGTTCATCGGCCCGCCGCTCATCACCGGCACGGCGGGCGCCACCTACCTCGGCTTCGTGGACGGCGGCTGGCGGCTGGTCCCGGTGATCTACGCCGCGATGCTGGTCGCGCTCGGTATAGGCGTGTGGCTGGTGTGCCCGCGACACGACCGCACCCCCGGCCAGGGGCGCGCGCTGCGCGAGCAGCTCACGCCGCTGCGCGACGTCCGGGTGTGGCGCTTCTCCCTCTACTACGTCCTGGTGTTCGGCGCATACGTCGCCCTCGCGGCGTGGCTCCCGAAGTACTACGTCGACAACTTCGACGTGAGCCTGCAGACCGCGGCCCTCCTGACGGCGACGTTCATCTTCCCGGCCTCGCTGCTGCGGCCGGTGGGCGGCTGGTTCAGCGACCGTTTCGGCGCCCGCCGCGCGATGTACTGGACCCTCGGCGTGATGGCGCTCGCCGCCGGCGTGCTGCAGATGCCGAACGGCCACGTCGTCGTGGAGACGACCACCGGGCCGCGCGAGGTGCTGCCGTACACGATCGGCCTGGTGCCGTTCGTCCTGGTGGTCTTCGTCCTGGGCTGCGCCATGGGCGTCGGCAAGGCCGCCGTCTACAAGCACATCCCTGAGTACTTCCCCGACCACGTCGGCCCTGTCGGCGGCCTGGTCGGGATGCTCGGTGGGCTGGGTGGCTTCTTCCTGCCCCCCATGTTCGCCTACACCCAGAAGTGGACCGGGTTCCCGTCGTCCACGTTCCTCATCCTGTTCGTGCTCACGCTCGTCTGCCTGGCGTGGATGCACTGGACGGTGGTCCGGATGCTTCACGAGCGCTCTCCCGAGCTCGCGCGGCACCTGGAGACGCCAAATGACGCGGCCGCCGCGACCCTCGATGTGTCGCCGCGCACCGCACCCGGAAGCACCAAGGAGGCGCACGCATGAGTACCGACGCCGGTCGGCGGGGTCGTGAGTGGTTGAGTGATTGGGATCCTGAGGATCCTGAGCGTTGGGACAAGGGGTTGGCGTGGCGGACCCTGTCGATCACGACGTTCTCGTTGGTCATGTGTTTCGCCTCGTGGTTCCTGGCGAGTGCGATCGCTCCGAAGCTCACCAACCTCGGTTTTGAGATCAGCACCGATGAGCTGTACTGGTTGACGGCGATGCCGGGGTTGTCGGGTGGTTTGATGCGCCTGGCGTGGATGGTGCTGCCGCCGATCATCGGGACCCGCAAGCTGGTGACCCTCACCACCGTGTTGTTGTTGATCCCGGTGGTGGGGTGGGGCATCGCGGTGCAGGACTCGGGTACCTCGTATTGGTGGCTGTTGGGCCTGTCGTTCCTTTCGGGGATCGGCGGCGGGGCGTTCTCGGGGTTCATGCCGAGCACCTCGTATTTCTTCCCGCGTCGTCAGCAGGGCACCGCGTTGGGCATCCAGGCGGGCATCGGGAACTTCGGGGTGTCGCTGGTGCAGCTGTTGACCCCGTGGCTGATCGGGTTCGCGCTGGTCGGCGGGTCCCAGATGATGGTTCCCAAGCCGGGCAAGCCGGGCGAGGAGGTCTGGTACCAGAACGCCGCGTGGATCTACATCCCGTTCATCGTGGTGGCGGCGGTGTTGGCCTGGACGATGCTGCGCTCGGTGCCGGTGACCGCCAACGTCCGTCAGCAGTTCGACATCTTCCGCAACCAGGACACCTGGTGGATGACGCTGCTGTACATCATGACCTTCGGTACCTTCAGCGGCCTGTCGGCGCAGTTCGGGCTGCTGATGAAGAACCTGTACGGCGGCGGGAACCCGGACATCGCCAGTGGCACCGGTGCCGCCGCGCAGGTGCTCATCGACGGCTACAGCCTGCCGGACCCGGTCAAGTACGTGTTCCTGGGGCCGCTGATCGGTGCCGGGGCACGGGTGCTGTTCAGCCCCCTGACCGACCGGATGGGCGGCGCGCGGTGGACGCTGGTGTCCGGTGTCGGGCTGATCGGGTCGATCACCTTCACGATGTTCTACCTGGACCCGGATCTCTCCAACGCCTCGGCGCTGAGGTCCGACTTCGACATGTTCCTGTACGGGATGCTGGTGATCTTCCTGTTCGCCGGGATCGGCAACGCCTCGACGTTCAAGCAGATGCCGATGATCTTCGAACGCCGCCAGGCAGGCGGGGTGATCGGGTGGACCGCGGCGATCGCGGCGTTCGGCCCGTTCTTCTTCGGGGTCGGGCTCACCACGTTCTCCCCGTGGCTGTTTTACCTGTTCGGGGTGATCTTCGCGGTGGGCTGCACCATCATCACCTGGGTGCGCTACGCCCGCCCCGGCGCCCCCAAACCCAGCTGAGCCCACCGCACCACCGGCCCCCCCGGGGCCGCCGCACCCACCGCGGCCCCCGGGGCGACCACCCCATCACCTCCGGCACCGCCCCGCCCCGCACCCGCGGCACCCCGTCGGCCGTGACTTCATCGATACTGGTGCGTGGGGCAACGGGGCGAACTGACCACTATTGACCATACGGCTCCCGCGCGCGCGGCAGACGATCTTGGCGTCGGCTTTTTTCCGGTTCTCCGGAGTTCGAAGGAGGCGCACGCATGAGTACCGACGCCGGTCGGCGGGGTCGTGAGTGGTTGAGTGATTGGGATCCTGAGGATCCTGAGCGTTGGGACAAGGGGTTGGCGTGGCGGACCCTGTCGA
>JADLHW010000176.1 GCA_020848615.1 Thermoleophilia bacterium
CTCCAGGCACTCGCCGGTGCCGTCGGGGTTGAGCGCGAACACGCGACCGGGCCGGGGGTCGTCGGGGAGGTAGTCGGCCGGATCGGTGAAGTAGAGCCGCCCGTCCGGCCCGAACGTGAGATCGTTGGGTGCCTGGAGCGCGATGCCGTCGACCTCCGTCACGACCGTCTCGACCCGCCCGTCCGGCCACGCCTTCTGGATGCTCGGCACGCTCATCACCATCGCCCGCCACGCACCCACGGTGCCGCCGTTCTGGGTGATGTAGGCCGCGCCATCCGAGCCGAGCATGCACGCGTTCGGGCCACCGCCGCAGTCGGCGTAGTCGTGGATGCCCCGCTCTCGCGACCAGGCGATGAGCCTGCTGGTGTACGTCTCGACCATCACGATCCGGCCGTCCGGCAGGATGTCCGGTCCCTCCGGATGACCCAGTCCGCCCGCCAGCGTCTCGATCGGCCTGCGCATCGTTCGTCCTCCTGTCCTGCCACGCCTGCGCCGTGGGCACGTGCGGCCCGCATCATGGCATCCGGCGGACGTCTCGGGATGGCCTCCGGACCAGGTGCCTGGGTGCGACGAGTGGCTGGGGCGGACGGGGCGGGTCACGGCCGAGGGTCCGGGCAGGCGGCTGGCCCATGGTCCCGCCGGCGCCCGACCGGTGGGGATCGGGCCGGCGGGGTCACGGTCGGCTGGGGGGCCGGGCAGGCGGCTGCACGCGACGACTCGGCCGGCACATCGGCGATGTCCGGGGGCGGAGACGCGCGCCAGCGACGCGGCCCTGCCCCGAGCCCTGGCCTGGGGGACGCGGCCTGACCGCCGGCGCCCCGCTACGCGTCGATGCGCGGGATCGCGAGGTTGGCGGTGAGCGCGCCGTCCACGGGGATGATCGCGCCGGACACGAACGCGGCGTCCGCGGAGCACAGGAACGAGGCCACGGACGCGACCTCCACGGGCGTCCCCACGCGGCCCAGCGGGTGGGCGGCGGCGAGCGCCAGTCGTCGGGCCGGCGGGTGGGACGTCTCGAACATGTCCGTCCGGATGAAGCCCGGGCTGATGGCGTTGACCCGGATCCCCCTCGGGCCGTACTCCACCGCCAGCCCGCGCGTGAGGTGGTCCAGGCCGCCCTTGGTCGCGACGTAGCTGATGATGCCGGGCGTCGCGAGCAGCCCCATCACCGAGCTGATGTTCACGATCGAGGCGCCGCCCGGCGTCCCGGCCGCGGCTGCCGCCGCGAGCGCGGGCTCCAGGGCCCGGGACAGCTCGAACGCCGCCCGCAGGTTGATCTCCACGACCTCGTCCCAGTCGGCGCCGCTGAAGGCCGCCACCGGTCCCACCCGCACGATCCCTGCGCAGTTCACGAGTGCCGCGATCGTCGGATGGTCCGTGAGCAGGCCCTCCGTCAGCCGGTCGACGGCGGCCCGGTCGGCCAGGTCGCAGGCGCGCACCTCCCCCGGCACGCCCGTGCCCTCCAGGCGGGTCCGCACCGCGCTGCACCCGGCGGCGCTCGTGGCGACCATGACCACGCCGAACCCGTCGGTCGCGAGGCGCGTCGCGATCGCCGCGCCGATGCCTCGGCTCGCGCCCGTGACCACGGCCCAGCGCGTCGTGTCCATGCCGCCCTCCCCTCCCCTACGCTCGCAGACCACCGTCGATGACGATGGCCGATCCCGTGATGTAGACCGGGGCCTCGAGCGCGAGCCAGGCCACCGCCTGCGCCACCTCCCGCGGGTCGGCGTACCGACCCATGGGGATCGACCCCGTGAACGAGGCCGGGCCCGTCCCCGCCAACTCGCCCAGGCGTGCCTCGATGCGGTCCATCATCGGCGAATCGACGCAGCCGGGACACACCGCGTTGACCGCGACGCCCGCGGCGCCCGCCTCCGCGGCCATGGAGCGCGTCAGGCCCACGACCGCGTGCTTGGAGGCCGAATAGGGGGCCATCATCGCGCTGCCCGCCAGGCCCGCTCCCGATGCGAGGTTCACGATGCGCCCCGTGCCGACCGCCCGGAACTGGCGCATGGCCGCGGCCGAGAAGGCGAGCGTGGCCAGCACGTTGACCTCGAACAGGCGACGGACCTCGTCGAGCGCCACGTCCTCCGCGCGTGCCACGGGACCCTCGATGCCCGCGTTGTTGACCAGCGCATCCAGCCGCCCGAACCGCTCGAGGGCGTGCCCGACCGCGGCCTCCGAGGAACCCGCCGCGGTCACGTCCTGCTCCAGGACCACCGCGTGGGCACCCTCGGGTACGGGGGGCGCGACCCGGTCGACCAGCACCAACCGAGCACCACGCTCCGCCAGGGTCCGGACGATGGCCGCGCCCAATCGGCCCGCCGCCCCGGTCACGAGCACCACGCGGTCCACCGCCATCATGACGATCCCGACCCATCGTCCGCGAGACCCGCGACATCGCTCGTGGTCATGCCGATGGAGCGCGCCGCCGGCCACCGCCGGCGATCCAACGTGACGCCACTTGAGACTCCCGCACACCGCCGTTCATGTGGTCACCTTGGCATGAAGAGGCCACAGCGGTTCGAGGTGATC
>JADLHW010000177.1 GCA_020848615.1 Thermoleophilia bacterium
CATGACGACGAGTCGCACCGGGCAGGACTGGTATCTGACCATCATTCGCGGCAATGACCGGAGCCACGTCCTAGCAGAGGCGACAACACAAGAGGAGGCCGAGCGCAACCACCTCCGCGCGCTGGTACTGCTCTCAGAGCGCAGAATCAGCGATCCGATGCGCTGGGCAGAGACGATAGCCCTGGAGCGCACTGGTCCTGGTTTGCCGATTCTGACTACCCCATGATCCCGCCCGACACCACGCCGTTCACGCCCAGGCCGCCGGCCGACTGCGCCCTCTGCGGCGACGACCTGGCCGGCAACCGCGTCTGCTGCCGGGCCTGCCTGGACGCCGCCGCCCGCGTCGAGGCCGCCCACACGCGCGGCGACGGGCCGATCAGGCCGTCCGACGTGCTCAGGGAGAGGGGGATATCATGCCGATCCTGAATTACACCACGACCATCGACGCCACCAAGACGCTCGCGGAGATCCAGGCGCTGCTCGCACGGCACGGCGCGCGGGCCATCCAGATCGACTACGACGGCCAGGGGGCACCGGTCGCGCTGGCGTTCCAGGCCGAGACGCCCATCGGCCGGCAGGCGTACCGGCTGCCGGCGAACATCGACGCCGTGTTCGCGGTCCTGACGCGGCAACACCAGCGCGGATCGGTGCAGCGGCGCTTCGTCACCCGCGAGCAGGCCGCGCGCGTCGGCTGGCGCATCCTCAAGGACTGGGTGCAGGCGCAACTCGCGATCATCGAGACGCAGATGACCACGCTGGACGAGGTGATGCTGCCGTGGTTGATCGCCGGACGCGACGGGCAGACGGTCTATCAGTTGTACGCGCAGCGGCAACTCGCGCTACCGGGCGCCGCTGGGAAGGACACCTAAATGACAACTGATCTCCGCTACAGGGGCGTCCATATGCGACACTTGCGCCCTTCTCGGGGCGGCTTGACCAGATACGCCAGATAGGGGAAATGAGGGCGCGGTACATCGTGCTCTTGTACCGCGCCCTATCTGGTCAGCCGTCCGAAAGACACCTATCCAGACACCTGATCTCGGCCCGGTGTACCGTTTTCGGTCCCGGACGGCCTGATCTCGACCGTCTGCCCGGACCCGGCCGCCCGCACGAACGCGGCGTCCAGCCCCTCGGCCACGTCGGCGGCGCGGGCCTCCGTCAGCCGCAGCACCCGCTGGTACGCGCGGGCCGTCACGGACACGTCGGCGTGCCCGAGCAGCTCCGAGACGCGCGGCAGCGGCTCGCCCTGGTCCAGCAGCAGCGTGGCGCACGTCGCCCGCATGTCCTTCAGGCTGATCCTCGGCAGCCCGGCCGCGCGGATCGCCCGGTCCGCCGCCGCCCGCAGCGTCTCGACGCTCCAGGGCAGCCCCGTCTCGGGGTTCGCGAACACCCACGGCGTCGGGCGCCGGCGCCCCGCCCGGTGGGCTGCGAGGCGGGCCAGCAGGTCGCGGGACAGCGGGATCTCGCGCGAGCGCCGCCCCTTCGTGTCGCCGGTCTGCCCGGCCCGCCGCCCGGCCGTCTCGTCCACCGTCAGCACGGCCCGCCGCTCGTCCAGGTCGGCCCAGCACAGCGCCAGCACCTCGCCCCGCCGCAGCCCCCGGTGGAGGATCAGGCGCAGCGCCAGCGCGTGCTGCGGCTCCGTCGCCTCGGCGGCGGCGAGGAACCGCTCGGCCTGCGCCCCGTCCCAGACCGGCTGCGTCGGCGGCTGACGGCGCCCGAGCCGCGTCCTGCGGACCGGGTTCGCCGCCAGCACGTCCGGCACCAGCCCCTCCAGCGCCAGCCCGAGCGCGGTGCGGGCCTGCTGGAGCGTCCGCGCGCTGTACGGCTTCGGCTCGCCGGTCGGCGTGCCGTCCTTCCGGGTGCGCCGCCAGGTCGCCTGCTGCAGCCGCGCCAGCGCGCCCTGCACGACCTCGTGGGTCAGCTCGGACAGCCGCACCGCGGCGATCCCGGCGAACAGCCGCAGCGACTGCCGGTAGGCCGTGGCGGTGCGCTCCGGCCACGTCGGGCTGTAGAGCCGGTACCACCGCGCGAGGTACGCGCCGAGCTGCTCGTCGCCGGTCGCCCGTTCGGGCGCCGGGTTGCGCCGGCGGGCCACCTCCGCGTCGAGCCAGCGCGCGGCCTGCTCGACGGACGCCCAGGCTGTCCTGGTGCCCGGCGGGCTGTACAGCGGCCGGCGCTCGGGGTCCAGGTCGGCCGGCAGGGTGACGACGACGCGAGAGTCTGAGCGGACGCTGACGCTTCCGGAGCCGCGCCGGCGGCGGGTCGGCTGGACGGGGGGCGGGGCGGTTTTGCGGCGGGGCATGGCCGATGGTACACCGGCCATGCCGTCATTGTCCTAGCCGGCCTTCTTCCGGCAGCCGCGCGCCAGCCCCTCGGCGTCGAGGATCGCCAGCAGGCGCCGGCCATCTTCGCGCAGCGACGCGGCCCAGGCCGCGACCATCGGCGCCGTCTCCCGCGTCACCACCAGCGTGTTCAGCACCACCGCGACCCGGCCGTCTGGGCCGGGCGCGTAGGTCGCAGCGTACGCAGACTCGTGCTCGACGGCGACGTACTCCAGCGCGGAGCGGTACTCCGGCGGCGTCGCGGACCACGCGCTGCTGATCGGCACGGTACACCCTCCCCAGGTGCCAAAATG
>JADLHW010000178.1 GCA_020848615.1 Thermoleophilia bacterium
CCTCGGTGTAGCTCGGCGGGGCGGGCTTGGGGGGCTTGGCCTTGCCGGAGTCCGGGTCGAAGGGCGTGGCGCCGTGCATGGCCTCCACGTCCTCCTCCGCGGGCTCGTACCCCTTGCCCTTGGTGGTCTTCACGTGCACCAGCACCGGCCGGTTGCGGTGCACCGCGCTGCGGATCGCGTGGCGCATCGCATCGATGTCGTGCCCGTCGATGGGCCCCAGGTACGCGAAGCCCAGGGCCTCGAACAGGGCGCCGCTCTCGAACCACAGGGCCTTGGTGGCGTCCCGCAGGTGCGACCCCACGTACTCGCCGCCCGGGATGCGGGTGACGGCCCGCTCGATCTCCTCACGCACCCGGGTGATGCGGGAATCCACGCGGGCCCGCTGCAGGGCGCGGGACAGGCCCCCCACGTTCTGGCCGATGCTCATGCCGTTGTCGTTGAGCACGACCACCACCGGCGTGCCCAGGGCGCCCGCCTGGTTGAGGCCCTCGTACGCCATGCCGCCGGTCATCGCGCCGTCACCGATCACGCACACCACCGCGCCACCCGCACCGCCCCGCCGGTTGGCCTCCGCGAGGCCCACGCCGTAGCTGATGCTCGTGGACGCGTGGCCCGCGCCCATCACGTCGTGCTCGCTCTCCTCACGGCGCAGGAACCCGCTCATCCCGCCGTGCTGGCGCAGGGTCGGGAAGTCCGCGAGCCGCCCCGTGAGCAGCTTGTGCCCGTACGCCTGGTGGCCGACGTCCCACAGGATCTTGTCGGTGGGGCTCTTCAGCTCGCAGTGCAGGGCGAGCGTGAGCTCCACCGTCCCGAGGCTGGCACCCAGATGCCCGCCGGTCTGGGAGACGGTGGCGATGATGGCCTCCCGCATCTCGCCGGCCAGCACCTGAAGTTCCTGCTCCGACATCGCCGGCAGGCCCTCGGGGGTGCCACCGAGCGCGCACAGGGTCGGGAAGCGCTCCGTGAACTGATCACTCAAAGTGCACGGATCCTAGCCAACCCACCCGGAGGGGCGGAGGGGGATGGGCGTCCTCGATCGCGACGCACGCCGCCCGTTCAGCTCACCGGTGCCGCGCACGCCGGATGCGATGCCCGCGATGCATGCCGTCATCGGTGATCACCGAGACGAGATCCGAGTGCTGTGCGCCGCCCTGGGCGTGCGGCGTCTGGATGTCTTCGGATCCGCGACGACCGCGGCGTTCGACGATTCCCGCAGCGACGTCGACTCGCGGCGGCGCCTGACGGAGCCGCCGACCGCCAACCACCCTCGCCGACGACGCCTTCGCGGGTACCCGGGGAGGTGACGTCCCGGCATGGAGCAGCGGATCATGATTCGGCTGCCCGATGCGCTCCTGGTGTTCATCGACCGCCGCGTGGACGAGGGCACGCCGAGCCGGGCCGCGGTGATCGCGGCGATGCTCGACAGGGAGCGCCGCAGGGCGCTTGCGGAGGGGGATGTCGCGCTCATCCTCGCGGATGGAGAGGACGACCTGGACGCCGCCAAAGGTCCGACAAGTCATGCCAAGCGGGCCTCCGATTGGCGGATCATCGGGCCATCCGGCGACCATACGTCCTGCGCGCGCGGGTCCGCCTGCCGTGACCTCGGCCGTCCACCCAAGGCCCACAAGGGTCAGAAGGGGTCCTTGACCGCCTGGAGCGTGTAGGTCTGCGGCAGGCGTGCCGGCCGCTCCTTGAGGCGGTGCTCGCCGTGTTCGTCGGCCGGGGCCATCACGCCGCCCTCGATGGCCCGCCAGGGGGCGGAGTCGTGCTCCTCGAGGCTGGTGAGGCGCATCCCGGTGTCCATGAGGGCCGTGATGATCTCCCCGAACCCCCGGTTCCAGGTGTGGGTGACGCCGTGCTCGAACTTCTGGTCGGTGTCCACATAGGTGCCGGGGTCGTCCATGACGTCCGGCTCATCCTTCTCGAAGTAGTCGAACCGCAGGCGGATCTCGCCCTCGTGGCTCTGGTGGTCGAGGGCCCACAGCATCGGGTGGCCCTCCCGGATGAACAGCCGCCCGCCGGGACGCAGCAGCCCGGACACCACCTCCGCCCACCGGCGCACCGACGGCAGCCAGCACAGGGCGCCGACGCCCGTGTACACCAGGTCGAAGCGCTCACCGCCGAGCACCTCGACCGCTCGATACACGTCGGAGTGCACGAACGTGACGTCATGGCCGGTAGACGCGGCGAGGCCGCGGGCGACCTCCAGGGCGGGCTCCGAGAAGTCCAGGCCCGTCATGCGGGCGCCCAGGCGGGCCAGCGACACCGTGTCGGTGCCCATGTGGCACTGCAGGTGCACGCCCTCCAGCCCCGATACGTCACCCAGGCGGGGCAGGTCGAACCGCACCACCTCGCTCAGGAAGTCCGGGTCCTCCGCGAACCGGGCGACGGCGTACGAGGTCGCCTTCGCGTGCGCGGGGACGCGCTCGTTCCAGTTGCGGAGGTTGACCTCCAGGTAGTCGTCTGAGGGCGCCACGGGGCGGGAGCGTACCGGATCAGGCCACGTCGCCGGGGAGGTCGGAGCGTTCCCAAGCCGCCCCCCTCCCCCGACCGCGCGGTTCGATGAGGCCGCGCGCCCGAAGGCCGGCAAGGACCTTCGAGATGTGACTGTCACTCGCGCCTCCCGCGATGCGCCTCACGTCGGCGACCCTGAAGACGTGGCCCGCGGGAAGGGATGCGACGAACTCCGCGATCGCCTCGGTCTTCGCGCCTCGCGCACCCAACATCCCGACGCGCTGTTCGAATTCGCCGTACGCCGCAACGAGGGTTCCGAGGAAGTAGCCGAGCCACGGCCATGGGTCGTGCTCGCCGGTGTGCCAGCCGTCCGACGATGCGCGCAGGGCTGCGTAGTACGAGTCCTTCGTCTGTTCGATGATGCGCTCGACGCTCACGTACCGCCCGACGCCGTAGCCCGCCCGATAAAGCATCAGCAGGGTCAGGAGGCGCGACATCCTGCCGTTGCCGTCCAGGAACGGATGGATGCACAGGAAGTCGAGCACGTAGGTACCCGTAACGAGCAGGCGGTGGTGTCGCCCCTCCGCAAGGGCCGATCGCGTGAGCCCGTGCAGATCACGCATCTGGTCGGGCACCGCGGCCGCGGGCACCGTTCGGAACACGATCCGGCGGGTTCCGCCGGGCAGCACCTCTTCGATGTGATTCTCCACTCCCTTCCAGCGGCCGCCCGGGATCCCCGTGAACCCGTACAGGTCACGGTGCATCTGGAGAACGACCTCCGGTGTGAGCGGCATGCCCGGCGCACTCCGGTGCACGAGGTCCAAGACCGCGCGATACCCGGCGATCTCGGCCTCCGACCGGTTCTGCGGCTCGGCGCCCTCGTCGATGAGGGCTCGGATTCGCGCGGCGGGCGCGACGATGCCCTCAATCGCGTTCGAGGACTCGGCACTCTGAATGCGTGCGACATGCGTGAGGCGTTCGAGGACCGCCGGACGCTGCTGCACGAACAGGTCCTCGCGTCCCTGCGACGCGTCGATCGCGCCGAGCTGCGTCACCGCGACGCCGGGGACGAGACCCAGCTTCTCATCCAGCCGCTCCAGCGTCCGCACGATCGCCTCCCACCCCGACGAATCACCCACTAACGGTGCTTAGTGTGCCATTTGTGGCCGGCGGTGGGTATTCACCCTGAATATGCCGATCGAGGGTTCACACCGCGGTCGCCCCCCTGCAGGACCACGACGGGATGCGCCCGAGTCCGTCAAGAGGTGTGCAAGACCAGACTCCGTGCCTGTGCAGGACCAGACTCAGACCATGTGCAGGACCGGAATCCGTGAGGCGCAGACGGCCCTCGGCGTCTACTTCGCGGCCTCGGGATCCAGCGCGCGCGGGAGCATCTGGGAGATGCGGTCTGCGGTCTGGAGGGCCTGGTCGGCGAGCTGGCGGAGGGTCTCGGGGGTGTTGCCGTCCTGGCCGAGCTCCTGAGCGATGCGCTCCAGGCGCTCCACCTCGTCCTGCAGGGCCGGGTCGCGCGGCTCGCCGGTCATGATCCCTCCCCCGCCTCGGGCCGCACCTCACGGGCGATGCGCCCCAGGATGCCGTTCAGGAACGC
>JADLHW010000179.1 GCA_020848615.1 Thermoleophilia bacterium
AATGCCCCCGACGATCGAGCCGCCATGGCCACCGGTCTCGCGATCGCGATCCTCGTCATCGGCGCCGTGCTCGGCGTGGCGCAGGTCGCCCTGGCCCGCGCCCGCTCCGGCGCGCCCGCCGCCGCGTGGGTGGGGCTCGTGGGCGGCCTCACCGCCCTGTGGTGCGCCGCCTACGCGCTGGAGGTCGCCGCCAGCGGCGAGGAGACCGTGGTGCTGCTCGCCCGCGTGCAATGGGCCGCCGTGGCGTTCATCCCGCTCGCGATGTTCATGTCGGCGCTCGCGTTCCGCGGCGACCGCCTGCCGGCCCGCGAGCTCGGCGCCCTGGCGGTGCCCGGCGCCATCGCGCTGACCCTGGCGTGGACCAACGACGCGCACCATCTGCTGTGGACCCGGATCGAACTGGAGCCCGGGCACGACACGTACACGTTCACCCCCGGGCCGGCGTACGTGCTGTTCGTGGTGTTCGCGTACCTGCTGCTCACCGCGGGCACCGCCATGGTCGTGGCCGCCGTGCGGGCCCTGCCCGCCCGCCGGCGCTCCCTGATGCCCCTGGTGCTCGTGGCGATCGGCCTGCCGTGGGTCGCCAACCTCGCGTTCCACCTGGGGGTGCGTCCCGCGGACGTGGACTTCACCCCCGTCGCGCTGTCGCTCACCGGCATGCTCATGACCTACGGGATCCTGCGGCTCCGGATCCTCGACGTGTTCCGCGGCCTGACCCCCGCGGGACGCGACGCGACGGTGCGCCTCATGGCCGACGGCGTGGTGGTGGTGGACCGTCACGGCAACGTCGCGGACGCCAACCCGGCGGCGTGCGCCCTGGCCGGCCGGGCGCCCCGGGAGGTGCTCGGGATCCCCGCGGTGTCCGCGTTCCCGGACTGGCCGGCGGAGGTGCTGGCCGGCACCGGGGACGAGCCCGCCGTCGTCACGGCGTCCGCTCCCGCGGGCCGCACCCTCGAGATCACCGTGAGCCCCCTGCGGGCCCGCGGCGGGGTCGCGACGGGCCGCATCATCGTGGTGCGGGACGTCACGGACCGCGTGCACGCCGAGCGGGCGCTGCACACCAGCGAGCGCCGCTACCGGGAGCTGGTGGAGAACGCCAGCGACGTGGTGTTCGCCGCGGAGGCCGGCGGGCGGGTGATCGCGCTCAACCGCGCCGGCCGGGTGCTGCTGGGCGTGGGGGCCGATGCCCTCACCGCCGGCGAGATCCTGGGCGGCGGGCCCGGCGGGGCGGTCCCGGAGGCGCTGCTCGACCGGCTGCGCCGCCACGGCCGGGCGACCACCGACGTGGAGATCGCCGCCGCCGACGGCCGCCAGGTGGCGCTGGAGATGAGCGTGCGGCTCATGGGTGCGCCGGGCGACGGGCTGGTGGAGGGCATCGGCCGGGACGTCACCGAGCGCCGCTCGTGGGAGCAGCGCCTCACGTGGCGGGCGCTCCACGACCCGCTCACCGAGCTGCCGAACCGCACGCTGGTGCGGGACCGCCTGGAGCAGGCGCTGCGCGCCGCGGCCCGCGACGGCGGCCACATGGCCCTGCTGCTCATCGACCTCGACCACTTCAAGGACGTCAACGACACGCTGGGCCACTCGGTGGGCGACCGGGTGCTGGGGACCATCGGCGAGCGGCTGCAACCGCACCTGCGGGAGGCCGACACCCTCGGCCGCCTGGGCGGCGACGAGTTCGCGGTGGTGCTGCCCGGCGCCAACGAGGACGTCGCCCGCCTGGTCGCGCACCGGCTCCTGGCGGCCATCGAGCAGCCGTTCGTGGTGGACGACAACGCCTTCGCGCTGGGCGGTAGCGTGGGGGTGGCGATGGGCGGCGGGCGCGAGGTGGACTGCGACGAGCTGCTGCGCCGGGCGGACACCGCCATGTACCGGGCGAAGGCCACGCGCCGCAGCGTCGTCGCGTGGAGCACCGTCCTCGACCACGGGCCGCTGGGCCGGCTGGGGCTGCGCGAGGCGCTGCGCAGCGCGGTGGAGCATGGGCAGCTGGAGCTGCACTACCAGCCGCAGGTGCGCATCGGGGACGGTTCGGTGGCGGCCGTGGAGGCCCTCGTGCGGTGGCACCACCCCGAGCGTGGCCTGCTGCGGCCCGCCGCGTTCATCCCGCTGGCGGAGCAGCTGGGCGTGATCGACGAGGTCACCCGGTGGGTGGTGGACCGGGCCCTGCGGGACTGCGCGGACTGGCGGGCCGCCGGCCGGCACGTGCGCGTCGCGGTGAACCTCTCGCCACGCACCCTCGAACGCGGGGACGGCCTCGCCGAGTTCCTGCGCGATGCCCTCGCCGAGACCCAGGCGGACCCGTCATGGCTGAAGGTGGAGCTCACCGAGAGCGCCGTGGTGGACGACCTGGAGCGCGGCGGACGGCTGCTGGGCGAGATCTCGGGCCTGGGTGTGGCGGTCTCCATCGACGACTTCGGGGTGGGCTACAGCTCCCTCGCCCACCTGCGGCGCCTGCCGGTGTCGGAGCTGAAGGTGGACCGCCTGTTCGTGCGGGACATGGGCGACGACGGGGACGAGGCGATCGTCCGCTCGGTCATCGCGCTGGGGCATCACCTGGGTCTCGCCGTCGTCGCCGAGGGCATCGAGGACCTCGCGACCTGGAACGTGCTGGAGCGCCTGGGCTGCGACCTGGGCCAGGGGTTCCACGTGAGCCCGCCCCTGCCCGCCGCGGCCCTGCTGGCATGGATCGAGGAACGGGACGCGCTGACCGCCCGCGCCTAGCCACGCTTGTGGTGGCGGTCCGGGCCGTCCAGGTGCTCGCGCACCAGCCGCGCGGGGGCGCGCAGCAGCCAGGCGCCGCCCAGCAGGTCCTCCAGGTCCCGCTCGGTGGCCGCATCCAGGCGCACCAGCACGATCGGGTACCCGTCGAAGTGCGGGATGGTGCTGCACAGGTGCGGGAGCTCCTCCAGGTGGGCGTCCTTGCCGGCCTGGTCCCCGGTGTGCAGGGCCAGCAGCTCCCCGGCGGGGGCGGCGTCCCCCAGGGCGGCCAGGTCCGACCGCCGCAGCGGCCGCTCCCAGGCGTAGCGGCCCTTCGTGCCGACCCGCCACCCCCGGTGCCCCTGCTTGTCGCGCTCCTCGGCGGTGCCGGGCAGCCCGGCGCAGATGCGGCTCACGTCGTCCCAGGTGACCATGGTCCGAGGCTCCCACCTCGCGGCGCGGTGTGCGAGCCTCGGCGTCGGACCACGACCACGGGAGCGCGATGACCGGACGGGCGGCGGCGGCCGTGCTGGTGCTGCTGGGAACCTCCTGCACGGCGGCCGCGTCGGACGCCCGGCTGGTGCGGCTGGCCGGCGTCGCGGCGCCCGCGGTGTCGGCGGGACTCGCCTCGGCGGGGCCGTCGGATCCCGGCGGGACCCAGCGGGCGTACGACGGCGGCCGTGACCTCATGGAGGACGCCGCCGCCGTGCGTCCGTCGGCGGGGTGCCGCGCCCTGGCGACGGCGGTGCGCCGGTTCGCCGCGGCGGCCGTGCGGGTGCCGGAGGCCGTCGACCGCCTGGTGGACGCCGGCCCGGCCCGGGCGCGGGCCGCGGGGGCCCTCGCCGCCGTGCGCGCCGCGCGGCCCGGCTGCGTCCCCGCCGGCGGCGGGGCGGCGGCGGAGGCGGCGCCCCGCATGTCCCCGGGGCCCGGGGAGGTCGCGTTCGGGGCCGTCGTCGCCGACAGCGGACGCGCGGACGGGGCCCGCCTGGTGGTGGACGACGTCGACGCCGGGCCCCTGGCGATCCGCGCGGGCCGGGCGCGCGGGCGCCTGCGGGCCGCCCCGGGACGCCACACCGTGCGCGTGGAGCTCACGCGCGGAGGAACCCCGGCGGGAGCCCACACCGCCCGCGACGTGTGGGTCCTGCCACCGGGATCGGCCGCCGCCCGCCCGGCATCCCGCACGGACCCCGCCGCACGAGCGCGGCTGGCATCCATCGGCATGCCGGCGGCACCCGTGCTGGGCCTGTGGGTGCAGGACCTGGCCGCCGGCACCGCCGCGGGGTGGAACTCCGGCACCGCGTTCCCCGCGGCGTCCACGGTGAAGCTCGCCGTGATGGTCGCGGCCCTCGCCCGCGACCCCCGGTCCCCCGCCGGGGGGCGCCTGGCGTACGACCTGCGGCAGATCGGCGGCTGGTCGAGCAACCTGGCCGCCAACCGGGTGCTGGCGGCGATCGGCGGGCCGGTGAGCGCGCAACGCGTGCTGCTGCGGCTCGGGGCGGCCTCATCCACGTACACCGGGGACTACGCGGTGGGCACCGAGCTGCAGCCGGGCCTGCCCGCCGACGGCGTCGCACGGCCGGTGCCACGGGTGTCGGGCCGGGTCACCACCGCCGCCGACCTCGCCCGCATCCTGTTCGCCGTCCACGCCGCGGCGACCGGCGACCGGGCCGCGCGGTCGGCCAGCGGCCTCAGCACCCGCGCCGCCCGCGTGCTGCTGGGCGACCTGCTGGCCTCCGAGCAGCGCGGCGAGAACCTCAGCCTGCTCGCCCCCGGCGTCCCCGAGGGCTCGCTGCTGGCCCAGAAGAACGGCTGGCTGCGGGCGGCCCGTCACGGCGCCGCGATCCTCTACACGCCCCGCGGGCCGCGCATCGCCGTGATGCTCAGCTACTCGGCGACGGGGGTGCCGCTGCGCACCGCCCGCGCCCTGGGCGGGCGCCTGGCGGCCGTCGCGGCACGCTGACCGGCCGGGAGTGGATCACTGCTCACGCGGCGGGACCCCCGCC
Organism: Thermoleophilia bacterium; assembly: GCA_020848615.1. Lineage (GTDB taxonomy): Bacteria > Actinomycetota > Thermoleophilia > Miltoncostaeales > Miltoncostaeaceae. Next base: position 4,701 of record JADLHW010000179.1, read on the forward strand.
AGCGTCATCTCCACGATGCGGCGCGGGGCGTTGCTGAGCCAGGGGAACAGGAAGGCGCGGCGCGGCATCCGCACGTTCCGCTTGCCGCGCTCCACGGCGCGGACGGTGCGGGTGGCGACCGTCCGGACGTCGCTGTCGGTGAGCGCCCCCAGCCGGTAGAAGCGCCGGAAGCACGCGGCGGTGGGCCCGTAGGCCAGCACGGACTCCCGCACGTCGGTCGATGTCACCAGGCCCGGCTCCACGATGGTGACCCCCACCCCCAGG
>JADLHW010000180.1 GCA_020848615.1 Thermoleophilia bacterium
CGCGGCCGCGAACGCCCACGCCGCCCCTCCCATCGCGTGGATCACGTCGATCGGCTTGTCCGGCCCGGTCCCCACCTGGTCCAGAAGCCGCTGCGCCCGCGCCCGCCTCGAGACCACCAGCCCCCGCAGCGCGAAGCTCGCCGTCTCCACGAAAAAACCGCCGGGAGGCGCATCGCGCAAGGTGTCCGGCACCGCACGGATCACCCGCACCCCGTCGTCGGCCAGACCGACCTCCAGCCGCTCGATCAACGGACGCTCCCGCGTCGCGAACACCTCGTCGAGCAGGAACAGCACGCGCATCGCATCATCCTTGGCGGCGCCGACGCCGCGTCCACTCCCATCAACGCCCGCGTGCCCGTGTCACGGGCTGCGGTCCCCGCGCTCGAGCACCGGCTCCCAACGCGCCATCGACTCCGCCGGACGCCGCGATGGATCCAGGAAGTCGTCCCGGCACGCCGGGAACATCGCCTGCCGGCGCGCGTTCCGGATCCCGCCGTCAAAGTGGCCGTACGGTGCCAGGAACCTCCACCGCTCGCCCGGATCGGTCGCCAGCGCGTTGAACACGGCCGCCGCCGACGGCGCCGGCACCGTCTCATCCCGCAGCGCCAGCAGTGCCAGCGTCGGACACGCCACGTGCCGCGCATGGAACACCGCGTCCAGGAGCGCCAGCCGCGCCGCCAGTTCCGCCTCCCGCGCCGCGCTGGCCACCACCGTCGCCCGCACGTCCGCCCCAGCACCATCCCGCGCCGCCCGCGAACCCATCCCCAGCCGCCACGCCCAGTCCCCCAGCGACGGCAGCGCCACCGCCAGCCGGTGCACGCGCGCCCGCCCCGCATCCATCGCCGAGAGCTGCGCCGCACCCATCACCGCCATCCCGCCGCCGAACGACCACCCGTGCAGCATCAGCGGCAGCCCGGCGCCGCCCCGATGGTCCAGCTCCGCCCGCAACGCCCGCGACGCCACCGCCACATCCGCAACCCCCTGCGGAAGCGACCAGTCCAGAAGGTCCTGCGGCCTGTCCCCGAAGTTCGAGAGCCCGCGCGAGATCCACCCCCCCGCCTCCGACGTGAAATCCCCGCAGTCCATCCGCGATCCCGCGTAACCCCGCAGCCGCAGCGCCACCACCAGCACACCCCGACGCGCCAGCCCTTCCCAGTCGTCATCCTCGCCCGACAGTGGGATCGGATTGCGGTACGCGTGCAGCGTCAGCAGGCCCGCACGCACCGCCGTGCCCCGCGGCGGCTCGATCACCCGGCACCCGATCCGCACGTGCCCGACCGACTCGATCCAGTGCGTCGCCGACGCATCCGTCGAGTCCGGCGACGGCGCCCGGAACTCGTTCAGCCGCGACGGCGCCGCCTGCACCCCCTGCTGCCACAGAGACCAGAACCCGCCGAACCCCCCGGGCGCAGCGCAGGCCGCCACGTGGGCGAGGGTCGCCGCCGCGCTCAGGCCGAAGTCATCCGGCTCGGTCATCGGGGTTCAGCGTAGCGGGCTCCGGCACCCTGCGGCTCACCACGCCGACCGCTCGACCGGCTCCCCCGCCCGCCGGGGCTACCGTGCCCGCGTGATCCCGGGTGGGCTCGAGATCCTGATGCGGCACGAGCGATTCGTCGCGGTCAACAAGCCCTCGTGCCTCCTCACCATCCCCGGCAAGGGCCCCGAGAAGCACGACTCGGTCCTCACCCGCGCCCGCGCCCTCTTCCCCGCCGCAACCGGGTCCATCGTCATGCACCGCCTCGACTGGGAGACCAGCGGCGTCCTCCTCCTGGCCCTGGACCCCGAAACCCACCGAAGGCTCGGCCGCCAGTTCGAGAAACGCACCGTCCGCAAGGTCTATGTCGCCCTCCTCGCCGGTGTCCCGGCCGAATCACAGGGCGAGATCCGCCTTCCCGTCAAGCCCGACTGGAACCGCCGACCGTACCAGGTCGTCGACCACGACCACGGACGCGAGGCCATCACCGCGTGGTGCATCCTCGGCGTCGAGGAACGCGACGGCGAGCGCTGCGCCCGCGTCGAGTTCCGGCCCAGGACAGGACGCACGCACCAGCTCCGCGTCCACGCCGCCGTCGGCCTCGGACTGCCCATCCTCGGCGACGGCCTCTACGGCTCGCTCGACTCGGCCGAGCGCCTCATGCTCCACGCCGCCTCACTCGAGTTCATGGATCCCGTGCCCCACGGTGTCGCCTGGCTCAAGGCCCAGGCCCCGGTGCCCTTCTGATCAGGCCCGCAGACCCTGCGCCCCCGTCAGCCCCGCCCGCGCCGACTCCACCCGCGGGCGGAACGAGCGCGGAACTGTGGCCGGCTCCACCCGGGCCGACCGATCGTACACTGACCCCCTGCAAACTCCCACGCTCGGGGGCGGCGAGGCGGAGCCCCGCGGCACGACGCATGAAGCGACTCATTCCCAGCATGTTCCACCGGCGACTGGTGCTCATCGGCGCCGCCTACGGCATCGCCGTAGTCGCCCTCGGTGCACAGCTGGGAAGGCTCACCCTCGTCCGCGGCCAGGAGCTGCTCGCCCAGGCCGAGGCCAGGCTCCGCTACGCGCAGTGGGTCCCAACGACCCGCGGCCGCATCCTCGACCGCAAGGGACGCGTGCTCGCCCACGACCGCGCCTGCTACCACGTCGCCGTCGACTACCGCGTCATCTCCGGCGCCTGGGCACGCGAGCAGGCACGCGCCTTCGCGCAGCGCAGTCAGGGAACCCAGTGGCGGCGCCTTCCCGCCGCCGAGCGCGATGCGCTCGTCGCCTCGTACCTCCCTGCCTTCGAGCGTCACCTCGACGGCGCCTGGGGGCGGCTCGCGCTGGCCACCGGCGTTCCACCCGGTGAGCTCGCCGAAGACCGCCGCGTCGTCATCGAGACCGTGGAGGCCATGGCCGCCCACCTCCGCAAGCAGTGGCGCGCCCAGTTCATGGCCCGACACGCCGCCACCGGCCGCCAGATGGAGCCCGACGACGTCCGGCGCCTGGAGCGCCAGACCACTCAGGACATCGCCGAACAAAACGCCCCGCACATCGTCGTCCGCGCCGTGGCCGACGAGATCGCCTTCGAGCTGCTCCGCCTCGCCGAGCAAAGGACCATGCTCGATCCCGCCGGCACCGGCGACTCGGGCGACGCCATCGAGGTCCCGCTCCTGCCCGGCCTCGTCGTCGAGGACGGCGCCGCCCGCGAGTACCCGTTCGAGTCCGTGGTCGTCGACGTGGACCAGCACACCCTCCCGCTCCCGCTCCGGGCCGATGGGCGCCGATCGGTCACCGCCGTCGGCGTGCTCGCCGACATCCTCGGGTGGATGGGCACCCCCACCGACACCGTGCTCGACCGCCGACGCGAGCTGCGAGAGACCGACCACGCCTTCGCCCGACGCACCACCGGGCCCGGCCTCGACGGCCAGATCGACCTGGGACAGTACCAGCCCGGCGACCTGGCCGGAACCCGCGGCATCGAGGCCCGGTTCGAGGCCGACCTCCGCGGCCTCCGCGGCCAGCGCATCGTCCGCCGCGACACCGATGAGCGGATCGACGTGCCGCCCGCCCCGGGACGCGATGTCGCCCTCACCATCGACGCGATGCTCCAGGCCCGCGTGCAGGCCGCCATGTCGCCCGAGCTTGGCCTCGCCCGCGTCCAGGCCTGGCACGGCAACCACGCGATCGCCAGCGGCACGCCCCTGGTCGGCGCCGCCGTGGTGCTCGATGTCGACACCGGCGAGATCCTGGCGATGGTCTCCACCCCCGGCGTGACCCAGTCCGAACGCCGCCGGGCCGAGGGGCGCGTGCAGGAACGCGTCCGGCGTGAGGCGGCCTCGCGGACGGCCCACGAGGCCGACCCCCGCGTGCCGATCGAGGAGTACGACCACACCGCCGACCCGGACGCCATGCTCCGATTCAACCGCGCGGTGGGCGCCGCGTACGCCCCCGGCTCCGTCGCCAAGGTCGTCGTGCTGCTCGAGGCCGTGCGCCAGGGCGTGTACCGCCTCACCGAGCGCATCGCCTGCACCGGGCACCTGCTGGAACGCGACCCCAACCAGCTCCGCTGCTGGATCTTCAAGCGCTTCAACGTGACCCACAACGACACCTTGGGGCACAGCCTCTCCGCGCCCGAGGCGCTCACCGCGTCGTGCAACGTGTTCTTCTACACCCTCGGACGCCGCCTCGGCCCCGAGGGAATCTCGCAGGCCTACACCCGCTGGGGCGTGGGACAGGGGCACGACTTCGGACTTGGACCCGTCGCCCGCGGCGTGGTCAACGTCGACGACACCGGCCAGGCGATCCTCGCCGGCATCGGCCAGGGTCCCGTCACCTGGACGCCCATGCACGCGGCCGATGCGCTGGCGACGATCGCCCGCGGCGGGATCCGCATCGCGCCGCGCCTGACACCCGCCGACGCGCCCGAAGGCGGCGGCGATCCCGTGGATCTCGGGCTGGATCCCGCGGCCGTGCGGGCGGTCATCGCCGGGCTCGAGGGCGCGGTCCACGACGCCGAGCACGGCACGGGGCACCACATCACCTTCACGGTCGCCTCCGACGGCGTCACGCCCGCCGACGGATCGGCCCCCGGAACCCGCGAGATCCGCGAGGAGATCTTCAACGTCCCCGGCGTCCGCGTCGTGGGCAAGACCGGCACCGCCACCGCCGGGGCCATCGAGCTGCGCGACGCCCGCGGCCGGATCGTGCTCGATGACTCCGGCAACGCCGAGACCGTGGTCCCCGACCACTCGTGGTACGTCGCGCTCGTCGGCCCGGAGTCCGGCCCCGAGGGCGGCCGGCTCAAGTACGCGATCGCGGTCATGATGGAGAACGCCGGCAGCGGAGGCAAGGTGTCCGGCCCCATCTGCAACCAGATCGTGCGCGCGCTCGTGGACGAGGGGTACCTGCCGTCGGCGGGAGGTGCCCCGTGACCCGCGTGCTGGAACGGATCCCGACGCTCATCCGGGGCACGTCGGACGCGCAGCGCCCGACGGCCGCGGTGCTGCGGATCGGCAACGCGGCCTGGCTGTCGCTGGTCTCGGCGGCGCTGCTCACGCTGATCGGCGTGCTCTCGATCGACGTCGCCGACGGGCGCGCCGGCGCGGCGACGGCGCTGGCCGACGAGTCGCTCAAGCAGGCGATCTTCGCGCTGCTGGGGCGGTCGGCGGCGATGGTCGTGGCGCTC
>JADLHW010000181.1 GCA_020848615.1 Thermoleophilia bacterium
CCGCGGGGCGGGCGGCGCCGCCCGCCCCGCGGAAGGCGGGCTACGCCCGGTGCTCCAGCGCGGCCTGCGCCGCCGCGATCCGCGCCGTCTGGACGCGGAACGGGGAGCAGGACACGTAGTCCAGGCCGATCGAGTCGAAGAACCGGATGGAGTCCGGGTCACCGCCGTGCTCGCCGCACACCCCGAGCTTGATGTCGGGCTTCACGCCGCGCGACAGCTCCTTCGCGGTGCGCACCAGGGCACCCACCCCGGCGACGTCGACGTGCTCGAACGGGTTGCTGCCGATGATCCCCTGCTCCAGGTACAGCGCCAGGAACTTCGTCTCGGCGTCGTCCCGGGAGAACCCGAGGGTCGTCTGGGTGAGGTCGTTCGTGCCGAAGCTGAAGAAGTCGGCCTGCCGGGCGATCTCGTCGGCCACCAGTGCCGCGCGCGGCAGCTCGATCATGGTGCCCACCAGGTACTCCAGCTCCTCGCCCTGCTCCCGCAGGACGGTCTCGCACACGTCGACGGTCTCCTCCCGCATGAGGCGCAGCTCCTCCTCGAAGCCCACCAGCGGGATCATGATCTCCACGATCGGGGCGACGCCGGTGTCCTTCTTCACCCGGCACGCCGCGTTCATGATCGCCGCGACCTGCATGCGGTACAGGTCGGGGATCTCGATGCCCAGGCGGCACCCGCGGGTGCCGAGCATCGGGTTGACCTCCATGAGCTTCTCGACCTTCGGCAGCTGGGTCTCCGCCTCGATGTCGCGCTCACCGGATGCCAGGGCCCGCTCGATCCGCAGCCGCAGCTCCGTGTGGTCCGGCAGGAACTCGTGCAACGGCGGGTCCAGCAGGCGGATCGTGACGGGCAGCCCCTCCATCGCCCTGAAGATCCCGATGAAGTCCTCCTCCTGGAACGCCCGCAGCTTGTGCAGGGCCTCCAGCAGGTCCTCACGGTTCCCGGCGAGGATCATGTCCCGCACGATCGGCAGGCGCTCCTCCCCGCCGAACATGTGCTCGGTGCGGCACAGGCCGATGCCCTCCGCCCCGAACTCCCGGGCCCTGACGGCGTCGTCGGGGGTGTCGGCGTTGGTGCGGACCCGCATGGTCCGGAACTCGTCGGCCCAGGTGAGGATGCGCTCCAGGTACGGGTTGTGGGGGTCCGGGGGCAGCAGCGGCGCCTGCCCCTCGTACACCCGGCCGGTGGTGCCGTCGATGGTGACGAAGGTGCCCTTCTCGAACACCCGGCCGCCCACGTGCATGACGCCGGCGCGCTCGTCCACCTCGATGGTGCTCACCCCGGTGACCGCGGGGGTGCCCATGCCCACCGCCACGATCGCGGCATGGCTGGTCTTGCCGCCGCGGGCGGTGAGGATGCCCTGCGCGGCGACCATCCCGTGGAAGTCGTCCGGGGTGGTCTCGTCGCGCACCAGGATCACCGGCTGCCCGGCCCGGCCGAGCTCCTCCGCCTCGTCCGCGGTGAACACGATGGTGCCGCACGCCGCGCCCGGGGAGGCCGCCACGCCGGCGGCGATGGGCTCGTCGGCGGCGGCGGTGTCGAGCTGCTGCAGCAGCAGCTGGCGCACCTGGTTGGCGTCCACCAGGCTGCGCATCGCCTCCCGGGCGTCCACCACGCCCTCGTCCGCCATCTCCACCGCGATCCGCGCCATGGCCTGCGCGCTGCGCTTGCCGTTGCGGGTCTGCAGCATGAACAGCTGCCCGTCCTCGATGGTGAACTCGACGTCCTGCATGTTGCGGTAGGTCCGCTCGAGCATGGCCATCGTCTCGATGAGCTTGTCGTACGCCTCGGGCAGGTGGTCCCGCAGCTTCGGCAACGGGTCGGGGGTGCGGATGCCGGCCACCACGTCCTCGCCCTGGGCGTTCACCAGGAACTCGCCGAACGGCTCGCCGTGCTCACCGGTGGTGTTGTTGCGGGTAAACGCCACGCCCGTGGCGCCCCGCGGGCCGGTGTTGCCGAACACCATCTGCTGGACGTTCACGGCGGTGCCGAGGTTGTGGTCGATGCGGTTCACGCGGCGGTAGTCCCGGGCCCGCTTGTTGTCCCAGCTCTCGAACACCGCGCGGATCGCGCCGTCCAGCTGGGCCCGGGGGTCCTGCGGGAACGCCTCGCCCCGGTGCCGCGCGTAGATCTCCTTGAACCGCCCGACGAGCTCCTTCAGGTCGTCGGCGGTGAGGTCCACGTCCAGATCGACGCCCCGGGCCGCCTTCATGGCGGTGAGGGCGTCCTCGAAGTGGCCGCGGTCCACCTCGGCCACCACGTCCCCGTACATCTGGATGAACCGCCGGTAGCTGTCGTACGCGAACCGGGGGTTCTGGGTGCGGGCCGCCATGCCCTCCACGGAGGTGTCGTTCATGCCGAGGTTCAGGACCGTGTCCATCATCCCGGGCATCGAGAACTTCGCGCCGCTGCGTACCGACACCAGCAGGGGGTTCTCGGGGTCACCGAGCTTCTTGCCGGCCTCGTCCTCCAGCCGCGCGAGGTGCTCGGTGATCTCGTCCGCCAGGCCGTCCGGGAAGGCGTGGCCGCCCTGCAGGTACGCGATGCACGTCTCGGTGGTGATGGTGAACCCGCGCGGGACCGGCAGTCCGAGCCGCGTCATCTCGGCGACGTTCGCGCCCTTGCCGCCCAGAAGGTCGCGCATCTCGCGCGACCCCTCGGAGAAGTCGTAGACCCGTTTGGTACCCGCGGTCGTGCTCACCGGTCGCCCCCTTGCTCGGTCACCTTCGGGAAGTCGGCCACCCGCAGCAGCGTGCGCGCGGCCTCCCCCACCAGTGCGTAGCGGCGCGCCCGCACCGAGGGGTCCTCGGCGTTCACGAGCACGTCGACGAAGAAGCGGTCCACGGCCTCCGCGACCGGCGCGGCGGCCGCCAGGGCGGCCCCCAGGTCACGGGCGCCGCGCGCCGCCTCGATGCCCGGCGACGCGGCCCGCACCGCGTCCGCCAGGGCGTCCTCCCCCGGGTCGCCCGCCGTGGCGAACTGCCCGGTGTCACCGCCCGCCGCGGCGATCTTCACCAGCCGTGTGCACGCGTTCCACACGCAGCGGAACACGTCGTCCCGGCGGGTCGCGTCGATCTGCCGCGCCCACGCGGCGGTGGCGACCACGCTGCCCAGGCCGGCGCCCTGCGCGGCGGCGCAGGCCTCCGCGGACACACCCTCACCGGCGAGCGTGAACGCCAGCCGGTCGCCGATGAACGCCTCCAGCCGCGTGATCGCCGCGGCGTCGTCCAGCACCAGGTCGGTGTCCTGCTCCCGGATGTCGGAGGCGGACTCCGCCAGCCACGGGGCGTGCGGGACGTCCCAGCCGTAGTGCAGCAGCACCCGCACCAGGCCGGCGGCGGCGCGCCGCAGGCCGTACGGGTCCTTCGAGCCGCTCGGCGCCTCGTCGCACAGGAACGCGCCCATGAGGTTGTCGATCTTCTCGGCGAGGGCGACGACGGCCCCGACGGGGCTGCTCGGCACCGGCGAGTCCGGGCCCTCGGGCAGGTAGTGCTCCCGCACCGCGGTGCACACGTCCTCCGGCACGCCCTCCAGCGCCGCGTACACGGCGGCCACCTCGCCCTGCAGCTCCGAGAACTCGGCGACCAGCACGGCGCCCTGGTCGGCCTTCGCCAGGGCGGCGGCCTTCACGGCGTGGTCGATCTCCACCGCCGTCAGGCCCGCGTCGCGGGCGATGTGGAAGGCCAGGGCCTCCAGGCGGTCGCGTTTGTCGGCCATCGACCCGAGCCGCTTGTGGAACACGATGGTGTCCAGGCGGTGGTTGAGGGCCCCCAGGCCCGCCTCGCGGTCGCGGTCGAAGCTGAACGCGGCGTCCTGCAGGCGGGCGTCCAGCACGTCGGCGTTGCCGCGGGCGATGGTCGCGCCGTGGGCGGGGTCGCCGTTGCTGACGCTCAGGAACCGGGGCTCCAGTGAGCCGTCGGCGCGTCGCAGCGGGAAGTAGCGCTGGTGGCTCTGCATCGCGGTGACGAGGACCTTCTCGGGCAGGCGCAGGTGCTGCGGGTCGATGTCCCCCACCAGCACGCTGGGGCGCTCGACGAGGAACAGGACCTCCTCGAGCTTCCCGCCGGGGTCGCTCCAGGCGCATCCGGTGTCGGCCGCAGCGGCGTCGAGGGCCGCCACGATCTCGGCGCGGCGTTCCACGTGGTCGGCCACCACGCCCTGCCCGCGCAGCGCGTCGCGGTACCCGGCGGCGTCGGGGATCTCCGCGTCGCCGCCCAGGAACCGGTGGCCATGGCTCACACCACCGGCGGTGAGGCCCTGCAGCTCGAACTCCACGGTGCGGCCGCCGAGCTTGGCGACCAGCCACCGCACGGGCCGGGAGAACCGCAGCCCGTCGCCGCTGCCCCACCGCATGTTCTTGCCGAAGCGGATGCCCTCCAGCACGGCGCGCGCCAGCTCGGGCACCAGGTCCGCGGTGTCGGCGGCGGGCTCCTCGCGCAGGGCGTAGACGAACTCCCGGCCGCCGTCCTCGCGCAGCACCAGGTCGGCGGCGGTGACGCCCTGGGAGCGGGCGAAGCCCTCCGCCGCCTTTGTGGGCGCGCCGTCGGGGCCGAAGGCGGCCTGCCGGGCGGGGCCCCGCACCTCCGCGGTGCGGCCCTCGCGGGTCTCCGGCAGGTCCGGCACGTGCATGGCGATGCGCCGGGGGGCGACCATCACCGTCGCCTCGCGCTCCGGCAGCCGGGCGGCGGCGAGGGCCTGCGTGATGAGCCCCGGTACCTGGGCGATCGCCTCACGGCACGCCGATGCCGGGAGCTCCTCGCAGCCGATCTCGATGAGCAGGTCAGGCACCGGCCACCTCCGCGGTCTGCTGCGCGAGGTACGCCTGGGCGACGCGGGCCGCCAGGGCCCGGACCCGCCAGATGTAGGCGCCGCGCTCGGTCACGCTGATCACGCCGCGGGCGTCCAGCAGGTTGAAGCTGTGGCTGCACTTGAGCACCTGGTCGTAGGCGGGCAGCACCAGGTCCTCGTCCAGG
>JADLHW010000182.1 GCA_020848615.1 Thermoleophilia bacterium
TACATCATCGATCGACCGGAGCCCAATGCGTTCGCCACGGGCCGGAACCCCCAGCATGCGGCCGTGGCGGTCACCACGGGAATCCTCACGGTCATGGACGACCGGCGCCTCCGGGGCGTGCTCGCCCACGAGATCAGCCACATCACGAACCGCGACATGCTCGTGGGCACGATCGCTGCGACCATCGGCGGGGCGATCTCGTTCCTGGGCAACATGGCCCTCTGGTCGTCGATGTTCGGCGGCGGGGACGACGAGGACTCGGTCCCGGCGCCCCTGCTGCTCGTCTCGGCGATCCTGGCGCCCATCGCGGCGACCATCATCCAGCTCGCGGTGTCGCGGGGCCGCGAGTACGGTGCGGACCGGTCGGGCGCCGTGCTCACCGGTGATCCGGAGGGTCTCGCCTCGGCGCTGGAGACACTGGACACGATGAACGACCAGCTCCGGGCGCAGGCGGGTGGTCGCTTCGGACGGGGCCGGCACCGCGCCGAGCCGGTACCGGCCGCCACCGCGCACCTGTACACCGTGAGCCCCCTGGCGGGCGGCGCCGGCTCTCTCTTCAGCACCCACCCGCCGATCGAGGACCGGGTGCGCCGTCTCCGGGCGATGCGGCTCGGATCGGGGCGCATCTGACCATCGGATCATCCCTCCCTCCCGTTCCAGGCCGGCCCGGAGCCCCCGCTCCGGGCCGGCCCTCCCGCGTTCACCCCCCTCTCCCCACCCCCCGCTGCGCGACCCGCATGGACAACACCCTCTTCTGGATCGGCTTCCTCCTGTTCATCGGCGTGTTCCTGGCCCTCGACCTGGGGGTGTTCCACCGGGAGGCGCACGTCGTGCCGCCCAGGGAGGCCGCCGGGTGGACGCTGGTGTGGGTCACCCTGGCGGTCCTGTTCGGCATCGGGGTGCTGGCGTGGGAGGGCACCGAGACGGGCATCGCGTGGTTCACGGGCTACGTCATCGAATACTCGCTGTCGGTGGACAACGTGTTCGTGTTCGCGCTCATCTTCGGCGCGTTCGCGGTGCCCCGCGAGCTCCAGCACCGGGTGCTCTTCTGGGGTGTCGTGGGCGCCCTGGTGATGCGCTTCGTGATGATCCTGGCGGGTGCGCACCTCATCGAGACCTACCACTGGATCATCTACGTCTTCGGGGCGTTCCTGGTGTTCACCGGCATCCGCATGGCGATGTCCGGGGGCGGACACGCGGCCCACCCGGAGCAGAACATCGTCGTGCGCGTCGCGAGACGCCACTTGCGCGTCGTCCCCGAGTACCACGGGCAGTCGTTCCTCATCCGCACCGCGGTGGGCCTGGCTGCGACGCCGCTGCTGCTGGCGCTCATCACGGTCGAGACGTCCGACCTCATCTTCGCGGTCGACTCGATCCCCGCCATCTTCGCGGTCACCACGGACCCGTTCGTGGTCTTCACCAGCAACGCGTTCGCGATCCTGGGCCTGCGTTCGCTGTACTTCCTCCTCGCCGACGCGGCGGATCGGTTCCGCTACCTGAAGCTGGGCCTTGCGGCGGTGCTCGTGTTCGTGGGCGCGAAGATGCTCCTGACCGACCTGCTGAAGGTGCCGCCGGTGCTGTCGCTCGTGGCGATCCTCGCGATCCTCGCGGCCGCCATCGCCGCCTCGCTGTTCGCCGACCGCCGTGATGGGGCGAGGCCGACCGAGCCGGCCGCTCCCTGACGGAGGCTCCTCGACGGCGGCTGCCTGACCCCGCCCGTGCCGGGTGGGGTCGAGCGGTCCGGCGCCAGCGGCCGCATCGGTCGTCAGTCCCAGCCAGGGTCCTCGCCCAGGTGGTCCGCGAGGGCCGCGTTGTGGGGACGGAAGAACGCCCGCACCCGGGCCACCAGCGCCGGGTCGACGTCCAGCCTCCGCCTGCGCGCGTTCGGCTTGGTGTCCTCGGTCTCGGCCCAGGGCAGGCCGACGTGGTCGAAGATCCGGCGCAGCTGCGCATCAGGGTCGCGGTAGTAGCGCTCGCTGATGACCACGAGCAGCCGTTCCCGCGGGAACACCGCGTTCCATCGCAGCAACTGCTCCAGGTAGATGCCGCGCGCCAGGTACGCCTGGTTGCGGCGCGCCCATTCGCTGTCGGGGGCCGTGGCGTACGCGGCGCTGCGGGCGGCGACCCCGTCGCTCCGCCCGGCCACCGTGCTCCCCGATCCGACGAGCAGTCCGGCGGAGCCGCCCGGTGGCACGTCCGCGAGCGCCGCCAACTCCTCCTCCACGAGCGCCTCGAACGACCGCGGCTCCTGCTTCTGGTTGTAGCGCCAGTTCCAATGGGAGATGGCGCGGTCGGTCGGATCGCGCAGGAGCGCGATGAGGCGGACGTCCGGCAGGGTGGCATGCACCCGTTCGGCCACCAACGGATGGGCGAGGTAGTAGGGCGAGTTCTCCCCGGAGATGGCGGGTCCGCGACCGGCGGAGATCGCGGCGGCCCGCGCCTCGCGGTGCGGGAACTGCCGCAGGTAGCTGCCCAGGCCCTGGCTCCAGCGCCCCTCCACGTCGAAGAAGTGGAGCTCCCGGCGGGGACAGTGCAGCACCCCCGGGTGGCTGCGCAGGTGGTTGAGGACCGACGTCGTGCCCGCCCGGGCGGCGCCCACGATGAGGAAGTCCGGACGGACGTGACGGCGCTCCTGGAGGGGCGACAGCGCGCGTGCCAGGAGGATGACGGCCGAGCGCCGGCGGGCCAGCGGGTCCTGCGCCGAGACGGGCGCCGTGGACGCGGCGCGTCGGGCGGCGTCGCTGGACGCGGGCATCCGGCTCAGGCCCCGGCCAGGATGCGCCGGACCCAGCGGATGGGCGGCGTGCCGTGCGAGATGACCGACTCGAGGTGCCGCCGGTAGCCGAATCCCGGGGTGGCCCCGGGGCTCGTCCCGATGCGCCGCTCGGGGACCGTGGCGGGGTCCGCCCCGACATCGGCGGCCGCCCGCCGGCGCGCCTCCATCTCCAGGTCGAACATCTCGAGCGCGCCCACGTAGTAGGTGGACAGCTGGGTGGAGGTGATGCGTGCCCGGATCCA
>JADLHW010000183.1 GCA_020848615.1 Thermoleophilia bacterium
CATGGACGCACCGGCCGCGCGCGACGCGGGGCACGGCGGCAGGCTCCTGGACACGGGGATCGGCGTCACGCCGCTGGGCCCGTGACGGTGCCCGCTCCCTCCCTGGGGCAGCTCGCGGGCGTCTTCCTGCGCCTGGGCCTGACCGCGTTCGGGGGCCCGGCCGCACACGTCGCCCTCTTCCGCGACGAGCTCGTCCGACGACGTCGCTGGCTGAGCGACCAGGCGTACCTGGACCTCCTGGGGGCGGCGGACCTGCTTCCCGGGCCGACCTCGACCGAGGTCGCCCTCGGGGTGGGTCGCGAGCTGGGCGGGCTGCGGGGCATGGCGCTGACCGGCATCCTGTTCATCCTGCCGGCCTCGCTCCTGGTGCTCCTGTTCGCGATCGCGTACGACCGACTGGGGAGCCAGCCGGCGATGCGCTGGCTGCTCTACGGGCTCCAGCCGGTGGTGGTGGTCATCGTGATCCGGGCGCTGCTGGTGCTGGCGCCGACGGGCCTCCCAACGCGGACCGCGCGCATCCTGGCGATCGGCGCGTTGCTGGCGGGGCTGCTGGACGTCCACCCGCTGCTGGTGCTGGGTGCGGCGGCGATGGCGATGCTCCTGGCGCGGGGCCTGCTGGGTGAGGGATCGGCGGGCCTGGTCGTCCTGGCGCGGTTGCCGGGCGGCGCGATCGTGGGGGTCACCGGGGCGGCCGGGTCGATCGGACTGGGTGCCCTGTTCCTGACGTTCCTGGGCATCGGCGCGTTCACGTTCGGGAGCGGGTACCTGCTCCTCGCCTTCCTCCAGGAGGCGTTCGTGGACACCGGGCTCCTGACCACGCAGGTCCTGCTCGACGCGGTCGCCGTGGGCCAGATCACCCCCGGACCGCTGTTCACCACGGCCACGTTCATCGGTCACCAGCTGGCGGGCATGCCGGGGGCGATCCTCGCGACGGTGGGCATCTTCCTGCCCTCGTTCCTGCTCGTGGCGGCGGTGCACCCGCTGCTGCCACGGCTGCGAGCGTCGGTGCGCCTCGCGGTGCTGCTGGACGGCGTGAACGCGGCGGCCCTGGGGCTCATCGGGGCGGTCGCGGCGGAGCTTGCCGGTGCCGCCCTGGTCGACGCGTGGTCCGTGATCATCGCGGCCGCCGCGGCCGCCCTGCTGGCGGTGCGACGCGCCGGACCCACGCTGGCGCTGTTCGGGGGCGGGGTGGCGGGCCTCGCGATCGGGGCGCTCGGGCTGTCGCCGGGTCAGTGATCCAGGGTCGGAGCCGGGTCGTGCCTTCCGGCGACGCAGACCGCCGTGGCGACCGGTCCGGGTCCGAGGACGACCCCGATGCCCACCCGCGCCGGATCGCGGAGGAGCGTGCGGATGTGTGCCACGGCGGTCGCCGACCGCGCGTCGTGGCTGGTGTCCGGCCCCACCGCCAGCCCCAGGGTTCGGACCGACCCGCCTTGGGGACCCAGGGCGCGCCGCGTGAACCTCGCGAGGTCGTTCGCCGGCGGAGATCGGTCGGTGACGAGCACGAGGACGTCCACCTCGGCGGCCCGCCGTCCCCCGGCCGCGAGGGCGCGTCGGGCGACCCGGGCCACCTCCTTCGGGTCGCCCGGCCCGAACGGGTCCTCCCCGGTGATGGTGGAGGCGGACCCGGCGACGCGGCTCATCGCCGAGCGCGGGGTGCGAAGCGACTCGATCGCGCGATCCACGAGGCTGACGCGCGCCAGGCTGGGGACCTGGTCCTGGTCGATCCAGGCGCAGACCTCCGTGGACCCGCCGATCTCCTGTCGCAGCGGAGCCGGCTCCACGGCCACGTGGTAGAGGATCGCGATCCAGTGGAGCGGCCCGGGGCGTGAGGCGGGCCGCGGGATGAGGCCCGACTCGACCGATGCGACAGGTCCGACCCGGGCGACCAGTCCCGTCTCCTCCGCGACCTCGCGCACGACGCCATGATCGGGATGTTCGCCATGGTCCACGCCGCCCCCCGGCAGCGTCCATTTGCCGCCTTCCGGGTAGCCCGGTGCAATGCGGCAGAGCAGGATCCGCGCGGCGTCGTCCGTGATGACCGCGTACGCGCCGACCCTCACCCACGGCAGCGCCAGGGGGTCGATCATCGGGACGTGGGGGAGGATCGGGGTGCCATCTGGCGTCATCTTCGCATCGCACACGCCGGGCTGGCTCGAGCGCGAGCACCGGGCCGACTCGCGGCTCCGTGGCCGCCCATCCGCCTCGCCGCGCCACCTCTCCGCGGCGCGCCGCCTCGCCGCCGACCCTCGGCGGCGCACCGCCCACCTCCGCCCGACCGCTCACCGCCCCTCCGCCCCTCCGTCCGGCTGCTCACCGCAGGTGCGCAGATGACACCTGTCGTGATCGAATCACATCTGTCGTGAACAGCCGGCGGGCGGGAGCGGCGGGAGCGGCGGGGGCGACGGGAACGGCGGGCGGGACGACGGGTGCGGAGTTCCGCCCGGTGGGGCGGAGTGCCGCCCGGTGGGGCGGAGCGTCGGCGGTATCGGCTCGGTGTACCCTCTGCCGGATGGCAGGACGATCCCGCGCGACGCACCCGAGCACCGCGCTCACCCCTCGTGCGACCTCGGACGGGGTCGGCCGGGGCACGGATCGGCCGAGCAGCTGGGCGCTCGGTGATGGCCAGGCGATCCCCTGGGAGTACGCGCCCGCCCCGGAAGCGCGCGACGTGGTCCGGTTCCAGGCGCGCTACGGCCTGTTCATCGGCGGCGCGGAGGTGGAGCCCCGCAGCGACGCGTGGTTCACGAGCCTCGATCCCTCCACCGAGGAGCCGCTCGCGGAGGTGGCCAAGGCCGGGCCGGAGGACGTGGAGCTGGCGATCGCCGCCGCACGTGCTGCGTTCCGGACGACCTGGGGCGATCTCCCGGGCCGCGAACGCGCCAAGTACCTGTTCCGGATCGCGCGGATCATCCAGGAGCGCAGCCGCGAGCTCGCGGTGTGCGAGACGCTCGACAACGGCAAGCCCATCAAGGAGACGCGCGACGTCGACGTGCCGCTCGCCGCGGCGCACTTCTGGTACTACGCGGGCTGGGCGGACAAGCTCGTGCACGCGTTCCCGGGTCGGGACCCTCGCCCCCTCGGCGTCGCCGCACAGGTCATCCCCTGGAACTTCCCGCTGCTGATGCTGGCCTGGAAGATCGCGCCCGCGCTGGCCGCCGGCAACACCGTGGTCCTCAAGCCGGCCAGCTCCACGCCCCTGTCCGCGATGCTCTTCGCGGACATCTGCCGCCAGGCGGAGCTGCCCCCGGGCGTCGTGAACATCATCACCGGGCCCGGCGAGATCGGCATGGCCCTCGTGACCCATCCGGACATCGACAAGGTCGCGTTCACGGGCTCGACCGCGGTGGGCAAGCAGATCGGCAGGGCCATCGCGGGCTCCGGCAAGGCGCTGACCCTGGAGCTCGGCGGCAAGGCC